>CAZPXF010000040.1:17700-19336 GCA_964590945.1 uncultured Lachnospiraceae bacterium | reverse complement strand
TAACGCGCTCAGTTTTCCCAGCGCCTAAGTTCTGTCCGATCATACTGGTGGCGCCCTGTCCAAATCCCTGCGCCATAAATCCCGGAATACTTCGGATCTTCTGTGTGACGCCAAAAGCCGCGCTGGTATCCACGCCAAGCCGGTTTACCATGCCGGAGACGAACAGAAAACTGACCTGGATCGCAGCGCCGGATACTGCCATCGGAATACCGAGGCTGACGATCTTTTTCGCGATTGAGGGAACCAGCTTCAGCTCCCGAAGCGAAAAGTCCAGACGATATTCCCGGCTGTGTTTTCTGAGATAATCGATGCTGAAGACCACACTGGCCGCCTGTCCGAGGATCGTTGCAAACGCCGCTCCGGCCACATTCCAGTGAAAACCCGCCACAAAAAGCAGGTCAAGCACAATATTGGCTCCCGTCGCGATCGTAACAAAGATCAGCGGATGCCGGGAATCGCCCATGCCGCGAAGCACCGCACTGAACATATTGTAGAGTCCTGTAAACAAGATACCGATACTGCAGATTATGATATAGTACCGGGCCTGCGCATAAGCCTCAGTCGGCGTTTTCAGTACGGTGAGCAGCGGTTCCACAAAAATCAGGCAGGCTCCTCCAACCACAAACGACAGGATCGTCTCCAGTAAAAATAAGGTTCCGACAATCTTTTGCAGCTTATCGTATTCCCCGGCTCCTTTCGCCTGCGCGATCAGGACCTGTCCGGCGCTGGAGAATCCTATACAGATCATATAGGCCATCTGCATGAGCTGTGTTCCGTTCGCCACCGCGGAAAGTCCCTCGCTTCCAAGAAACTGTCCCACAATGATCGTATCGACCGTAGAGTAAAGTGTCTGAAGCAGCGTACTTAACATAAATGGAAGGGAAAAGAAAAAGAGCGTCCTGCCGACGCTCCCATGCACCAGATCCATCACCGGCGCCGCCCCTTTCTTCGTCTCAGTCCGAATCAAATAATCACCATCTTCCTAAACCAATAGAGGATATCTTCACACCGCTGTCTACAAAGTGCGTCACTCATTTTCAATTTTCTGATACAGCGCGTTCATTCTGAGCTGCTTTTTCTGATAGGCCGCCGCTTTCTCCGGATCCGGCTTATAGTGATGTTCTGCTCCTGCACCCTTTACAGAATGGATCGCCTCATCTACTGTTTTGTAATAGCCAAGTCCTGTCAACGCCACAAGCCATGCCCCGCGTGCTGTCGCTTCACTGTCGTCGCGTACTACAATCTCCATACCGATGACATCCGCAAGCAGCTGATTGATGGTTTCACTTTTCGTCATTCCGCCGCTTACATAAATTGTTCCGAGCGGCACATATTTCCGGAATATATCAAGATGATTCCGGAATTCAAGAAACAGGCTTTCAAGAAAGCTTTTGAAAATCTCTGTCCTCGTTGTTGCAAGCGTAATGCCATAAAAAACGGCCTTCGCGTTTGCATTCCAGTCCGGCACCCCACGCCCTTTGATATAAGGGATTACCAGACATTCCGTCACCTGCGGGAATGATTTCAACTCACGCTCCAGATAACTGTAATCGATCGGTTCCATCCCGTAAAGCTGGCGTCCGAGCCAGTCATAGGCAGCACTGCAGGCGAGCACATTCGCCTCTATCACATATTT
>CAZPXF010000040.1:0-17600 GCA_964590945.1 uncultured Lachnospiraceae bacterium | reverse complement strand
CTTCATCCCACACCTTACCGCGCAAATTCATAAGACCGCTTCTGCTTGCATAGGTGTAATCGGATACATATTCTCCGCACATCAGAAAATTCATGTATTCCGGGATATTCACAAACCTATGGACCTGTTCGTAAATTTCCGGGCGTTGTTCGCGCACCCAGGTCATCTTCGAACCTGAAAACACAGTATTGACACGCGACCCGGTCTTTGCGAATGTGTCCGGATCCTGCCGTTCAATCCGCCTGCAGATATCACGGTTTCTGACGTCCTGCCACATGATCGTAGCCATGAGAGGTTTCCCATCCTTATCCACCGGGATAATACTGGACCGCTGTGATGTGATCGCTACCGCCTCAACCGCATCCGGGTCAACAGACGGATCTCCGAGGATCGCTCGGATAATCGCTGCCGTATTGTTTTCCCAGTCGGCAGTTGACTCCTCCACAACGCCATCCGCAAGAAATTCCACGTGATTGGGAAACTGCGCGGCAGAAAGCTTCTCCCCACACGCGTCATAGAGAATCCCTCTCATGCTTGTTGTACCAACATCTAATACAAGTATACTCATTTTATCATCCTCACATCATACTGTACTCCGACCCCTGCGTGCATAAAGACACGTTTGAAGGGATCCTGTCTGTCAAAATCAGGCGGCAGATCCTCGGGACGCGCACCGCGGCGCATGTAGACCATACGTTCCTCGTATCCAGGCACAACCGGCGCCCGATACAAACCGGCTTCCGCCGGTTTTCCCTCGCTGCCGTCTAAAATCAGCGTTACCGCCTCCAGAAGACGGTCTGCCATATCAGCCGGAAAAATACCGGGACCTGCGCAAATTGTGTCAAATCGATCGCGGAAACTCATCAGCCGCTGAAGCTGTTCCTGAATATGAGCCACGGTACCATTGATCCGTTTGAAATCCCCGATCTCGTCTCCCGCGAACAGGAGCCGTTCTTTTTCGTCCAGGAAAAGCAGGCTTCCCACCGCATGATCCGGCATCGAAATGACAAGAAGCTTACGATCTCCCAGATCGATGACATCGCCATCTTCCACAATATGAATTTCTGACGCTTTCGGAAATTCTATTCCCGCAAAGCTCGGATAGGGAATAGTCGCAAGCGGTTCGGTCGCTGCCGACATAAATACTGCCTCAAAATAAGCATTCCCCGCCGTATGGTCAAAATGATCATGCGTGTTTGCGGCATAGCGGACCGGCGCCTGCGTCAATGTCTGTTCAAACTCCCGGATATTTCCACACCCATAGCCGGTGTCAATGGAGATTGCCGCATCGCTTCCCGCGACGAGATAACTGTAATCGCCGTCACTCAGAATCTGCCAGGTATTTTTCGCTATCTGTGTTTCCTGAAAATATGGTTCATCCATCGGCTGAACAGTCCCATCCGGATTCAGTATGAGAATGTCGTGCTTTGCCGAAAAGTCAATTTTATCTGCCATATCGTTTCCACCATCTTTTCTGAACAAATGGACTGCGTTTCCATCTCAGGATTTTATAAGAACCTCGCCTCAATCCATCTGTCTGCGTAGTCAAAACAGGTTTTCACCGTGTCGCCCCAGTCGTTTCCATGGATACCGCCAGTCGCTTCATTTGCAACAAAGTTGTGGCTCGCGCCCTCCACGAACGCAAGAGTCTTATCCTGGCATTTTACCGCGCGGTTATACATATGTTCCGCAGCGATATACTCATAACTTCCCGTCATACCCATCAGGAGCATCGGTTTCGCGATGTGCGCAACATTTCCAGTCGTCACACAGTAACTGGAATCCCAGTCCACGCCGTAAAGTGTCGTCTCATCATAGCCAAACTCCGGAAGCGCAACAACCGCCGAGGACTTCAGGAACGTCTTTACGGTAGAGATAAGCGACCCCATGCGATACTTGCTGGCCGTCTCCATAGCCGGCCTCGCGTCACGTACACATGGTACGATCTGCGTCGTGATACTGCCATCCTTATGGATCAGCTCCCACTCCTTCTCCGTGTGCGAAAAGAATTTCGGCATCTGCGGGAAAAGCTTATTCATCGGGGCAATCTGAGTCCCGCCGGGCACGATCATCGGCTCGTCATCCGCAAAACGTCCCTTGCCCGCATCGACCAGCGCCACTCTCTCCTGTGCATATCTGATCAGGCGGTTCATACGGTCGCCCTGTGCTTTCAGATACTTTTTAATAAACGCATCTTCGTAATGACAACCGGCCGGATCAAATCCATTTGCCGGATTTGTCAGATCCAGTTCCGGGTCACGTTTTACACCGTCTGTCTCATCGATGATACTCGGATCCAAAGACAACAGACTCATCGCGCCATTTCCAAAATTGGAATCAAGAAACAACACGCCGTCTGCCGGAGCGAATACCGGTCCATCCTTCAATCGGATAATCTTCTCATCCCCCTGGAAAACCGAACGTCCATTCTCGGCAATGCTCTGATAGGCGCTCATCAGTGTTGCTCCGCCGCTGTGCCCCAGAATCAGGACCTTCTCTATGCCGTTATAGTTTTTCGCAAAGTTAAATACAAGCGCCAGCTCTTCCACCTTTTCATCCAACGGAATGGAAGGATCCTCAAAGTGCGCCGCAAATACGCGGTATCCCCGCTCCGCCAGGGCAATCGTCGGTGAAAATTCAAAATAATCGCCGTCCGAATGCATCACAACCACTGCGATGCGGCTCTTTTCATTCAGTAATCTCGGTTCGTAAATCATGGCCGGGACCTTTCCCATCCGCTCGCCAATCTTAACATAAGTCCTTTTTATCTCACTATATCCTGACATAAATTTTATGTCCTCCTGTCTTTTCTCATCTATCTCCATCCTGGATCTTCTATCCACTCTGACAGACGCTCCGATTCCCGTTCCGATATAAACCGCAGGATTCCATCATTGCCTATACACAGGATCCACAAGTCGCCTGTACAGATCATTGATCCGACCGCGCAGTTCACTGTATACCTTATGGTTCTCTGCAATCGGTTCAAAGGTTTTATAACGGATATGCTGCCTTCCGCGGGCGAAAGAGTCCTCATATCTCCCATAGATTCCAAGTGTCACCGACGCGACAATGAAGGCTCCGAACGAAGTCTGCGCAATCGGCGTCAGATTCCGTTTCATAACGATACCGGAGGCATCCGCGATCATCTGGCAAAACGCCCTCGAGTGAACCAGGTATCCGCCAAGAAAAATTTCATCCGGTACCGTCGTGCAGCTGCCTAAAACTTCCAGCATATTACTCATCTCGCACGCGATCGACTCGAGCACACTTCGCGACATATCTCCCTTTGTGGTCGCGAGCGACACATTCAGGAAACCTCCAAAAGCCTGCATATTCCAATCCGGCGTGCCCCTTCCTGACAAATAGGGAATCGCAATACATCCATGGGAGCCGACCGGCGTTTCATCAACCGCGCGGTCGATCTTCACAAAATTCTTCGGATGCATATCATCCCCGCCAAAAAAGAGGTAATTGACCCAGCGATAGATATCATCGCTGTTGATCATCGAACATTCCAGTACATATTTTTCCGGAATCGCATGCGCACTGCACATAATGCCACGCGAAACATCTGTCAGTTTCTGACCGCTGCAGCTGAAAATATAACCTCCCGGTCCAACTGTGATCTCTGTCGAATTCTCTTCCAATACTCCGGCCCCCAGTGCGCTGCACTGCTGGTCGCCGCCGGCTGAAATGACCGGGATACCCGTCGGAATCCCGCTGCTTTTCGAAAAAGACTCCGTCGTAAATCCTGTGATCGATCCCGGCGGTACGATCTCGCAGAGTTTGTCCTTCTCAACGCCGATCAGCTCAAGCAGTTCCTCATCCCATTCGAAGCGTCCGATATTCATCAGCATGGAACGGCTCCCATAGGTATAGTCTGTCTTAAATTCACCGGTCATAACATAATTCAGATAATCGCCAACCGTACAGAATTTATAGGTCTGTGCATAGATCTCCGGTTGATGCTCCATGATCCAGCGCATCTTTGTGCCGGAGAAAACGGCGTTTGGCGTACTCCCCGAAAGTTCATAGATCCTTGCCGCCTTTGGAATAAGACTGCTGATATAGGATGCGTTGCGCGTATCGCTCCACATGATCGCATTTCGGAGAGGTTTCCCATTCTCGTCGACCGGGATCACACTGGATCTCTGCGACGTATAGACGATCGCCTCAAGACTCTCCTGGTTCCACTCCAGGAACTGCATGCAATCCCTGCACACTTCCATGAGCGCCGCGGACCATTCCAGGGGGTTCTGCTCAACGTTACCCTCCCCAAGCTGCTGCGGCTGATAATCTGCTTCTGTCTGGTAACGGATGTCCGAGCTCTCATTAAAAATAACTCCCTGCATATCGTTCGTACTGATTCGAATTACCAAAATATTCATATCTGTTGTCCTTTCTTTCCATTTTCATTCCGGAAAATGCTATAGCGAAGCGATGTATACCAGCGCAATATGAGAATGGAAGCGGCCGCGGACAACAAATGTCCCGCGCAAACAAAACCATTCTCCATGCCCATATGCCCGGTTCGCAGGACAGCGACTATGCCGGCTGCCATGCTGATCACCAGCAAGATGGCCCGAACCACACTTCCTACGGTAATACAGTTCCTGATCTCGTCAAAATCCGAGACCGTCATAGGGCTCTTTGTCACGGAAAACCGGAAAACTCCCCATATTTCGGCTATCCACGGTATCATAGATATCGCGGCGAATCCTGCCGTTATACGGACCGTATTGAGCTCCGCGGAACGAAATGCCGCAGTAAAAAGCAGGAGTGCGCTCAGAAGCTCTGTCACGATGAACCGCGCTTTCTGCTTCTTCAGGTCACGGGCTCCCATATCCCAGCCGTACCAAAAACCTTTGTATCGGTATTCCGTCCGGAATCCACGCCCGTTTTTGGCAGGAGTCTGTATTTTCTCATAATTTTCAAAATACTTTTCGCGCATGCTTTTCATCGTGATAAACCTCCCGGACGATCTGCGGCATCCCACGTTTCCGTGTCATACATTCGCTGACGTGCTTTACCATATTTTAGGACAAAATGTCAGTAATTACAATCATGGTTTATCTGGTATTGATCTCACCCACGCGGCAGCAGGATACAAAATGTCCGGACGAAACCTCCTGCAGCTTCTGTGGCTGCTGGCAGGCTGCTGTCGCGTATGGACAACGCGCTGCGAAACGGCAGCCGGGCTTCGGATTGATCGGTGATGTGATCTCACCCTTCATGGCAATCCGCCGTTGCTGATTGTGGATATCGGTAGACGGAATTGCCGAGAGAAGCGCCTGTGTGTAAGGATGCAGCGGCTTTTCAAAGAGTTCCATCGTCGGAGCCGTCTCCACAAGCTGTCCGAGATACATCACACAGATATCATTGGAAATATGACGGACAACTGACATATCATGCGTTACAAACATATAGGTCAGATGATTCTTCTCCTGCAGATCCTCCAGCAGATTCAGCACCTGTGCCTGGATGGATACGTCCAATGCGGAAACCGGTTCGTCACAGACGATAAAATCCGGGTTCAGCGATAATGCCCTGGCGATCCCTACTCTCTGCCGGCGGCCGCCATCCATTTCATGCGGATAGGCAAGCCTCAGACGCTCGTCAATCCCGCACAGTTCCATCAGCCGTGTCACTTCATCCGCAATCTCACCTTTGGATTTGAAGCGCCTGGAAAGCACCAGCGGCTCTTTCAGGGTTTCTTCCACGGTATAACGCGGATTCAGAGAGGAATAAGGATCCTGGAAAATGATCTGCATATGTTCACGCAGGTTTTTCAGTTTCTTTCCCTTTACATGCGTGACGTCCTCACCTTTGAAGAAGATCTGCCCCGCTGTACTTTCATGCTGATGGATAATCGTACGCCCCAGCGTCGATTTTCCGCAGCCCGATTCTCCGACCACTCCCATCGTCCGTCCTTCTTCAATTTTAAAGGAGATGTCGTCGACCGCATGAAGCTGTCCCCTGGAAACATTAAAATATTTTTTTAAATTTTTGATCTCAACACATGTACTCATCCGTCTGTCCTCCTGTCAGGGTGGAAGCATCTGCACAAATGCTCTCCTCCAAGTGATACCAGATCCGGACGCTCCGTTCTGCATTTCTCTGTTGCATAAGGACATCTCGGACTGAAATGGCAGCCTTCTGGCAGATTTGTGGGATCCGGCGGCATACCGTCGATCGGTCTCAGTCTCTCAATCTTTCCCGTCAGCTTCGGCAGGGAGTCGAACAGACCGTTGGTGTACGGATGGGTCGGATGATCAAACAATTCTTCCTTTGTCCCATATTCAATGATCTCACCGGCATATACAACCGCCACTGTATCGCAGATTCCCGCGACTACTCCGAGGTCATGCGTAATCAGGATCATCGCCATCTGGTACTGGTCCCGCAGATCACGGATCATATCCAGTACCTGCGCCTGGATCGTCACATCCAGTGCCGTCGTCGGTTCGTCCGCCAAAAGCAGCTCCGGACTGCAGGCCAATGACATTGCGATCACAACACGCTGTTTCATACCTCCGGAAAACTGGTGCGGGTATTCTTTATAGCGCTCTGCCGGGATCCCTACCATCTCCAGCATCCTGATCGCCTGCTCTTTTGCTTTTGCCTTGTCGTGTGTCTGATGGAGCTCAACTGCCTCTGCGATCTGCTCACCCACTGTCATTACCGGATTCAGCGCTGTCATCGGATCCTGGAAGATCATAGAAACCTTATTCCCACGGATCTTCAGCATCTCACTCTCTTCCGCTTTCAGCAGTTCCTGGCCGTCAAGCACGATCTCACCGCTTTTAATCCTGGCAGGCGGTTCCGGAAGGATCCGAAGAATTGACTTTGCAATCGTCGTTTTGCCGGCGCCGGTCTCTCCTACGAGACCCAGTGTTTTTCCTTTTTCCAGATCAAAGGAAACACCATTTACGGCATGCACAATCTGTCCGCCGGACGTGTACTCCACGACGAGATCTTTTATTGACAAAAATTTCCCGTTCTTTTCACTCATCTTCGTTTCCTCCGCTTATTTCTTCAATCTCGGATCCATCGCATCACGCAGGCCGTCACCCCAGATACAAACTACAAGGCTGACAAGCCCGATGACGATACCCGGGAAGGCGATCAGATGCGGATGCGTTGTAACAAAATTTCTGCCTTCTGAGATCATTGCACCCCACTCCGGCGTCGGCGGCTGTACGCCCAGTCCGATAAAGGAAAGGGAAGCTGCCTGCATGATCGTTCCGCCAATTCCCATGGTCGAACCGACAAGAAGCGGTGCAAAGCAATTCGGAATGATATGTTTTACAATAATTCTGAGCTGTGAACAATTGATCGAACTCGCCGCTTCCACATACTCGCTGCTCCGGATCTGCAGGATGGAACTGCGGAGCATACGGCAGTTCATCGGTATACCGCCGATGGAAAGCGCGATAATGGTATTAATAAATCCAGGCCCGAGAACGGTCGATATGACCATCGATAAAAGCATTCCCGGGATTGCCTGGATAATGTCCATGATACGCATGACCACATTATCCGCGACCTGTCCGAAGAAGCCGGCGATCGCTCCGAACACCATCCCGAGGACCAACGAAAGAAGTACCCCGAGAATACCAAGGGACAGCGAATATCTTCCTCCATAAAGCATACGGGAAAGGATATCTCTTCCAAGCTTGTCACATCCGAAGGGGTGCGCAAGCGTCGGCCCCGAATAGATCGCCGTCGCGTCCATAAAGGCCGGATCATATGGCGCAAGAATCGGAGCAAAAATCGTTGCAAGTATGATCGCAAAGAAGATAAACATACAGATCGTCGCGCTCTTGTTTGCGAAGAGGCGTTTCATCACTTCCCCCGTCTGGCTGGTTTTTTTGACCCGCTGGCCAGATGCGGTAATTGTCTTTGCCATAATCCTTCCCTCACTTTCCTATGTACTCTGCTTTGATTCGCGGGTCGACCATCGCATAGATCAGGTCCACCGCCAACATAATAAAGCTGAAGATGATCGCCAGAATAACAACGCAGCTGCGGACGATCGGATAATCAAGATTATTGATACCGTTCGTCATATAAAGTCCGATACCTGGCATAACGAAAATCGTTTCCGTCACAACCGTCCCGCCCAGAGAGGCCCCGAACGCGCTTCCGAGGAGCGTAATGATCGGGATCAATGCGTTTTTCAGCGCGTGCTTATAAATAACGTCGCGCTCCTTCACGCCTTTTGCCCTCGCCGTGGTGACGTAGTCCGAACGGATGACATCCAACATACCGGATCTCGTCTGCCGCGCATTCATTGCAATGGAGCCAATGGAATTGGAGATAATGGGGAGTATATAATACTCCGGGCCGCCGATGCCGTATGGAGGCAGCCAGCCAAGCTTTACCGAGAAGAGCAAAACCATCATAAGAGCCAGCCAGAAACCAGGAATTGAAATACCAAGCATAGAAACCAGAATGGAGGTCCTGTCCTGCCATTTTCCCTGATGCACCGCGGCTATGACGCCAAGTGGAATCCCCAGAAGCGAAACCAGCATACAGGAAAGCGCGAGGATCAGTGTCCTCGGGAATCTCGTTTTCAATTCCGAAAGGATCGGGGTTCCATAAAGATAAGATGTTCCAAAATCCAACTTTGCCGTATCCACTAAGAATTTCCCAAGTTGGATGATATAAGGCTGATCGAGCCCCATCTCTGCCCGCTTCGCGGCAATCTGTTCTTCTGTCGCCGTACTGCCGAGCATGATCTGAGCAGGATCACCTGGTGTAAAATACATGATTGTAAAGATCAGGATAGCGACGCCGAGAACGACAAATAACATCATCAGCAGCCGTTTCAGTACGTATTTCCACATATATGTCCCCGCTTTCTATCTAAACTTACATGCCTGCTTCGCAGGCACCACTACGCATGAAAGTCGATTGCGTCTGTGAAATACAGGCGCTGTCTTCCCATTGTTTCCATATGAAAATACAGCGCCGTGTTTTACTTATCTATATTTGTTTCGTTGGGATACTTTTATCAGTTGAAGGTAAATGCACCCGGAGCAAGTCTGATATTCATATCAAACACATAGCCGGAAATCTTGTCCTTATTGTAAACAACATTATTGTACGGCTGGATGAGTCCATATACATATGCGTGTTCATTCAGATAATTAAAGAGTTCCGTCATCGCTTCTTCCGTATGTCCGTCGATGGAAGCCGCCGTATCGATCAGAGCCTGCAGTCCCTCATCCGCGATGAAGTTCTTTGTAGTCCCACTGCCTGTTGCGTCAAAGAGTTTGATCCAGACATTGATCAGATAATCCGGTGCGGAGAAGTTTGCAAGTCCCAGATCCCAGCCTGCCGGATCTCCCTCGTTCTGGAGATACTGGCCGATCGGCATGGATTTGATCTCAACGTTGATGTTCAACTGTGCAAGATATGCCTGGATAAGCTCTGCCATGCTGTCCTTCAGAAGCAGGCCGCTGGACATATGGAGTACAAGATCACAGCCGTCCGGATACTCAGATGCTGCCAGATATTCCTGCGCCTTCGCAAGATCAGCGCCCATATAGTTCTCTTCCCATGCTGAGTTGTAATCCGGATAACGGGAGTCACCAAACACAATATTGACCTGTCCGCCGTCTCCGAGAAGCGCCGTCTCCATCATTGCTGTGTCGATTGCCCAGAATACTGCCTTACGAAGATTCTCGTCATGAAGCGGGCTCTCCTCAGAGCAGTTCGGGATCAGCGCATAACCGGAATCATTATTAACAAGGTCCACATTATATACAGAAGAATACTGGCCGCCCTCTGCGAAATTCGGAATATCCTCAGAAGAAACCTTTGCAGTAAGATCTATCTGGTTTGTAGCCAGCGCATTAGTCATCTGCGCGGATTCCTGGATCAGCTGCAGTTTAATGTTCTGAACATTGTGGATCTGTCCAGGAGTCTTGCAGAGCTCGTCTTTCTGCCAGTAGCTGCCCGTATATTCATAATCGAGTTCCACACCGCTGACATAATTGGTAAGTTTGTACGGTGAAGTTCCGACCGGCGTGGTAGCCATTCCGTCTTCACTTGCGTTGTAAGCCGCTTCCGTAACGATAAATACATCTGACATCATAGACTCGAAGCTTCCCAGTGTCGGTTCGTTTGCCCATGTAAATTTAACCGTATAATCATCAACCGCTTCGATCGATTCCACAGCGCTGATCTCGCCAAGCTCTCCGACCTCTTTTGCCTTATTCCAGCTGAATGCGACATCAGATGCGGTCAGTGGATTGCCTGCCTGGTCGACGATATAATCATAAATCTTTGCCGTGAATTCTTTTTCGCCGGTCTGCTCCCAGCTCTCCATCAGAACGCCATAAAACTCACCTGCAAATGTATCTCTCGTACCCATCGTCTCATAGCAGAAAGTTGCATCTTTCGGGCCGCCGAATGGCTGCAGGGACTGTGGATCCTCGCTGATACCGATGGAGACACTGTCTGCCATTGTCTCCTGCTGGACAAGCTCTGTAAGGTTTGCGTTCTCTTCCGCATAAGCCGGGACAGAAGCCAGAAGGCTGACTGCCATTGTGCCGGAAATCAGTGCGCTTGCAATTCTCTTTTTCATGTTCTTATTCTCCTTTTCTTTTTATTATTAGCCCGAAGGCAAATTATCAAAATTATCATATTGATTTATTTACAGTGAACGTACCCTTTTCCGCGAAGTGGAAAATTGAGTTCAGGGATGCACTCATGCGCGATAGCACTTTCATGCCACTTTCATGCGCAGTGGTACGCTCAAAGCGCATGGGGGTTACCATGTTCTTGTATATAATACCGATGGATCGATACTGCGGATATCCTTTGCGCCCGTCTTTGCCATTGTTCCAGCAAGTTCTTCGGTCATCTGCTTCAGATAATCCGTGACTGCCTGTGGCCCGCCTTTACTGTATGCGGCCATCAGCGGCCTTGCAACGCAGACGCCGTCCGCGCCCCGTGCCAGCGCCTTAAAAGCATCTACCCCATCCCTGAGTCCACAATCAGCGAAGAGCTCCAGCCTTCCCCGGGAAGCCTCTCTGATTTTCGGAAGTACGAGAAGCGGTGGAACCGCGTAACTCCAGATCCCTTTGTGATGCGAGACCCCACAGCCCGCCGCTCCGAGCCCAAGACATTTCTCTGCGTCGTCGGTACTCAGGATTCCTTTAAATATGAAAGGAAGCTTTCCTGCCGCGTCCACATAGCTTTGCAGCTGTTCCAGGGTTTTATGTTCAAGCTTACCGAGTGCAAACTCACAGTCTTTTCCGGAATCGCCAAAGCAGTGATCGATATCCATGGAGATGGCAACTGCTCCGTTATCTCTTGCAACTTCGATCGCCTTAAAAATCTTATCTTCCTCTTCGAAGGGCTTGATCCCTCTGACCGCTTTCACGCCGGTATCTGTGATCTCTTTAAAAGTCTCGTCCTCCATCCAGCCGGCCCACATGATCGTCTCCGCCGCTTTGACTGCTCTCGCAAAACCAGCGGCTCCCTCCGGATTCATCCGTTCAAAGAGTGTGAGCGATCCGGCCATCACCGGCGTAGGAAGCTCCTGTCCAAGGAGCTTTACTCCCGTGTCCGGAATCTCATTTCCCATGTGCCGGAACTCAAGAAGCAGGGAATCGAGATAAGCTCTCGTAATCTGATCCGAATTTCCAGCTTTGCTGCCGGATGCCGGAACATATTCGGCAGTCCCTTTCCTTTGTTTGTCTTCTCCCAATTACGACCTCCTTTTTTATTGCTAGGTTACCAGTTACATCTTCTGCACTTTTTTTCATCTTTCCTTGTCTGCTGTGGCACATTATATCATCCTGCACATATTTTCGTCAATGAAACTGGCCTCTTTTGCACATAATTTCACTGATTTTCAAAAATTATGGGATTTCGTGGCTGATTCATCACCCGGTATGGAAAATTTGTGCAAATATCCGGCCATATCAGCAGGTCCTCCTATCATATATCACATGCTTTTTACATAAATGCACAGGCATCATCTGAGCACATTCTCTAAAAAAAAGCCAAAAAACAGACCGGTGGTAGACATTTTCACGCTTTCTGTGTTATGATTACTTTATTGTAATAGAATTGCGGGAGTCATTTTTGATGAGGCGATTCGCTGGCTCCATTTGGGGGAAAACACCTTTCGGAGGTTACGGTTGTGGCAGATAAAAATACAAATGAAAGAAATGATGAACAGATTACGCGGAAAGACTACGCACTGGTATCTCAGGTCGCGCATATGTACTATGATCTTGGCATGCTGCAGCCGGAGATAGCGGATAAGCTCTTCTTTTCGCGTTCTAAGATCTCCCGGCTTCTGAAGGCCGCCAAGGAGCTTGGCATTGTTGAAATCAATGTGCGGCAGGTCTTTGACCGGGCGTCGCTTGTCGAAAAGAAGCTCTGTTCCACCTTCAGGCTTAAAGACGCTATCATCATCACCTGCTTCGAAGGCAGCGATACCGAGTCCAGTTTTCACGCGGTCACAGACTTTGCCGCAGATTACGCTTCCGATATAATAAAAGGAAATCAGGTTATCGGGCTTACAAACGGTACAACAATACTGGAAATGTGCAAAAAACTCCGCAAGAAAAACAATTGCTACATAAACGCTGTTCAGCTCATGGGTTCATTTTCCAATATTTATATGCACGCAGAATCACGGCAATTGATCTCTCTTCTGCTTGATATTTATCCCGGTATCGGCCACTATCTGAACGCCCCGCTCTACGTCAGTGACTCCCATGTGCGCGATTATCTGCTCACGGAACCTTCAAATAAAACGGTCTTCGACCTGATGAAAAAATGCAATATTATCTTCACGGGCATCGGAAACCTCGATATGACCGAAAACTGCAAATGGTACACTTATCAGACGGAAAAGCACTTTGCGCAGCTGCAGAAAAACCTTGCGGTTGGAAGTATCTGCGCACAGTATTACGGGATCGACGGGTACGCCATCAACAGTGAATGGAACAGCAACTGCGTCGCAATGCCCCTGGAAGAAATCCGCAGGAACCGTATGACTGTCGGTATCGCCAGCGGATCCAACCGCGTCGACGCGATCTTAGGAGCTCTGCGCGGCGGACTCATCAATGTCCTGATCAGCGATACGGAAACCGCGACAGAGGTACTGAAACGAAACGAAAAATTAAATAAGAAAAAATGATTCTGCATAATCATAGTTTCATATTTTGCTCTTATTCATCTGATTTTTGTGAAATTATGTGCAAAAACCGTCCGGATACTTTACATGGACGGTTTTTTTTCTTAAAATGGCTTCAGCATTACAAGATCTGCTGCACAGGATTTCATCTTTCCATTTTGATCCGGACGCTGCACGTCCGTTTCACTGTCAGAAACCATTTCACAACATTATCCAAAAAGGAAGGCACAATTTATGGATAACTTTCAGGAAAAATTTAAATTTTTTAGCAGTAAACAATATGATACCAAAGTATTTATCTTCAGCGAAAATTATGCGCCGCAGAAAAGCCGCACGATCGGCCTGGTCTATTCACGGGAACGTATGATCGCCATTGACACAGGTACCGGAGCAGTCGGGGACATCCGAAAATATATGGAAGCCGTCTGCGCAAGAGAAAGCTTCATCGGCACACCGCTCGCGATCATGAGCGTATGTACGAGCGGCGTACCTGAATGCGTCGGCGGCGCAGGCGTCTTTGATGAAGTATTCATCTCTGAAAAAGATCTTGAGATGGCAAAGGAATGCATCAGCGAGTCACACCGCAGAAGCGTTCTGGCAAAGCAGACCGGAGACAATCCCATCCTGAAGGAATACTGCGACGACATGTTCATCGATAACAGTTCCGTAAACTTCATGGCATACGATCATCCGGACATTCTTCGCTGCCCGGGTGATGTTGATAACTTCCATCTCGGCGGCGTACATATCGAGGTTATCGATATTCCCGGACATACGCCGGGAAGCATCGCTCTTTCTGTAAAGGGCAACGATACGGATCATTTCATGTTCACCGGCGAATCGCTGTCAATTGACACGACTTATCTGCCCGGAGTGAACCGCGAAGGGCTGAAAGAATATCTGCAAGGTCTGAATAAGATCATTGAACAGTCGGATGCTTCTACAAAATTCTTTTGCTCGACGTCTCCGATGCCTTTTGATATTGCGGTCGCAAAAAATATCGCACAGGCAGTTGAGGAAATCATCAAAGGCCAGACAGAGGGTGATATTCCCGCCGAAATGACATTCCACGGAAAGAAAAGCAAAGATGACTTCCGACTCCACTATGTAAACAACAACAGTGTCCTTTACAATGCATCACTTGTAAAGTAACAGTATCCAACAGAAAGGAAGAGGTATCAATATGGCATTAGAAATCAAGGACAATGTTGTCATCCGTTATACTCCCGAAGAGAACGAAACAACGGTTGTCATTCCGGAAGGCGTTACGGAAATCGGGGAATCCGCTTTTTGCGGAAGTGCAAACATTGAACATGTCGTTCTTCCGTCTACTCTGAAGAAGATCGGCGACTATGCATTCCGCTGGACTTTCAATATGAAGGAATTCATCATGCCGGACAGTGTAGAAGAACTCGGGCGCGGATGCATCTGCAACTGCGGCGTAGAGCGGGTATATGTTTCCAGGAGCGTCAAAGTCATTCCTCCGTTTTGTTTTGACGGGAATATGAATTGCCGTGAGCTCATTCTTCCGGAAGGCCTGGAAGAAATCTACCCGAGCGGGATCGGCGGAAGCCGCGGCCTTCGCAGACTCCATGTCCCGGATAGTGTGAAATATCTTCACCGCCGTGCATTTACGGGCTCCGACAGCATGGGCCCCGGCGGCATGAATTTCCCGAAAAGCATTGAGACAATCGAAATGCTTGCCTATGACGGAGCAAGCGGACTGAAAACCGCTGTACTTCCGGAAGGTACAAAGAAGGTGTGGAAAGGTTCCTTCAGCGGCTGTCATTCTCTGCAAAATGTTGTGCTGCCGGAAAGCGTAGAAGAAATCGAGGACCGCGCATTCGCATACTGTATTGCTCTTGACAGCATCGATCTCCCGAAGAATCTGAAAAAAATCGGCAAGGGCGCTTTTTATGGCTGCGCGAACGTCACAGAGATGGTTCTTCCGGAAGGAATTGAGGAAATATGCGACAAAGCTTTCTACAACTGTTCCGGTCTTGCGGAAATCACGATTCCGGACGGAATTAAGAAAATCAGCGCGGAGATGTTTTACGGCTGTTCACAGCTTACAAGAGTACACATCCCGGATTCTGTGGAAGAGATTGGCGAAAGTGCGTTTGAAGGCTGTATAAACCTGAAAGAGATTTCTCTTCCCGGTGTGAAAAAAATTGATAAATTCGCGTTTAACAATTGTCCTGCACTGGAAAAGGCCGATACGCCAAGTCTTATCGAGACTGGAAAACTGGCATTCTATCATTCAGGCATACACTGAATCGTAACACCACAGCGGCAAATCTGTTTACCAGATTTGCCGCTGATGCAAAGGGAGATAAATGACTATGCAAACATTAAAAGGAAGAACCTGCGTCTTCGCAGGCGCAACCGGAAATATCGGCCGCGGCGCTGTCCGGGCGCTGGCACAGGGAGGCATGAATGTCGTTATGGTCACCCATGATCCGGCAAATGCAGCGGATATCATCGAGGAACTGAAAGACTGCCCCGGACAAATCGTCGCTGTGAGCAATGAAAATGGGGACGGCGCTGTCTTCAGTGATATCGAAAACAAATTCGGTTCCGTTGATGTCGTTATCAATACGACCGGCGGACTCAACGCTGCCGCTCCCATCGAAACGCTATCAAAAGAGAAATTAAATGATAAGCTCACGCATCAGGTCACAGATCCGTTCCTCATGATGCAAGCCGCACTGCCCTTCCTGAGAAGAAGCAAGGTGCCCCGCATGATCCTGACGGCAACAGCCGGGGCACAGAACGGAAACCTGAACGAAAATATCATCGACAGCATTGCACGCGGCGGTGTCCTCACGATGACAAAATGTCTTGCACGCGCACTTGCCTCCGAGGGCATTACGGTCAACTGCATCGCCAGAAGCGGTGTCATCAATGACCATGCCCCGCACAAAGAAACAGATTTCGATGTGACGTCTATCGCAGATTCGATTCCGGTCGGGCATATTGGAACCGCAGATGAATTTGGCGCACTCGTTGCCTATATCGCAAGTGAAGAATCCGCCTTTGTCACAGGACAGATCTTCAATTTTTCAGGCGGCCTGCAGATAGGCTGATCTACACATTTTCTTGAGAGGTTTATATCATATGATAATTGATTCTAATGTTTATTGGCTCCCGAAGGAGCTCTTTACTGATCCTGAGATCCGCGATGCGTTCTGCCGTGCGGTTCCAAATGAATACGATGTTCACGCAATCGTGACTAAGACAGAGGATGGCCAGACCGCATTTCGTATCGAAAAACCGTTCGGCTGCCCGAATCTTGACTATTTTGAGAATGACTATGAGATGGATGTACAGCTGGCTGATATGGATAAAGCGGGGGTTGACATCGCTGTCATGAAGCTTCCGGGCTGCCAGGAATGGCTGACCCTGGAACTATGCCGTTTCTTTAATGACGCAGCTGCCAGGCATGCCGCTGCAAGTAACGGCCGCATGGCCGCGCTGGCAGTCGTACCGCCCTACGGTGATGATGCGTCTCTTAAGGAGCTTGACCGCTGTATTGATGAGCTGCACATGCATGGCGTACAGGTTTCGGCACACTACGGAAATCATTATCTCGATGATCCGATGTTCCGCAGGTTCTTCCGCCACGTCAATGACCGGAAGGTTCCTGTCTACGTACATCACACCCCGCTCCCGGTTGACAACGGCTCACTGCTCGATTACAACAACCTGCGCCGGTCTTTTGGGCGCTGTCAGGATCAGATTACAGCAATTGGCCGCGAACTGTTCAGCGGTATGTTTGGCGAACTGCCCGACCTTAAAATGATCCACTCGATGCTGGGCGGCGGATACTTTACATTTAAAGAAATGCTGATGCCGCGTGATTCCGGAGGCGGACGATTTGAGACAAACACGGAAAATGTCCGTAAATGGCTCGCAAATAATATCTATTTTGAGATGTCGCATGCTCAGCCATGGGGAAAGGCCTGTTTGAAGCTTGCTGCAGAAATCCTGGGTGCGGACCATATTATTTACGGCTCCTCTTATCCGGTAAAACAGGTATGGATGACCGAAGGCCCGGCATTTGTGAAAGAACTGGACGTGGATGAAGACGAGAAAGCGCTCATGCTCAGTCAAAACGCTGTATCCGTTTACAGAATTTCTGAAAAACAGAACCACGTATAAATTTTAAATAAAACCGGAGGATCTTATGGGTAAAGTATTACTGATCAATGGCAGTCCGCATGAACACGGTTGTACTGATGTGGCACTGAATGAAATTGCTTCTGTACTTACAAAATCAGGTATTGAAACAGAAATGCTCTGGCTTGGCAGCAAACCCTTGCAGGACTGCATTTCCTGTTTTGGCTGCAAGCGAAACGGCGGAACCTGCGTCTTCAAAGAGGATGCTGTAAACCAGGTTCTTGCTGATGCGGCCAATATCGATGCAATGATC
>CAZPXF010000039.1:0-20012 GCA_964590945.1 uncultured Lachnospiraceae bacterium | reverse complement strand
CACATTTCCAGTGATTTTTCCAGTCCCGTTTCCGGTTCCGTCATCGCTGCTGTCTGTTATCTTCAGATTGCCGGAGGCATTAACGGTCAGATTACCGGTAACCGAATGACCGCTTAAATCTAAAGTAAACTTTTTATCTGCCGTCATATCTCCGCTTACATCATCCAGCAGAACGATTGTCCCGCCTTCGCTGACCCAATAGCTGGCCAGCTCAAGAGACTGGAACGGACTGCTCTCAGAACCATTCCCGCTGGCGTCGCTGCCATTGGCGCTGACATAAACGGTATCGATCGTTGCCGTTCTGGCAGAAGCATAAGCGAGGATGTTTCCGGAGCCGAAGGAGTCGGAGGAGCCGGTTGGCGTAAGCCCATGAAAGGCGACATATACTTCATACACATCATCCGGCACCGTATACGCCGCATATATTTCAGACCACGTGTCGCCGGCGATAATAATACCGTCTGAAACAGTGGCGCTACCGCTAAGCTTGGTTACATCATCGAGCTTGTTGTTTGCAAAAATTTCTCTCGTAAGCTGATCTTCTTTAACAACAGCCGTGCTGCCAAAAGAAGCCGCAGGAACCACGGAAAGCAGCATAGACTGTTCACCTATTGTTGCAACCTTATTTCTTGTAATGTACTGATAAGAAATATGGACCTTACTACCCGGAAGCACCTTTACTTTCTGATATATGGTTTCAGGATAATGCCCTGAATAACCGTTAAGCTCCAACACATTATCGCTTTTTGTTTGATAATACGAAGGTTGGGGTGCGGCGAAGTCACAGTATGTGGTATAAAGACCTACTTCAACTTTTCCCAAAGGATTATCATCAGCATCAACGCCGTCCCAGCTTGTTTCACTGAAAAAAATACCGTCTGTCAGCATTTCGTGATATTTGGTATTATCCGCGATATCTGAAGGACGGGTTGCCGCAGATACTGACCCCCCATCACCGAACACAGCACAAATGTCATGCATAGCACTAACATAACAGGCAACCGTCTGATTTTTGAATGTCTGGTTTTTCCAAATCCGTTTTTAAGTTTTCCTTGCATAAAAAATCTCCTTCCTGCTGCAATATATTGATATGCTCCCTTCCAGGCGGACAAGTAAAAGAATAAAACCTGTCACTCAGGAGGGAGCATATTATTTATTCCCCTGTCTTTATTTTTTTTGCGGTCATAATAGTCTCATCCGATGAGGAAGCTGACGCATCCGCCACTATGCTCACGCTGATTCCGACCTCCAGATCGCCCACTTCATCATCTGCCTCGCTCTTGTCAAAGGTCATCGTCGCGCCGTCATTTGTCTGAATCGTAATCGTGTTCGTTGTGGCATCCGTAATTTTCCCGGTATATACCGCATCCGAAGCAGCGGTGTTTGGATCAGAATCTGTGACCTTAACAATCTGCACGTCTGAATCCGACAGATCGCCGATATAAGTAATTGTCACCTTATTGCCCGTCTGGATTCCATTGGCATACTCATGCTGTGCGTCTGAGATATTTACCGTATAATTCTGTCCGTCCACCTGCACCGTCAGCGTATTCATCGAAGCATCCTCCACGGTACCGGTCGCCTGCTTCTTTTCCTGTGGCTGACTCTCTTCCGGCTGGCTGTCCTCCGGCTCGCTTTCTGCCGGTTCACTGTCTTCCGGCTCGCTCTTCTCCGGCTCGCTTTCTGCCGGTTCACTATCTTCCGGTTCGCTTTCCTCCGGTTCGCTTTCCTCCGGCTCGCTTTCTGCAGGCTGGCTCTTCACAGGCGCCGCTTCATCTCCCTTCTGCGGAGTCTTTGGATCCGAACCGTCTGTCTTCGCCGCCGGGGCATCTGCCTTCGGCTTTGTCGTGGTCAGATAATCGCCATATACATATGCATCTGCATCTTTGTAGGACACACGCGACCACCCGTTCGCGCAGATTCCTGTGCGCTTGATCGAATCTCCCTTTGCCAGAGATCCAACTACCTTCGAATCCGTAGAGTATGACTCCCGGATATGTACGCCCGCCGTAGCGTACACCGTCTCGTCTGCGGTTGTAATCTTCATCTCTTTCTTTGCTTTTTTCACAGCATTTTCGTCGTCATCTGTAATCTTGATCACCGCGATATTCTGCGTATCCGTACCCTGTATTTCCCCAATATAGGTGATGACAACCCAGTTGCCCTCACGGATTCCATTTTTAAAATCATGCTCACAGTTATTGGAATTAAATGTAAGCTCTGTTCCATCGTTCTGGCGAATTGTGATGGTGTTCATGGTAATATCGACCAGCGACCCCACCGCTTCCTTCTCATTCTTGCTCTCGTTCTCATTGCCGTTATCCGCCACGGATACCACCTGGACATTCGACGTGTCGGTTCCGTCAATCTCGCCTTTATAAGAAACAACCAGGTCATCGCCGGAACGCATCTTCTTTGTATCAATGGATGCCTGAGACAGGTCAAACGTGTACTCTTCTTTTCCGTCGTCTATCTCGATCTCTCCACCCGTGAACTTCACAAGAGTTCCTTCCAGCATCTCCAGTTCCTCCGCCGATGCGACGGACTTCGTCTCGGTGTCACCCGATTCTTCTTTCTTCCCGCATCCGGCCGCCATGGTGCACACAAGTGTCAGGCACAGAACTCCTGCGCTAATCATTCCCTTTTTCTTCATCATGTTCTAGTCTCCTTCTTCTGCTTAATATACTATATATAGTGATTGTAACATCGATAAAAAAAAGGCACATCCGCAATGTGGGGGTATGCCTGTATAGTTTTATAAAATATTCAGTTTCCGTATTTTCAGGACTGCATCCGTCATATTTGCCACATCCAGCTTTCTGTAAATCAGCTCGATATGCGAGCGGACGGTAGAAAACGCGACTCCAAGCTTCTCCGCAATCTGCCGGTAGCTGTAGCCCTCGCACATCAGCTGCGCAACCTCTTTCTGCCGGTCGGTAAACCGGATCTGCTGCCGGGTTTCCCTGTATTCGGTGCAGCCACGCCTGTTCCTGCTCTGTTCAGCGGCCTCAAAATAAATCTTTTTCACAAATTCCGCCAGGAGCGGCCCTTCGTAATCGCTGCGCATCACCCAGTTTTTCAGACGATACAGCATATTTTCAAGCAGAATCCCATCGTTTGCAAATGCCTGCTCATATCCATACGTCTGCGCAGTTTCCACAGCGTCGCTCAGATATGCCATCGCCTTTTTCCGGTATCTCGGTTCCTTTTTCCCATACGATGCTGCCAGCAGGATCTCGAGCTCAATCACATCTATCGGGCGCTTCAGGCGCCTGCACATGGCAAGATTCTTTTCCGACAGGATGATCGCCTGGTCATAATTTCCCACCAGAATATGTGCCCTTATGCTCAGAAAATGCCTGTACAGTCTGAAAAGATTCAGGGTGTCAGAGTCCTCTCCCTCCTGTTTCGCCAGCCAATTGCGCGCTGCTTCCGTATCCTGATTATCTATGCAGCTTCTGATAAGCGCCGCATCAAAATTCGGCTGGAGATAAAACGCCTTGTCCTCCTCAATCATCCTGCGGACATTCTCCTGTATGTCTTTCATGGCCTTGCTGTCATTCTGCGCATGGCAAATGACGAAATACAGCATCATGGCGCAGAATTTTGATTCGGGCGCAAATTCTTTCTTAAGCCTGGACAGCGCAAGAAGCGCGCCCTCCCTTGCGCGGCTCAGCTTGCCCTGCTCATAATAAAGTCCCGCGCGGATGCACTCCACGAGCATATCCTGTTCCTCGCCCAGAAGCCTGCCCAGTGTCCGGATGTACATTCCCATATTCTTCTCAAAATCCCCCAAAAGCAGCTCGGAAAAATCCCGAAATGACCGGTGATACAGCGGCATATACAAACTTACGCTGCCGCCCGCCCCATGGAAGTTCTCCGATGCGTGCATAGCCGCCGCCCTTTTGGAAATATCCTCGATGGAAAAGCGCGGATCCATAACAAGCAGGAAGAAAATTTCACACGAACGCTCCGGCCTGTCCTTTATAATGCGCGTGTAATTAGCATAATAGTTGTCGAGGCAGTCCTCAAAATCCTGTATCCTGCCTTCATTTCGCGCCGTATATGCCATGATGGAATACAGGTGCGGATACTGCTGCGTGATGTCATGTCCGATTGCAGTGTGGACCGCGCGCATCATCCGTTCCGGGTCAAATACGCCCCGATTGATATTGCCCAACTTTATAAAGCAGCGATCGATTGCCGCATAATCCCCGATCGCCGTATATCTGTCAATGGCATGATAATAATCTCCATGCTCCTCATGCCATTCCCCGGCGGTCTGAATCTGCCCGCGCCGGTATTCCTCCGGTCTGGCAAAGAACTTCTTCTTCAGAAACTCCTGGAAAAGTCTGTGAAAGCGGTACATACCATCTCTCTGCCTGTACAGAAACGCGCCCTGCGCCTGAAGCCGTTTTAATGTAGCTCCGCTCTTCTTCTTTTTCGTCAATGCCTCGCACAGTCCTTCCGAGAATTCCTCCTCCATGCAGATTCCTACCATAAACTCCTGCAGCGATTCGCTCCACCTGTTCCACACCTGAATCTCGAGAAAATCGTCCAGCCAGTTGTCCGATATCCTGTCGGAAGGGATCTTATTCTCCGAAAGAAGAAGGGCATTCAGTCCGACCGGCCACCCGTCCGTATATCTCAGGATATCCTCCGCCTGCTTCTTCGTGATACGCAGACCCCTGTTTCTATACATCTCCAATATTTCATTGCTGTCAAAAAGCATCTGTTCCTGCGAAATAAACTGCAGCCGGTTCTTCAGGATCAGATCGCCATATAGTTTCGGAAGCGAATTCCTGCTCAGTATGCAGATCATAATACCCGCCGGAAGATGCAGGAGAAAATCTTTTAATGCCTTCTGTGCCGCAGAAGCCGTAAGATAATGAAGGTCATCGATCACAAGACTTCCGGATCTGTCGGCCGGAAGCGCCGCTGCCGCCCTCATCAGATACTCCACGGGAGCCCGGTCAAAATCTATATGCTGCGTATAGACGGCTATTCGCTTCTCTTCCTCCTCTGAACAGAGGTGCAGGAGCGCATTGCCCAGCTTAAGGCAAAGTCCATCTACCGTATTGTCATATTCATCTAAAAGAACGGACGCACGGTACGGCGCTTTTTTCAGTTCCAGCCATTGCCTTGCAAAAACTGTCTTTCCAAAGCCGGCCGGCGCCTGCACATATAAGATCCTGTCCCCGGATATATGCTCTGCATACTTCAGAAGTCTGCCGCGCCGGATGATGTTGTCCGATGATCTCATTCTTGTCTCACCTCGTATCATAAATATGCGACTTTGTGTCTTTCCATTTTCATGTTCTCATAACGCAAGTATAGCACATGCCGCTGCTCCTGGCTACCTCAACCCGATCTCTGCAAACAGAATACGGATAGCTCCGCCTTCTGTTCTTCGCTCTCCGTCTGTCCTTATAATGTGGCGGCGCTCCGAAAATCGAGATATAAGTATAGTATCACATTATTTTTGTGATTTCAATTCTTTTTTCTCTTGAATTTCTCATTTTATTGTGATATGCTTGTTTCATAAAACAGAAAAGGAGATTCGCTATGGGAAGGAAAACATTCGACCGGTCCACCTCAGGCGCCGGCAGCTTAATAGACATGAGAACAAAAAAGCCCGTGGAAAAGCCCTCTTTACCCGTCATATGTAACAGCATCCGTTATTACCGTGAGCGCATGGGCATGGGGCAGAAGGCACTGGCGGAACAGATCGGCATCTCCGGGAACGCTGTCTCAAACTGGGAAGCCGGCAGATCGCGTCCGGACGTCAATATTCTGCCTGAAATCTGCAAGGCTCTCCACATCACTCTTTATGAGCTTTACGATATTAAGGATATGACTATCAGGTACACAGCCAGAGAGCAGCTTCTTATAGACCATTTCCAGATGCTCTCCGACGGACATAAGTGTGCTGTGGAATCTATGACAGACATACTGCTCCGGATAGAAGAATCAGAGAGATGTCCTGCTATCCGGCAGCTTATCAATTGCGAGCGCGCCCTCGCTGCAGGTATCGGCGATCCCACCGAATTTGATGATAAAGGAGAGCCCATTTTCCTGTATGCATCGAGTGAAGTCGACCGCGCTGATTATGTTTTTACAGTCAACGGCGACAGCATGGAGCCAGAGTACCACAACAGAGACCGGGTGCTTGTACAGCGCGGGCCGGATGGTCCGGAACTTACATACGGAGAAGCAGGCGCGTTTATCATCGGGAATGAAACTTATATCAAGGTCTACGAAGAGGATGGACTTCACTCCTTAAACCCGAATTATAAGACGCTGAGATTCTGTGATGAAGAGTCTGTTTATCTGATCGGCCGCGTTGTTGGCAAGATTGACGAAACTGACATCGCTGCGCAGGAAGATGTTGAAAAATACATCTCACTGCATCCGGATGAATTTGAAAAGAAGCTGCCGCAATCCCGCAGACTTTAGACATCAGATCGTTCACAAGGAGGTTCCCTATGATCCCGAAGAAGAAAATAACAGAACGCATCTATGTGACTGTCACCTCAACATTCGATCCCACCGGCTATATGCAGCCCACAACGATAACATGGGCGGACGGCAGAACCTTTCAGATCGATTCCGTCACCGACTTTCGCCCCGCCGGCACGATGGGATTATCCATCCCCGGCGATTGCTACACTGTGGTTGTCTGCGGTCAACAGAAGCATCTGTTCTTTGAACACACGGACGGACGTTTTCAGGGCAGACCCGGTCGATGGTTTGTGGAGCGGACGGCGGATGGATAACAGGCAGTAATATGATTAACAGCAGTAGAAAGGAGTTCTCAGAGCAATGGCAACATCACCCCCGCGCACTTACATTGCGATCGACCTTAAATCTTATTATGCTTCCGCTGAGTGCGCCGCCCGCCGCCTCGATCCCCTCACTACGAACCTCGTTGTGGCCGACCTGAGCCGTACCGAGAAAACGATCTGCCTGGCTGTGTCACCCTCCCTCAAGGCTCTGGGTGTGCCAGGCCGTCCGCGACTGTTTGAGGTCGTACAAAAAGTGAAGGAAATAAATGCAGAGCGCCTGAAAGCATATCGTAAATTATACCGGGACTATTCTCTTTCCTTCTCTTCATCCTCCTATGATGCGAATGCCCTGGCTGCAGATCCATCCCTGGAGCTGTCCTATATAGTCGCGCCGCCGCGGATGAAGCATTACATGAAGGTCTCCTCCGATATCTACGGAATATACCTGAGATACATCGCGCCGGAGGATATACTGGTTTACTCTATTGACGAGGTATTCATGGACGTGACGCCGTATCTGATCACATACAGGATGACGGCCCGCGAGCTTGCCATGACGATGATCCGGGAAGTACTCTACACCACCGGCATCACAGCCACAGTAGGGATCGGCAGCAACTTATACCTGGCCAAAGTAGCGATGGATATCGTGGCCAAGCATGTGGAAGCCAATAAAGATGGCGTGCGGATCGCAGAGCTGGATGAAGAATCTTATAAACAGATCCTGTGGAATCATAAGCCGCTCACAGATTTCTGGCGAATCGGCCCCGGAACTGCAAAGAAGCTGGAATACAACAATATGTATACCGTAGGTGACGTGGCGCGTATGAGTGTGACGGAGCATCCCGTGGAAGTCAGGATAGCGAAACCCCGGAAGGGAGAAAGCTCTGTTCAGGTAATGCCCAACGGCGAGGAACTGCTGTATAAGCTCTTTGGAATCAACGCAGAACTGCTGATCGACCACGCATGGGGATATGAGCCGTGTGGGATCGCTGACGCCAAAGCATACACGCCAGCTTCTAAGAGCATGGGATGTGGGCAGGTGCTGAAAGAGCCATATGAGTGCGATAAAGCCAGAGTAGTTTTAATGGAGATGGCAGATTCTGTGGCGCTCGACCTGGTGCGGAAAGGAATGGTGTGCGCGCAGGTCGTTGTGAGCGTCGGATATGATACCAGCAGCCTGATCCGTGACCGAAGTGCAGTGAAATACAGAACAACCGGGGAAATATATAACGGTGCAGTTGGAAAGGATCACTACGGCCGTCCTGTGCCGAACCATGCGCACGGCAGCTATAATTTTGATAAATGCTACTGCAGGCACACCAGCTCCAGTTCCGAGATTATCAAAGGCGCGCTGAGTATTTATGATGCAAAGGTTGACACAGATCTGCTGATCCGCAGGCTCAACATCGCCGCAACAGAGGTGATCCCGGAATCTGAGATGAAGGAAGAAGAGGCTTATACACAGCTCGATCTGTTTACCGACTATGCGGCGATGGAACAGGAGAAAGAAAAAGAGAAACAAAAGATCGAGAGAGAACGGCGATTGCAGACCGCCATGCTGAATATCAAGGACAGATTTGGTAAGAATGCTGTGCTGCGCGGTCTCAGCTTCACCGAAGGAGCCACAGCAAGAGAACGGAATATGCAGGTTGGCGGGCATCGCGGCGGCGAGGAAGATATCGTATCATCCACGGCATCCGGCTCTGCTGCGAAAGAAAGGAATGAATCCGACGATATTGGTGTAAATGACAATGGAGGTGATTGGACGCCATGAGCAACCGACCTTATACGTGGACAGAGAAAGCCTGTGATCATAGCTATGACGATATCATCCATCTCTCACGGCCTGTGTCAAAGAAACATAAACCGATGTCGATGGCGGCCCGGGCCGCCCAGTTTAGCCCGTACGATGCGCTGACTGGTTATTCCGATGAGATCAAAGAGACAGCCCGGATCACAGACGGGCACATGACGCTCAGTCCGGAGGAGCAGGATATGCTGGATACCAAAACAGCTCTGCTGATCGAAGCTGTTACAGCCGCTGGCAAATATGGCGAGAAACCCGAAGTAACTATACTTTACTTCATCCCGGACAGGAAAAAAGACGGCGGCTCATTCGCAGAGATCAGCGGCACGGTGAAGACAGTGGACACGGTGAATCGAAAGATCATACTAAAACAGGCTGATACGACAATCTGTCTGGATGATGTGGCGGATATTCAAAGCAGCATATTTCAGAATGTTGCAATCAACCCCTGCTCTGATGTATAATAGGCACAATAATTTACAAGGAGCAAACGATGATTATATTACAGCATCCAAATAAAGATGATCATAGAAAAATAAGGAACCTCTTCCGTACTGCTTTCCCGCCAGACGAACGGCCGCCCTATTTCCTGCTGAACTGGAAATCCAGACAGGGAAAGGCACAGATGCTCGCCGCAAAAGAAAATAATACCTTCACAGGCTTTGTATATATGATATGCCATCTCGACATGGCTTATGTGTTTTTCCTGGCGGTCGAGGAACACAAGCGCGGCTGTGGATACGGCAGTAAAATTCTGACCGCATTGAAGAAAGAATACGCAGGAAAACGCATCTTCCTTGCCAGGGAGCAGCTTGATCCGAAATCTGAGAATTACGCACAGCGTATCAGCAGACATGAATTTTATCTGAAGAACGGTTTTTTGGATCTTCCTGTCAAAATAAAAGAGGCCACTGTGGTATATGATGTCATGGGGATTGGCGGCAGCATCTCCGCAGATGAATACCATAGTCTGATCAGCCAGTGGTGCGGGAATCTAATGGCTCGCGTATTTGACATGAGACTCATAGAATAACTCAGTTGCGTTTCATAATAGCCTGAAGAAGCCGGTTGGCTCCAGGAAGCGCTCCACAGCCGGATTTAATAAAAATACGAATTTGGACGAAAAATAAGACCTCATACAGTGGTAAACCACTTGTACAAGGTCTTTATTTCATGTTTCAGGACAAGTTTTTGGCTAAATTGTATTGCCCTTTAACAACAGGTAGGAATCCCTCTTATTTCTGAGCGATAGCTGCCTGTGCTGCTGCAAGACGAGCGATCGGCACACGGAATGGTGAGCAGGATACATAGTTAAGACCAATCTTGTTGCAGAATTCTACAGAAGATGGATCTCCACCGTGCTCTCCACAGATTCCGACATGAAGATTTGGATTCACCGGCTTACCAAGAGTGATCGCCATATCCATAAGCTTACCAACGCCTATCTGGTCAAGCTTAGCAAATGGATCGTTCTCGAGGATCTTCGCATCATAGTAAGCGTTCAGGAACTTACCGGCGTCATCACGGGAGAATCCGTATGTCATCTGTGTAAGGTCGTTTGTACCAAAGCAGAAGAAGTCTGCTTCTTTCGCGATCTCATCAGCCGTAAGGGCAGCTCTTGGGATCTCGATCATTGTACCAACCTCATATTTAAGCTCTACGCCTGCTGCTGCGATCTCAGCGTCCGCTGTCTCAACAACAAACTTCTTAACATATTTAAGCTCTTTGACATCTCCAATAAGCGGGATCATGATCTCAGGTACGATCGTCCACTCCGGATGAGCTTTCTGAACCTTGATCGCTGCGCGGATAACTGCTGTTGTCTGCATCTTAGCGATCTCTGGATATGTTACAGCAAGACGGCATCCGCGATGTCCCATCATTGGGTTAAATTCAACGAGAGACTCGATAACTGTCTCGATCTCCTCAACAGATTTGCCCTGTGCTGCTGCAAGTTTCTCAATGTCTTCCTTCTCTGTAGGAACGAACTCATGAAGCGGCGGATCAAGGAAACGGATTGTAACCGGGTTGCCCTCAAGCGCCTCAAACAGACCCTCAAAGTCGCTCTGCTGATATGGAAGAACCTTCTCAAGTGCAGCTTCTCTCTCCTCTGCTGTTGTGGAGCAGATCATCTCACGGAATGCATCGATTCTGCCCTCGCCAAAGAACATATGCTCTGTACGGCAAAGTCCGATACCCTCAGCGCCGAGCTCTACAGCCTTCTTAGCATCCTCTGGTGTATCAGCATTTGTACGAACTTTCATAGTTCTGTATTTATCTGCCCAATCCATAATTCTTCCGAACTCACCTGCGATCGTAGCATCTACTGTCGGGATGATTCCGTCGTAAATATTACCTGTCGTACCATCAATGGAGATTGGATCGCCCTCATGATATTCTTTTCCAGCGAGCGTAAATTTCTTATTCTCTTCGTCCATAGCGATATCGCCGCATCCAGATACACAGCACTCACCCATACCACGGGCAACTACTGCAGCATGAGATGTCATACCACCGCGAACGGTAAGGATTCCTTCCGCACTCTTCATACCTGTGATATCCTCCGGGGATGTCTCAAGACGAACAAGTACAACCTTCTCTCCTCTTGCAGCCCACTCAACAGCGTCATCTGCTGTAAATACGATCTTACCGCAGGCAGCTCCCGGAGAAGCTCCAAGGCCTTTTCCAACTGGAGTTGCAGCTTTAAGAGCGGCAGCGTCAAACTGTGGATGGAGAAGTGTATCAAGGTTACGAGGATCGATCATAGCTACTGCCTCTTCCTCTGTTCTCATTCCCTCGTCAACAAGATCGCAGGCAATCTTCAGAGCAGCCTGAGCTGTTCTCTTACCATTACGTGTCTGAAGCATGTACAGCTTCTTATGCTCTACTGTGAACTCCATATCCTGCATATCTCTGTAATGATCCTCCAGAGTCTGGCAAACATTTACAAACTCTTCATATGCTTCCGGGAACTCTTCAGCCATCTTAGCGATCGGCATAGGCGTACGAACACCGGCAACAACATCCTCGCCCTGAGCATTGATCAGGAATTCACCCATAAGTTTCTTCTCTCCTGTAGCAGGATCACGTGTAAATGCAACGCCTGTACCACAGTCATCACCCATGTTGCCAAATGCCATAGACTGAACATTGACAGCTGTTCCCCATGAATAAGGGATGTCGTTATCACGACGATATACATTCGCGCGCGGGTTGTCCCACGAACGGAATACGGCTTTAACAGCGCCCATCAGCTGTTCCTTCGGATCCTCCGGGAAGTCAGCGCCGATCTTCGCCTTGTATTCAGCCTTGAACTGTCCGGCAAGCTCTTTCAGATCCTCTGCTGTAAGCTCTACGTCGTAAGTAACTCCCTTCTTCTCTTTCATCGCATCGATGAGCTGCTCGAAGTATTTCTTACCTACTTCCATAACTACGTCAGAGTACATCTGGATAAATCTTCTGTAGCAGTCCCAGGCCCAACGCGGATTACCGGACTGAGCAGCAATAGCCTCTACTACTTCCTCATTCAGACCAAGATTCAGAATAGTATCCATCATACCCGGCATAGAAGCTCTTGCTCCGGAACGAACGGAAACAAGAAGCGGATTCTCTTTATCCCCAAACTTCTTTCCTGTGATCTCTTCCATCTTTACGATGTGCTCATTGATCTGCGCCTGGATCTCATCGTTGATCTCACGTCCATCCTCATAGTACTGCGTACAAGCCTCTGTTGTGATCGTAAAGCCCTGAGGTACTGGAAGTCCAATACTTGTCATCTCTGCAAGGTTTGCACCTTTACCGCCAAGAAGTTCACGCATGTTTGCATTACCTTCTTTGAACAAATACACCCATTTTCTTGCCATTTTTATGACTCCTCCTATAAATTTAACTTTAGTATAAGCATACGGATCATATCTGTATGCGTCCACTAACTTCTCAAAACTACATATATATGCAGTCTTATATTTATATTATACTGAATTTGGACTTTGCGTCAAGATAATCACTGCCAAAACAAACATTTTTTGGCAGTCTGCACACTGTGGCAGATATAACAGTAATAAACAGCGGGACACTCTTTCTGCTCCAAAGTGTCCCGCAAATTCCGCTATCTGTATTTAAAACTTAAATTTCTCCTCGAAGTACGTCTTCAGATCCTCGATCTTAACCCTCTCCTGCTCCATCGTATCACGGTCGCGTACCGTAACAGCGCCGTCCTCAGGAGAATCAAAGTCAAATGTCACACAGAACGGCGTACCGATCTCGTCCTGACGGCGGTATCTCTTGCCGATATTTCCACGGTCATCGTACTCACAATTATAATATCTGGAAAGCTCTTCATAAATCTTCTCAGCGCCCTCATTCAGCTTTTTGGAGAGCGGAAGCACGCCGATCTTGACCGGTGCGATCGCCGGATGGAAATGAAGAACTGTTCTCATATCCGGCTTCTCCTCGGTTCCGATATTCTCCTCGTCATAAGCGCTGCAGAGAAATGCGAGCACCATGCGGTCTGCGCCAAGCGACGGCTCAATAACATAAGGAATATATTTTTCTTTTTTCTCATCGTCAAAGTAGGACATATCCTGTTTGGAGACTTCCTGATGCTGCGTCAGATCATAGTCTGTCCTGTCAGCGATTCCCCAAAGCTCGCCCCATCCGAACGGGAATAAGAACTCAACGTCCGTCGTCGCCTTGCTGTAGAAGCACAGCTCCTCCGGCGAATGATCTCTCGCTCTGATCTCCTCATCCTTAAGACCGAGGGATTTCAGCCAGTTCAGGCAAAATTCCTTCCAATATGCGAACCACTCAAGGTCTGTTCCCGGCGCACAGAAAAATTCCAGCTCCATCTGCTCAAACTCACGTGTACGGAATATAAAGTTGCCTGGCGTGATCTCGTTACGAAAAGCCTTGCCGATCTGTCCGATACCGAACGGAATCTTCTTTCTGGAAGTACGCTGCACATTCTTGAAGTTGACAAAGATACCCTGTGCAGTCTCCGGGCGCAGGTATACCGTATTTTTCGCGTCCTCGGTCACACCCTGAAATGTCTTGAACATCAGATTAAACTGACGGATATCCGTAAAATTATGCTTGCCGCACGTCGGACATGGAATCTTATGCTCGTCAATAAAGCTCTTCATCTGCTCCTGTGACCATGCATCCACGCTCTCTGTCAGCGCAATGTCATGTTCCTCAGCATAATCCTCGATCAACTGGTCGGCGCGGAATCTTTCGTGACACTCCTTACAGTCCATAAGAGGATCGCTGAATCCGCCAAGGTGTCCGGAAGCTACCCATGTCTGAGGATTCATCAGGATCGCGCAGTCGACGCCGACATTATAAGGATTCTCCTGAATGAATTTCTTCCACCATGCCTTTTTGACATTGTTCTTTAACTCAACGCCAAGATTGCCATAGTCCCATGTATTTGCAAGTCCTCCGTAAATCTCAGAACCCGGATAAACAAATCCGCGTGATTTTGCAAGAGCCACAATCTTATCCATAGTCTTTTCCATCTTCTCAGTCCTCATTTCTAAAATCTGTAATACTGAGATATTATAACTGTTTCATCATTATTTTTCAAGACTATTCAATATATCCAGCGAATGAAAACGCTTATCCACATGCAGCTTCACATATGCGTTCATAATCCTTCCAAGCTGAGCCAGCACCTCGTCCGACACGACAAAGGAATACAATTTCTCAACCGGAGAAGATACGATATATTGAAGTGTGTACAGTGTAGATGGAAGAAGCGGGATTCCATCCTGCACTCTTTTCCGGCAATCGCCGCAAATAAGTCCACCCTGATACGGACTGAATACCGGTTCCTCCGCGCCTTTCCCGCACACGACACAGTGAAATACCTGCGGTCCCTCCCCGTTGATGCAGATAATCTTGAGTTCGAATATGTACCGGATCAGAAGAAACGGGATCCGTTTTTTCGTCAACGCCAGAAGCGATGCGTACAAAAGCTTCAGCATCTCCTTTTCATCATTATACTCGCGGCCATAGTAGTCTGCCAGCTCCATGAAATAGAAGCCATAACAGGCTCCCTCGAAATCGCTCATCAGCTCCATAAAATAATTGGAGATACTGACGCTCATGATATTGTAGGATGTTCTGCCCTCATACAGCACAAATTCCCCAAAGGAAAATGGATTGCATGCTGCAAGAAGGGGGCTGTTCTGACGCCGTGCCCCCTTTGCGAATGCCGCTATTTTCCCTTTTTCTTTTGTCAAAAGAACCACTCTCTTATCGTAGTCCCCGTGAGGCGCCGCCGATAGCACCATTCCCGTCACGATCACTGTCTGACTCACGTTTTGCTTCCCCTTTTTCATCCACATCCGAGACGATTCCCTTCAGATTCAGATAATCCTCAACGCTTCCGCTTTGCCAAAAGGCATTCCAGCTCGTTTCCATCCGAAATCCTCCCATTTGTTCCGAATCCTTCCGGATCCTGTTCTTAAGAATAGGATTTCCGACAAAAAAACTCTTATACTGCCAAATAATTTCCAGTATATTCTTTCAAAATCCAAAAGACATTACATCTCGTTCCTGTCATAGCCAAAGTTCCTGATCAGGAAATCGCTGTCCCTCCAGTCTTTCTTAACCTTGACCCATATTTTTAAATTGACCTGCATCCCAAGCATCTGCTCAATCTCATAACGCGCTGCGCTTCCTATTTTCCTGAGCATGCTTCCCTGCCTGCCGATAATGATTCCTTTGTGGGAATCACGTTCGCAGACAATTGTCGCATCGATGTCGCAGATTTTTTTGCGGAATTTCATTCTGTCAATCGAAACGGCGATCCCATGCGGAATCTCTTCATTCAGGCTGTGCAGCGCTTTCTCCCGGATCAGCTCCGCCACAATCTGCCTCTGCGGCTGATCGGTCAAAGTGTCTTCATCATAGAACATCGGCCCGTAAGGAAGATACTGAAAGATGACCTTCACCAGTTCGTCCGTATTGTCTCCGTTTCTGGCGGACACCGGAACGATCGCTGCAAAATCATATTCCTTCTTGTACGTGTCAATAAAGGAAAATACTTCCTCTTTCTTCACCATGTCGATTTTATTGATGACAAGTACAACCGGCGTCCTCGTCTTTTTGAGCTGAGAGATAATATGCTTTTCTCCCGCCCCGATGAAATTTGACGGCTCCACAAGCCAAAGCACGACATCCACTTCATTTAGTGTCCGCTCCGCAACATTTACCATATATTCTCCAAGCTTATTTTTCGCCTTGTGAATGCCTGGCGTATCTACGAAAACGATCTGCCCTTCGTCAGTTGTCAGCACCGTCTGAATCCGGTTGCGCGTCGTCTGCGGCTTCTTCGATGTGATGGCAACCTTCTGCCCGATCAGATAATTCATCAGTGTCGATTTGCCGACGTTCGGACGTCCGATCAGCGTTACAAAGCCGCTCTTAATCTGTTTCTCCATAAATCCTCCGCAAAATGATCAGAATTGCAGTCTGCATCTTATATCTTATCTCATATCGCATACAACGCTCTCCTGCAATATTTCGTAAAATCCTGCCTAAAACAGTTCCTTTGTCTCCTGAAACAACTCCTTATCCGCCTCGATCTTCTCCTCGCTTCCGATGACACAAATGCTGCCGTCCGCAAGGATCGCTTCCATCAGCGGGGCGAGCGCCTGAATATCCTCACTCGTCGTATTCAGAACCTGCTCACGTTCCTTTTTCAAAATCTCTTCTGTGATCCCGCACAGATACATATTTAAAGAACGCTCGCCCTTAGAAGCCGGATTCAGCGGCGTGTCCATATCGCTGACCGCTCCGATCACGTATTTGGTCATATCACGGTCATTGGCGTGAAAACTCCGAACATATGCCGGAACCCCTTCATAGACCGCATTTGTATTTTTCAGGTTTGGATCGCGATAGGATACAAAATAGCTGTCGCCCAGGCGGTTGAAATTGCACATGCATCCATATGCGCCACCCTGTACACGAAGATTCATCCACAGATAATCATAACTCATGATCACCCGGAGTACGCGAAGCGCGCCGTGATACTCATATCCTTTATCGATAAAATTACCAGTGCGTGCCACATACTGCACCTTGGATGAAGTCTTGAATCCCTCATTCAACTGCATACAATCCAGATCCATCCTCGTCCCTGATGAAGCATTCTGATAAAGGGCGTCCTTAAGTTCCCGGATCTCTTCCTCCAATCCTTTCATACCTTCCCCGGCGGATGTATAACTGATCAGCAGATTGGAAGGGGTAAATATCAACTCGCAAAGTCTGGTAAGATTGGAAATAAGCAGCTCTTTCTCATCTTCAAAGCATGCGTCCAGCCGGCTCACCAGATCGTAGAATGCAATTCCCGATGTCAGATCCTTGAATCTGGATACTGTGGAAGAATAAGACAACGCGCGAACAGTCGCTGCCGAATGCCCCGCCGAGAGGAAATTCATCTGCAAACGGGATTTCGTCATCGACAGGATCTCCTTCAAACGTTTCGTATCATCCAGTTTCGAGCGCATCAGGATTTCCTGAATCATGGCAAATACGACCGGAACCTTTGCATAGAGCGCCTTTCCTTTTACGGAAATATAACTCCGGAATTCTTTCTTCTCCGAAGCGCCGACATTCGGATAATTCTCAATGGAAATCCCAATTCCTCCTGTATTCAGATTGATCTCATTTGACAGCTCGCTGTATTCATAATTCTCCGTATCGATCATGCCGAGAACAGCTTTCAGGATCCCGACATATGGGATCATATCTCCCGAAATATTGTCCAGACTGAACAGAAAATTGATATATCCGATGCCGTTTGTCTCAATCTCATGATACAGAACCGGGATATCCGAAAGCATCAGCTCCTCATTTACGATCGGCTGCACCTCCCTTGAAATGTCCGAACGCTCAAGCACAGGAATGCAGTCCATCGCCTCCTCCGGATCTTCTGCCTCCTGATATTCCTTCAGTTCCCTTGTCGCAGAAACAAGGGATCCGATCTCCTCCGCCGTCATACTTTCCTTCCGCGCCCGCAGCTTCGCTGCAAGCTCCTGCTCCATCCGCGCAGTTCTTCCCTTTTCCGGTCGGATCGTCACGATAGAACCATGCTGATTCTCAAGCAGCCATTCCTGAATCAGATTTTCAAAATAGCCCGTCTCAATCTGCCCCTTTAAGAAATCAAACACCGGAATCTGCTCGAGATTCATAAATGGATCCCTCACATCATAGAGCCAGCTTCCAAAAATATCCAGACCATACATGAGCCCTTTTGGATAATTCCCAAAGTCCGCCTCGCGATAGCGGAATTCCAGACTGTTGATCCCTGCCTGCAGCGCCTTTTTATCCAATCCTTCCTTCACCAGATCTTTCAGCGTATCTTCGATCACTGCAACAAATTCTGTCTGCTGGTCCGCATTTGCATTTTTCGCAATGACAGAGAAGATCGGCTGATAAATGCCGTCGTCATAAGACCCCATGATATCTTTACCAATCCCCGCATCGGTCAAAGCCTTCTTAAGCGGCGCGCCAGGAGCAGATAAAAGCGCGTAATCCAGAACCTCAAAAGCAAGACAAAGCTTCGCATCCAGACTGGTTCCAATTACCTTGTTATAGGAAAGATAAGTATGATCCTCTTCCGTCTCGCCGCTGGAAATCGAATACGTCTTTGTCAGCTCTTCCATCCGTTCAAACGGTTTCTGATATCCGATCTGCGAATCCAGACTGATCGCCTCATATCCGCCAAGATACTCCTTATCCAGCCAGAGAAGCTTCTCTTCCATATCCATATTTCCATACAGATAAATATAGCTGTTGCATGGATGGTAATATCTTCTGTGAAAATCAAGGAATCCTTCGTATGTCAGCTCCGGTATGACCTCCGGATCGCCGCCGGACTCTACTGCATAGGTTGTATCCGGAAAAAGGGAATTGAGGATCACGCGTTCCATCACGCTCTCCGGTGAAGAAAATGCGCCCTTCATTTCGTTGTAAACAACCCCATTGTATGTCAGCTCGGAATCTGCCGATTCCAATTCATAATGCCACCCCTCCTGCCGGAAGATCTCATCATGCTCATAGATCTTCGGATTCAGCACTGCATCCATATAAATATCCATCAGGTTCTGAAAATCCTTATCATTGCAGCTTGCAACCGGATAGACGGTCTTATCCGGATATGTCATCGCATTCAGGAATGTATTTAAAGATCCTTTTGCCAGCTCTACGAAAGGATCCTTAACCGGGAACTTTCTGGAACCGCAGAGTACAGAATGCTCCAGAATATGCGGTACTCCCGTACTGTCAGACGGAGGCGTACGGAAACCGATATAAAAGACTTTATTTTCATCATCGTTCTCCACGAGGAATAAATGTGCGCCGCTCTTCTTATGGCGCAGCAGATAACCCTCAGACGCAATATCTGTAAGCGCTCTTCTCTCGATCAATTCGTACATTGATAACTTATTAAAATCCATATTCACTCCTCCAAAATCATACTATACAGGAGTATACCACAAAATTCCAGATTATATCTACCGGATTCTTTGTTTCCTGCCAATTATCTTTTTTTAGAACCGCTTCATATGAAAACTTTCGTACTACTTACTTATTTGACTGTATTTTTAACAGTAATGCCTCCTGTAATACCTGGGAAAAATTAATTTCCATTGCCATTGCCCTTTCATTCAGCCATGCCGGAATTGTCAACGTCTTTTTTACCGCTTTTGTATCCTTGTATCGACTGATATCACAAGCTACCAACGACAAAAAGCCATCCTCAACTTGCAGCTTTTGAATATCAGATGGAACAACTAATTCTTTCCCTTGCTCCAATATGGTCACAACATATCCGAAAAGCGCCTCCTGGGCTCTTTCCATTGATTCATTCACAGAACTGCCAAACGTATAACATCCCTCCAAATCCGGGAATTCAACCCAATATTCCTGTCCTTCTCTATGAAAAACTGCAGGATAAACAAACAACATATACACCCTAACCTCCTGTTCACTAATTAATCCAAACCTGTATCTTTCAATATTTTATGCAGAAGTCCTGCAGGTACATCCTTTCCATGTATCGGAATTACTGTAATCTTCTCATCTTTCTGTAAAATATGATGACTTCCGTGCACTCTTACAACACTCCAGCCATTTTTCTTTAGAAGTTTTAACAATTCCTTGTCTCTCAAATAGTTTCTCCCTTCTATATACTTTAATACGTGTAACACGTGCTGTCAAGATATGAATCAAATTCATTCTATTTCATGAAATTTTCCGGTGAATTACCGATAACGATAAATATGATTTTATAATGAACCGTTTGTTATTATAAAAAATGAATCCTATATGCAATAGAAAAATGCATGATCTTATCCAAAACGGGAGCCGTTTCCGGCTCCCGCTAAAATAACTTTAATAAACTTCTC
>CAZPXF010000038.1:0-20063 GCA_964590945.1 uncultured Lachnospiraceae bacterium | reverse complement strand
TCGTCCGTCAGCTCGTACTCGTTCTCCGCCACCTGATCGATGCTGGCGTCCTCGACGGCGCTGTCTCCTTCGATGGCCTGAAATCCGGTGAGGGTATAGTCCGCATCATCCTCATAGAATTCCTCACTGCCGGTATACTCCGGAGTCAGTTCAGAGACGATGCCCACATGGTCGGCTTCTCCGTCGTCATCCGTATCAAAGAACACAAGGTCGCCGGGATAAGGGGTGTAATCCGCCGCATCCCTGTAAAGCTCATAGCCCTCCTCCGGATCGGAGAGGGTTTCGATCCAGCTTTGGCAGGAAGCGTCCCTCGGGAACGCTGATTCCGGCACGTCCGCATAGTTCAGGCAGAAGGACACGAACATGGCATCCCAGTCACCGTAAGTGTAGACAGCAGAATCTTCTTCGCTCTCCGCGCACGCATCGCCATACCATGCGCCGTAACGGGTATAGCCCATGGTCTCAGTAGTTTCATTGCCCTCATCGTCCAGCGCCACCTGATAGTTATCGGCGCTTTCTTCATAGCCAATCTGTGTCCTGGCAATGGCAACCAGGTCTGCAGCAAAGTCTCCGGTCAGCTCTGCATCGGAAACGGTCTTCTCCCAGACCTCGGCTGTCTCAGTATCAGCTTCTGGATTGGAATAGCAAGAGAGCGAATGGGTATGTTCATAATCATACCCGCAAATATTTGTGATTTCGTAGCACTCGTCGGTGTGAACGTGAGCAGAGGCTTCCGCTTCGCTCCCGGCAGACCCGGTGTCTTCCTCTGCGCTGTCTTCTGTCTGCCCGCACGTCAGCGTCTTTTTGACGCACTCATCACTATGCTTATGTTCCTCAAGACCACAATAGGTCTCCACCGTCAGGCTTTCGCCAGTCATGTGGAGCGCCCATGCAGTGCTGCCTGCTACAATCAGCGACAAACAAACCAGGATCGCCGCTGCTTTCCTGCGTCTGCTCCGGCTTTGTTTCAGCTGTTCCAAAAATCTGATTACTGTATTCTTCATATCCTTCACCTCTCAAGATACCAAGGATATTCTGCTAAACGGTCATATTCGCAAAATCACCCGGTTCATCACCCAATCACACTACATTTCTCATTCATTCGAATAAATCTGAGTTCAGATGTGTAAGCTGTCCCTTTTCAGTTCAAAATTGTCGTATAAGATGAAATTATACGACACAGGCTCATTTCTCCTTGATACGCAAGGCTTTTGCCCATTTTCTGACGGCGAATTCTGACGGCTGTGACGGCGAATTTTGACGGCGAATTCTTACAGCGGATTCTTCAGGAGCTACCGGTGTCATTTGGCAGCCAGTAATTCCGGGAGCAGATTCATGTTTTTCTGTTTCTGTTCCATGCTGGGATGTACATAACGGTTGAGTGTCATACTCACCGTGGCGTGCCCCAGGACGGAGCTTAATGTCTTGGGGTCAAAGCCGACCTCGATCCCTCTTGTGGCAAATGTATGGCGGAGCGCATGAAAATTGATATCCTTCAAGCCGCACGCCTGCAGCGCCCGCTTAAACTGTCTCTGCAAGCCGCGCGGCTCCACAAAATGCTCCTGGTCGCCTGTGAGCAGATATGCGTCATCGTTCTTTCTGTTCGCACTCAGCACTTTCGCCATCTCTTCCGAAACCGGCACCCTGCGATTGGACGAAGCGCTCTTCGGAGCCTGAATGATCACCTCTGTCCTGTTCTCTCCCAGGCGTTGTACACGCTGCATGGTCTGGCAAACCGTGATGGACTGATCTTCCATGGAAACGTCCTTCCATTTCAGAGCACAGATTTCTCCCAGGCGCATCCCCGTGTATATACTGAGCAGAATGCCCAGATTACAGGGCGTCAGATGATCATAAAGCCACCGCACCAGCACTTCCTGTTCCTCTTTGGATAAGGTTGGGGCGTCATTTCTGACCTGTTTTACGGGAATTCCGTGGATATCCGCCACAGAAAGCCCCTTTTCCCGTGACGCATAATAGAAGATATTCCTGGTCACCGTGAGGATAGTATTGACTGTGCTTGCGGAAAGTCCCTGCTGTGATCCCCCGCCACGGTCCAACAGCTCTCGAACAAGAGCGGTAACTTCTCCTCTGCTGATATCCGTGATCTGACTGTCACCGAATCTGGGGATAAGATAGCTGTTGATAATGTTCGTGTAAGAGGACAGGCTGGCAGGCTTTAGCTGGGGTTTTTGAAGCTCCAGCCATTCCCTTGCGATGCGCTGAAAGGAATTCTTATCGCCCGGATCCTCCTGCCGGGCGGCAATCTTATTCAGCTTTTGTAACGCTTCGTCATAGGAATCACCGTAGATGTAGATGTAAATGGTTTTTCCGTTCTCTGTGCCGGTTCTGTGGCGGCCTTCCCAGCGGCCATCCTTGCGCAGATAGATGTTGTTTCCGGTTTGTGATTTTCGTGCCATATATCGAGCACCTCCTTCGTGAAATTGCGTTATTGTAACGTACTAAAATGCCGCGCCGCTCCTGATAATCCAGTTCATTGTCTGAATCAATTGCAAAAAACTCACCATTGACCGATAAAACCTGACGATAACCACTTGTATTTCTTCTCTAAATCATGTAAAATATAATAAGTTTTTTTGGATGAGGTATGTCAGTTTTGCAGCGCTCCGAAATGAGCCTGTGTCGTATAATTTCATCTTATATGACTGGCAGCAGGGCGATTTCTCCTTATTTTAGTGAATCTGATGTTACGTTACCAGACCATATTTACCCTTTGAACCCACGGGAAACCAACCTTAGAAATGATAACTGTTTGATAGAAAGGTTTGCCTGAAGATGCGGAAAGCATCGCGAAACAACGCGGCAAATCTGTCAGGAAAATAAGGCAAAGAAATAAAATAAGAGCCGGACTACAGCGTGATGAAACGCTGCAGCCTGGCTCTTTCTGATTTTATAATTTTTATAATGTTGTATCGGACTCTATTCCAGTCCTTTCAGGACTTCCACCATATCAAGCCTGCGGATCCTCCTTGCAAATAAGAAGCTCACGAGTACGGAAACCAAAAGCACCATCCCGCCGCTCAGAAAATAAGTCGGAACCGAGATCACTGCCCGATAATCCCATGCGTCGCCGTTACTGTCAAACATATACTGGAGAAGGATCCGGCCAAAAGGCGCCCCCAAAAGCAGGCCGACCACAGTCAGCCACAGGTTCTGCAGCGCCAGAAGCCTCCGTATCTGCCCCGACCGGAATCCCATAACCTTTAAGGTTGCAAATTCCTTCACCCTTTCATGAAAGGAAAGATTGCCGGAGTTATATAACACAGCAACGATCAGAACCGCTGCAAACCCAACGAAAAACACGATCAGCAGATTCAGGATCTCCATGCTTTCCTGATAGGCCGCCAGTATGTCTTCACTGTTATATACCGCGGCGACCGCATCATCCTCATACCCGGATATGTCCGTGTCCGTCAAAAGCTGAGAAGGACCAAATTCCGCGCCGGTCTTCTCAAAATCCTCCCGAAGCATCGTAATTCCGGTGACGGTCGGATTGCGGCTGATGACTCCAACCTTCGCCGAATGCCATTCATTTTCCTCATAAATATGCCAGTAGACCCTATCGCCCTCAGATATCCCAAGCCGCTCCGCCAGCTTCGCGGTAAGCGCGGCCTCTCCGCGAGGGATCGCCGTCACATTCTGATCCACATCTGTGACATTGTAATACCCTTTTCCTTCCGTCACTACCAGACTGGTTGTCGACTTCTCCCCTGCCAGCGCGTGCTCCTTTGCCGCGACCTCGATTCCGGCCGTCATGATCAGCTCTCCGGAGAATTCCTTCGCCAGTTCATCTGCCTCTCCTGCAGTGATCTCCTCATCCAGCAGCATCTCGTAATCGTAATCCTGTAATTTCCCAAAGGACCATTCGTAGACGTTATCCAGTGTATCGCAGGCGCCAAAGGCACACACCATCAGCATCATCCCGCACGCAGTCCCGAAGATCCCCATAAAGGCACGCAGCTTTGAGCGGGAGATATCGCGCAGGTTATAGCGCGCGGAAAATCCAAGCCTGCCCCAAAACGGAAGCTTTTCAAAGATACAGTTCTTTCCGGCCTTTGGCGGCGCCGGGCGAAGCGCCTCGGACGGGTGCACGTTTAACAGCTTTCTGCAGCTCAGATAAGAAGCCATCGTACACGCCAGAATTACAAGGGCAGAGACCAGGATAAAGCTTGCGTCAGATCCGACCCTCCATTCCGGCAGCGTATAGTACATGACAAACATATCGTTCATAAGCTTTCCAAATATCCGACCGGCTATCAACCCGGCTGCCGCGCCTGCAACGGATATAAAAAAGCTGTAGCTGACATAATGAAGCGCAATCTTCCTTCGCTTCATCCCCAGCGCGTTCATCGTACCGATCTGCGTGCGCTGCTTCCCGACCATACGCACCATCGTTGTGACGATGACCAGTATGGCGATCACCACAAATACCACCATAAATACATAGGAAAACTGTTCATGCTGGTTCAGCTCATCTGCAAATACCTTGATCCCTGCGATCGAATCCCGATCGATGAACACCGCATACTTTCCATCCACCGCATCTGAGACAGCATCCTCCAGCGCCATCACATCCTCCTCATCCGTTGTAAAAAGAAGCTGTGTATATGGAAGTGAAAATGAGAGATCCCCACCGTCCGCATCCTCTTTAGCGCCTGTATTTTCAATCATTTCAGCAAAAATATCTCCGGAATTTTCGACCAGATAGCGGACATACTCGATCCCTTCAAAGGCTTCGGCGGACAGATATGCATATCCGATATTTTTGAAATCCACTTCCAGATCCTTGTCGGCACACATATATTCGTATTCCGGGGAGGCAATGAGTCCCCGTATCGTCTTCCTGAGCTTAATTCCATTGCATACTATGGAAAATGTATCGCCGATTCCAAGATTCCACTCCTCTGCAAATCTCTGTGAGAGCCAGACGCTTTCCTCATCCTCTGCATCAAATTCCGCGCCCTCTATGATGTATGGCCTGACAACGGTATTTTCTTTTTCCAGTATCACATCGATCTGCGCGTTGTCCTGATCCGCGGCCTTGCCCTTCAGCGCCGTCCGAAGCTGTGCTTCCTTTACAAAGTCCAGCTCCCTCACAGCCTTCAGGTCCTCCACGGTGAAATTCTCCCCGTAGAGCCATCCGTCCGCCAGATTCGTCTCATTGTGAAATTTTTCCAGCGCCTGAAACGCGCCGATATCGCTGCTTCTGAAGCAGGCAAATAAAGCGATTGCCAGCGCCGACAGAATAAAGACAGAAAAGAATTGCCCAAAATTCTGCCGGAGCTCACGCAGCATTTTCTTACGGAGCATTACCACGAAACCTCCCTTATCGGAAACGGATGTTCATTGACTGCGATCTCCTTGATACGGCCGTTTTTCATGCGGATGACCTTATCCGCACACTTCGCAATATCCGCATTGTGCGTCACAAGGATCACCGTATTATGAAGCTCCCTGCACATTTTCTGCAAAAGCTCAAGGACGATGATCCCGGTTCCGGAGTCCAGCGCGCCGGTCGGCTCATCCCCCAGAATGATCTTCGGTTTCTTGGATAAGGCTCTCGCGATGGACACTCTCTGCTGCTCCCCGCCGGACATCTGCGAAGGAAATTTGTCCCTGCAATCCTCAAGTCCTACCGCCCTCAGCATCTCCGACGCATCCAGCGCATCCTTTACAATGTCCCTTGTAAGGGCAACATTTTCACAGGCAGTCAGGCTGGGAAGCAGATTATAAAACTGGAAAATAAATCCAATCGTCCCCGCACGGTAGTCGGACAGCTCCTTGTCATTCATTGCGGAAACCTCCATCCCATCGACGATCACCTTGCCGGACGTCGGCAGATCCATGCCTCCAAGTATATTCAGCACTGTCGATTTTCCCGCGCCGGACGGTCCGAGGATCACGGTGAATTCTCCGCTGTCGATCGTAAAATTCACATGATCTGCCGCGGTCTGCATTCCCTCGCCGCTCCCGTATGTTTTCACTACATCCTTAAATTCCACAAGCGTCTCTCCCCGCATCGCACATCCCTCCCATGCATTGATTCTCAATTAGTTTTATCTAACCTCCGGCTTCAAAAAAGCGGCCACGCGCAAATTAGTGGCCGCTAACCTTATTCATTATAGTATATTTTCCGCCGGGATGTCAACCGTCCGCCGCTTCCTGATCCTGTACATCGGATCCCACAGGGTATCGGAGCAGCGATACCCTGAAAGTTTCGGGGAAACTACACTCTCATTTTACTTAATCTACCGGTTTCGATTCATCCGCCAGATATTCAAAAAAGTCAAAATCCGCACATTTTTGGTGCAGCAGCCTGTCCGCACAGGTAAGCCCCACCATTGTTCCGGTGAATTCTCCATACTGGCTGTATTCATCAGAAAACTTTGTTGTATCAAATACCGGCCCGATCTCCTGATAGGTATCTCCATCATAGCTCCATGAAAACTGTGACTTTCGTCCGCTGATCTTCAGACGCAGGAAAACAGGATCGTCGGCGTTCACGGATGTTCTCGTATCCGCGTACTCTCTTCTTACTCCATTTTCCAGATAAATAACGGATAACGCGCTTCCTCCCAGCGTCTCACTGTAATATTTCCGCAGATTGATATAATTCATATTATCATAATATAAGATCAGTCCTGCACTGTGTTGATATACTTCCGGCCGGAATTCCATCTTTGTTGTGATTGTCGCGTAAACGCTCGTCAGCTTTCGCGCGAGAACACTGACCCTGTTCAAAGAAGTCCGCGACTCCTGCCCCCGCAGCCGTACATAACCCGGTCTGGCCTTTACGTCCGCAAATGCTTCCGGGAAATTCCGCGGCGCATAATACCAGATTCCCAGCTCATCAGAATCAAAATCATCAAAAGCCGGGATCCCCTTTACCGGATACTCCGGCAGGCTGCTCTCCGGCGTCTCTGTCTTTGCCAGATTGCTCCCGTCTGACATACGCAGCCATCCATCCTTCGTCCACGTCATCTTCTGGATAGATGTTTCCCGCCCCAATGTACACCGCAGCTCAGGTACAAATGGCCGTGCGCAGATATGAACCAGATAGGTTTCTTTTGCTGGCGTCTCCACATAGCTTCCATGTCCGCATTTCTGAAGTACGGATCCCGGATTATAATACCGGGGCTTCAGATGATCCCAGTCATGCCGCTCATTCGAATCCCCCGGAACTGCCGTGATGATCGGATTCTGAGGATCTCTCTCATACGGCCCCCAGATATCCTTTGACCGGGCCATGGAGACGCAGTGATTGTATCCTGTCCCTCCCTCGGCGCACATCAGATAATAGTAATCCCCGTGCTTTGTCAAATGCGGCCCTTCAATACAGCCCCGGTCCGTCCCGCCGCGCCAGATACGCTTCGGATAACCCTTGATCTTCTTTTCTTCCGCCGCATATTCTACCATACATACGGCGCCCGGCTTTTCATAACCGTCTCTCGTTTCCCACTCCAGAGATACGATCCATTTTCTTCCGTCATCGCCATGATAGATCGAAGCATCGAACCCCGCGGAATGAAGATAAACAGGCTCGCTCCACGGACCCCGGATATCCTTCGCTGTGATGAGATAATTGTCAACGTCAAAATAGCGCGCGTTCATAGAATTCATGATCCCATAAATGACATAGAACAGATTTTCCTGCTCGCAGTAGGTCAGGCAGGGCGCCCATAATCCCTTTGCCGAAGGCAGGCCTCTCAGATCGATATGGCTCTTATCCGTAAGAATATGTGTATATAATTCCCAGTTTTTTAAATCTCTTGAATGATACACAGGCAGTCCGGGAAGCCACTCAAAAGAGGATACTGCGATATAATAATCTTCCCCCTTTCTGCAAATACACGCGTCCGGATTAAATCCGGAAAGAATTGGATTCTTAATCAAGTAAACACCTCCAGTATACGGACAGGAATGGTTACTGAAGGAACCATTCCCGCCGCAGTTTTCATTCACTTATTTACTGCCTTTCCACCTGCCCTGCTCCAGATCGGCGACAGCTTTATCATAATACTTATCAATATCAAATAACAGCATACAGATCACGCCGATGATACAGGCGACAACCGGCACCCAAATGCAGGCCACGTTGATCGACATGATACCGGACGCGCTCTGCACTTCCGCAGTACCGTCGAATCCTCCCATATCCAGGATCAGACCCAAAGCCGCGGTGCCGATGCCGGAACCTACCTTCATGCCGAAGGAGGAAGCCGCATTTCCCATTCCCATGGCCGGTACGCCTGTGAGCCACTGTCCATAGGTGATCGAGTCCTGAAGCATACCGAACATGGTAGCTGCTCCCAGACCAAATGCCGCGCCCTTCAGAAGATTGCATACTACAACCAGCATAACATTGGAACCTGCTGCTGCAGTGAGGACAAACGCCGCTGCAGAAACTGCCATGGCCATCAGAGAGATTCCTCTCTTAGACATCTTTTTCATAAGGAACGGCGTTACAAACATCATCGCTATCTGCGCAACGCTCAGCACATTGGAAATTAAACTGAAGGAATCTGCATCGCCCAGGACATACTGCGCAAAATACATATTACTTCCGAAGAAAGTCGACATCAGAAAATACAGGCTGAACAGATATACAACGATAAGGAGCCAGTATTTGTTCTTAATCAGACTTTTCAAACATTCGATGACAGACGGTTCTTTTTCTTTTTCATCACCCAGCTCATCCGGAACTACGCGTTCTTTGCACATGAATGTAGTAAATGCGCTGATCGCAATAAATGCAGCAGCCAGAATAGCCAAAGAGATCGTCCATCCTCTCTGTGTATACATCTCGCCGCCTCCGAAGAAAGCGGTAAGAACCGGGATCAGCGTATTCACCGTCATTGTACCGGCGGTCGCCAGCAGCATACGGAAGTTCCCCAGAAGTCCTCTTTCATACTGATTCAATGTCATCAGACCCTGCAGAGTAGCGTACGGAACATTATAACCGGTATAGAACACAGTAGACACGAGGTTATAGCTGATAAACATATACGCGGCCTGCGCCCCGCCGCCCAGACTCGCCGGTACTGAGAACATTAACACTGCGCAGATACCCATCGGAATGGACATCCGAAGGAGCCATGGTCTGGCTTTTCCCCATTTGCTGTCAGACTTATCAACAATGCGCCCCATGACCAGATCCGAAACGCCGTCAAAAATCTTTGAAATTGCCATAACAGAAGCGGCCACCCCCGCATTTGCTCCTACAACACTTATATAGTATACCAGAAGAAACGAAGAAATTGTAGAATAAATCAGATTTCCGCCGTAATCGCCAAGTCCGTAGGCAAGGCGTTCTATGAAACCCAGTTTTGCATTTGGGTTTAATGCTTTTGATTGATTATCACTCATATTTGTATTCTCCTTTTATGTACATCTCTCAGGCTTCTGTGAACCAGCCCTCGTCTACAGATTTCCCAAGATCCCAGCAGTCCCATCCTTTCCAATGTGGTTCATTTACTGTATCGAGCAGCAGTTTATAACTCCAGTAGAAATATCCGGATCCCTTCTTCCACGCGGCAAGCTGCTCTTTTCCGACCACCTCGTAGATTTTTTTCTTCTCATCTGCAGATATTCCGGTATTCTCGGTAAAATCCATTCCGTTTAATACAGATTGTCCGCCCTTCGTATCCATACCTACTGCCAGAGAATTGAACAGACACCATTCCCCGCAAATAACCGGAACATATTCCTGTACCTCCGCAATGTCTTTTGCATAGATCTCACGGATATATTTTACATATCCCTCGATGGTCTGCTCACAGCCGACCGCCTCTGCCATCATCAGGTACTGATGCGTATCCAGCGCAACGTTCCCTGCAAATTCCGGTCTGGTCAGGAACTCTTTCCACTCCTTCAGCTGAAATCCGTCATGGAATACTACATACTTTCCCTCCGCCATATTTGGATGGATCCTGTCATAAGCCCTCGTATAGAAGCTGCGCAGAAATTCCAGCGTATTGGGTTTACTTCCCTTTGCAAGCTCTTTGTCAACTGCCGGATAGCGTTTCGGAACGTCCATGATTGACCAGACTGGATCCGTAACCGGTTCATTCACCGGGGTAATACCAAACAGGCCTTCCCTTTGTCCATAGCGCTTTGCCAGTTTCTCAAGGACGTCCAGTGTAAAGTCTACGGACTCCGGACTTTGGCTCCATCTGCACACACCGGAAATGCCCCCGTTGTCAAAGCCATTCTGGCTCAACGGTACAGTATGCAGATCGATCAGGATTTTCAATCCATATTTCTCGGCCCATCCGAACGCCTTGTCCAGCTCTTCCACGCATCCGATAAACGGTTCGCAGTCGCCAAAAATAAAATAAGGGACCGGAATGCGAACCGTATCGAGGCCGATTCGTTTAATCGTAGCGAAGTCTCTCTCCGTGATGTACTCACTGCGGTGGATCTTAATCCTTGCTTCATACACTTCACGAGGCAGCTGCGTAGGAAGATAATACTCATCTTCGGCGGTAGTTCCCTCGAAAAGAGCCGGACTCATCCATTTTTCCAGGACAAGCCAGTTACCCAGATTCACACCTTTAACATACATGTTTTTTCTCCTTTCATTTCATTAATACATACAACATGTTTTCCTGTTAAGGAGAATATAGCATCAGCAGCCTTATCTTTGTATCACATATTTAAGGTATTTATCAGGATTTTAATCAGTTTTCATCCTTGAATTCTTTTTTTTCGCAACGGTCACGGTACTGTTTTGGCGTCAGTCCCTCATACTTCTTAAACGTTGCCCCGAAATGGCTCTGTGAACTGAATCCCAGATAGAGTCCGATCTGTCCGATTGAATATTGGGAATACATCAGTAAATTTTCTGCGAGCTTCATTTTCTGCCTCATAATATATTCACTGATCGAGATTCCCTCCGTTCTTTTAAACAGGATTGACAGATACTCTTTAGATACGTGCAATACATCCGCAAGCTCCCCGATAATGATCCTGGAATGCATTCTTTTAAATATTTCATTTTTACATTCTTCTACGATAGGATTTCTTTTCTCATGGTGCGTCAAAGCATATACTAATCCGGCATATTGTATTTTGGCCTGCTCAACCAGAGCTTCTATCTCGCCGACATTTTCTGCCGCGTCGACCTTTAAAATAAAACTGTCATTGATCGAAAAAGCCTCTTCATACGATAACCCGCCCTCGATCGCTGCGCGGGCGGAAATAGCCAGCCCAACAATCGCAAGGTTTTTGGCGGACCGTAAGGAATTTTTTGATAAAACGGCATACTCGCCTGAGAATACTTCATTAATACTCTTTTTCAGCCTTTCTACATCACCTTTCCGGATACTTTCCATTTCCCGGATCTCACGGTCATATGGGTTATGCTGTTTCTCATATTCCTGATAATAAAAAAGGAGTTTACTTTCCTCCTTCTTCATAGAACTCCTCAGTTCTTCCGTTATATAATTTTTTTCATTTAACTCATAATACGTCATTTCTTTTCCGGTCAACGCATAGAACAGCAATAAAATCTCTTCACAGAAGATTTCATAATTGCAGTAAGGTATCCGCTTTTCTTTTCTTGCATCCTGTTTTTCCACGTTTACCGGACCGACGATAAAGCAGGAACGTTCTCCTTGAATCACCGCGTAATATACCGGATATTTTTTCATATATATCACAGGGTATTCCTTCTGCTTTGCGGATAATAATCCATCTGCAAATGAGCGATCCGATAGAACCACATCTTCCGAAGGTGCGTCGCCATAATAATTGATAAGCCGGTTCTCCTCTGTTATACTATACTCCCGGATCGGCGTATGTATCGTCCGTAATATGTGATTGCAAATGTAATTGAGATTCATTATTATTCCTTTCTCCGGAACCCGACTCCTGTGAACCGATCCGCTCTGCATACTGTTTCGCAAGTGCAAGACCCTTTTGAACATAATTATGTTCAAACTGCCGTTTTACCCGGACAGCGTAGCGCTCCTTCGGATTCAGAACCTTCTTTTTCTGAAAATGGATGATATCGAGAATATCCGAGCGTTCAAATATGGCAAATCTCCTCTCCATATCCTGAAGAATACCGATCGCCGCGTCGCGGACAAGCTCCGACTCGTGCCATCCGGATTTGATCCAGATGTTATTGTCGTCAAATTTTGCCGCTGCCTTTTCATTTTCCACAGCCGTTCTCTGGTCAAAAGCGTCAAATTCCTCTTCTTCCAGAGTGGCAAGATACACAAGGAAAAGCTGGAGAAACTGCAGATCTTCCTTCATGATCCCCGCAGGCGTCAGCGGATTCAGATCCAGCATCCGAAGTTCAATATGATTGACGCCGTTTTTCTTTATATTTTCCAGAGAATTTTCCCCGCGCGGCTTCAACCGGACCGGATAGTAAAGCTCCGATGCGGCTCTGAGAGTCCCGTCGTCAACATACCGCTGGATACTGTCCACATATTCCGAGATCGTATTGTAATTCAATATCGGGGTAAAGTCGTTCCAATATCCGATACTGCTGCACCTTGCGGACGCGTAATTGTCCACCACGTCCTTTCCCAGATCCTCATCCCGGAAAAAAGACCCGTCGAAAACCGGACTTGCCGCTGTCAGGTACACAATGAGCCAGCTCCTCTTTGTCACTTTCCTTGCAAGATCCAGATAGACCCTGTCCTTAAATTCCTGATAGGACGTGAGATCACTTTCCGCGAAGCCGACCTTTAAATCCTCTTCCGGGAAGGAAAAATTAAAATGGATGCCGGAAAACAGCATCTTCTTTTTCCCGTATTTTGCCGCAAGATATTTCCGGTATTCCTCCTTCGGTTTCAGTTCTCCCGAATACTTTGCGATCGGGATATCGTCCTCCCCCTTAACATATGGAGGATTTGAGAACGGCCAGAGCACCTCCGGGCCGCTCTCAAGATGATAAATCGTACGTGCTGCCTTTTCATGGAGCCGGGTCAGCTCTTCCCACGCTTCCGCGGCGCTGCCGGACACTCCGGTGATGATCTCCGTCTGATTCTCGCAGAAATCCCGTTCCATCCTCCTGTCGTCGCCGAACGGATGCGGCGTATGGGAAAGATTCCCATTCAGATCCACGCGCAGGCTCTCCCTCTCCAGGCCAAATTCGCCCGCTAAAATATGCTCCCGGATCGCTTCATTTTCCAGTCTTAAAAACATTTCGTCTACACTCCCCGATCTCTGTCACGCTATATCAAGCGCCCCAAACTCCCGGATGATCTCTTCCAGGTCTTTTCCATGTTCCAGCTCATCCAGCATCCTTCTTGCCGGGCACTGCTTCGTCCGGATCCTCTCATACAGCGGATCCAGGTATTTTTCTTCCCCATATCCCCGGTCCTTAAGTCCTGCCTTTGCAAGATCCAAAACCTGTTCCGCCAGTCCGTAGACCGCATCCTCGTCTACAAAGGATGGAAGCTCCCGCAGATTGAACAATTTGCGCAGCTCCGCAGCCGTATAACCGTGGTGGTAGATCACGTGATCCTCATCCAGCAGGGTCTTCAGCTCATACAGCTTTCCTTTCAGTCCGAGGTGGAACGCGGCTACTGTCATACAGTCGCTGACCGGCTGGCAGCAGACGCTCCGGTATTCGATCGTTCCGCGGAAGGTCAGATCCTCAAACTTGAACGTCCGCAGATACTGAAGGTCTTCGAGCTCCGGCGAAAAGCTGATCCTGTGATATGCGCCGTCTTCGTAGTATTCCCCCTGGATCGATTCCTTCTGAAAATAATCCATCACAGGGATCGGCGCAAAATTGATGTATCTGCCGTCCTTCTCCACGCAGTACATACTGGTCGTCGAAATATAATTCAAAAGCTCCTCTATGCTCTCCGGCTTCTTCTCAAACATTCCGATGTTATGCGGATTGATCCCGTGCGTACTGTTCTCCCAGAACATATCCCGGCAGCACAGCAGCTCCTCGTGCTCCCCGAGAAGCACCGAGTTGGAAAATAAAAGCGCCTTGACCGGCTCCACTCTGGAGAACGCCCAGATCGTATCGATCAGGTTTTCATAAGTCACGTCCAGCTGCACCTGGGATGCGCTGGAAAACGTCCCATATCCGGGATATTCATGAAAATACATCGGCATCTCCATATATTTTTCATAGGAACCGAGGTGATGAAACAGCATCCGGTAGCGTCCGTTCGGGATCGGCACATTATGATTGTACTGACGGTACGGGTTCACGCCCATCCCGGTCAGCGTGTAATTATATTTTGCAAATTCCCTCTGAAGGAAACAGTAATAGCAGCAAAAACGCCTGTAAATAGAATGCAGATCCTTCTCCCGTCCCATGGATAATTCCAGATTATTGTAGGAGCAGTCATAGGAAAGAATGTCTCCGATCCTCTCATCCTCGGCGGAATTGATATTTTCCTCGTCGTCCCTTCCGGCCACCTGAAAATGAAACTCCTTCAAAAACCGGTCCGTCACCTCATGGACGATCTCAAAATCAACCGGCTCCCGGTTCAGATTCACGATCGGCATCTCGATCTCAATCCCGATAAAATCCTGTTTTTTCTTCTTTGTCGGCGCAATGTATTTGTCAAACAATTTTTCTCTTATAATCTCTTCACTAAACATATCTACTCCTAAAGATCGGAATATATTTGATATAAATATTTCAGGTTCTCTTCCGTCTCAAAATACTCGTTGCCATGTACAGTTCCCTGAAAGACAGGTTTCTCATTCCGGAAGGCGAGAAGCTGTGTAAACGGCACGTCCTGCCACGCTTCCTCCGACAGCGGCGTCGTTGCGACCAGGACAGCGTCCTCCTTTTGCAGATAATGCAGGGAATCCTTGAAATTCGTATGGATATAGAGCAGCTCTCCGTCGTACAGGATCAGATTGATCTTATTTCCTTTGGACATGTCGCTGATGAGCCGGTCCAGCAGAAGAAACCTCTCCTCCGCGGTAGCCGCCCTTCCCAGAAGGTTCTCCCTCTCATTGATCTTATCCATAAGATACAAAAGGATCCGCTCACTGTCGGAGGTTCCCTCTTGCACCTTCAGGTATTTCTCCAGGCCGGGATAGTCAAAGATCGTCCCGTTGTGGATCAGGATCCAGCGTCTGCCGCCTCTGTCCCTCCGGACATACGGATGGCAGTTCTGATATTCCACATTTCCGATCGTCGCATAGCGGATATGAGCCAGCACCTTTTCGCCCCCGACCGGCATCGACAGGCGTTCCTTCAGATAATTGCTTTTGGAAGCTTCCAGAGATTCCTTCTCGATCGACGCTTCCTCTCCCTCAATGCACGCCAGTCCCCATCCGTGCGGATGCCGTACGCTGTGGCTGAAGAATTCTTTTAAATATGCATTCAGCTCACAGGATTTCCCGGAACTGAATCCAAATAACTCACACATCTTCCTCTTCCTCTTTATCCGGTATTATGTCTCAGATATAATACATATCCATACTCGTCTCATTGTATGAAACAAATTCGTTCTCCAGGGCTTCCAGTGTGACTTTCTTTAAAATCGCCTCCACGCTCTCGTTGATCGGAGCGATGATCAGGCTCTGGATCGCGCGGGAAGCTCCTGCATAGTTGCTGCTCTCCGTAACCTCTTCTTCCTCGATCTGGTAATCCCCTTCCAAAGCGCTCAATATATCGGCCACCGTAATCCTGGATGCATCCCTGCCAAGGTAGTATCCGCCCTGAGGCCCCTTGACGCTTTTCACAATTCCGGCCCGTCTGAGGGCGGCAAACACCTGCTCCAGATACTGCATGGAAATCCGGTTCCGCTCTGCGATACTGTTCAGAGATACATGCTCTGCTTTTGAGTTGACCGATAAGTCGATCAGCGCACGTATTCCATATCTGCTTTTTTTTGAAAATTTCATGTTTCTACCACTTTCTATATCTATTTTATATGTTTTGATAATAGCATTGTATCTCTACTTTTCCTATTTGTCAACTATGCTTTATTTCGAACAGATTTCCTTATCTTCCAAAAATCTTCGGATCTCCTTCATCTGGGCCTTCGCCGTGTTCCTTCCCATCTCATATACTCTTCTGAGCTCCTTCGGATCCCGCTCCACACGCCTGATATTAAGCGCCTTCCCAGGCCGGATCACATAAGCCTTACCCTGCTTCTCCAATTCCCGGATGTACGCCGTCGTCTTATTGTAGACCTTGTGCCGCCGCGCCATCGCACGAACCAGATTCGGATAGTTCCGGAACGCAAGCCTCATGACCGGGAGCAGCTTGTTCGGGCCTTTTACATAGTCCAGAGGCTGGGTCAGTATGATTACATTCTTCTCATAACCCATCTTCTCGAAGCGTCTGACCGGGATAGAGTCCGAAATCCCTCCGTCCAGAAGCTCATACTCTCCGATCTTCACAATCTTTGCCGCCAAAGGCATGGAAGCCGATGCGCGAAACCACTGGATATCCCCGGGGTCTCCCTTTTTGCACTCATAATAGACCGGGCGTCCCGTCCGGACGTCCGTACATACAACATAGAACTTCATTGGATTCTTTTGATACGCTTCCACATCGAAAACATCCAGCTTATCCGGAATATCATGGTAACAGAATTTCTCTCCAAAAAGATCGCCCGTACGGATCAGCGATCTTATGCTTGCGTATCTTGGATCCCTGCAATAAGCCGTATTGTAGCGGATCGCTCTTCCAATCTGATTGGATTTGTAGTTGCATCCGAAGACCGCGCCTGCCGAAACGCCTATCGCACCGTCAAACGTCAGTCCTTCCTCCATCATCACGTCTGTCACTCCGGCGGTGAACATACCGCGCATCGCGCCGCCTTCCATGATAAGTCCTGTCTTCATCTCCATCTCCCCTTTCAGCAGCTATAAACGCCCCGATACCTGTTCCTTTCAAAATCCCTGATATCTACCATATTACCACAAAGTAAATCTTTGGCAACTCCAAAAGAAATCCTTCCGCTCTTTGTCCAATAAAAAAAGACGACCCCCGCGCCGTCTTTTTTTATTTGAAATTGGAATGAGGTAATGTTATACTCCTAAAATACTATACTGGTAATTCAATATAAATATCTTTTCCTTCTTTGATAGAAAGGATCACTTTCCCGCCGCGGACTTTTACCTGTGCTCCCTGAACGCTTCCGCTTACGGATGGAGCTTCAGGCTCTTCTGCCGGAGCCTCCTCTGCTTCCTCTGCCGGAGCATCGCCGGATACGACCGGAGCGTCGATAACGTCCAGTGTGATCGGTGTAAGAGAATCGCAGGTCTTTGTAAGCTTCGCGCCAAGGATCTCCTTGATCGTCAGACATCCGTCAAGGTTCAAAAGACCGGAATCTACAAGCTCATCAAAGATCGACGGATCTTCAAGGTTCGCTGGTTCAATAGTAATACCTTCCTCTGCACGGCAGCATAATACTGCAGGATCATTCGCATGTTCTTTTGCTGTTTCGGCTGTAATTGACATATTTGTTCCCTCCAATTTGATAGATATGATCGATATAGACTATGGTCTACGGTTTGTCTGAATTATAGCACAGGCCTCATAAAATATCACTCTTTTCTTCCTATTTTATTTATTGTTTTTTTGCATGGGTCTATAGATATTTTCTATGGCCGTTTCTGCTTATCCTCAAATATTTCCACGATCGTTCTCTCCGTCCCGGTCATGCCCGGTGAAGCGATGAGTCCCATATGGCGCATCGTCTCCTCCGGCGTCCTGCCGTTGATCCCATGCACTTCGTAAATATAAACGCCGTCCATCGCCATAGCAGCCGACTGGTATGCCGCGTCCACTGCCGCGACGCCCTTCATCGTACAGCCCTGATTGCCGCCGTCACAGATCATCCCTGTGATACTGCTCGCCATATTGTTCAGCGTATGGGACATCATCTCCACCGTACCCCCGCGCAAAAACACAAGGGCGCAGGCCATGCCGCTTCCCGCTGCAATCGCACACCCGCAAAATGCGGACAGGCGCCCGGAATATTCCTTGATATACATACAGATCAGATAGCTAAGCGCCGTTGCCCGTAAAAGCTGCTCCTTAGAGTAACCATTTACCTTGTATGCTGCATAAAGCGGCATCGTCGCAATGATCCCGTGCGCGCCGGAGCCGGTGATGCTCATGGCCGGTTTATCCAGACCAAGAACCCGCGCCTCGATCGCGGCGTTGCAGAGCAGGGATGCGGTAGTCTGTTCATTGTCCGAAATGACCTTCCCGCCATTCTTCTTAAGGAGATATCCGGCAAATGTTGTCCGGCTGCTGTGGAGTCCCTCCTCGAACAGTTCCAGATTCACCTTATATGCTTCCTCGATAAATGCGATCTCCTCCGTATCCACCGTGCAGGCGTAATCATACAGCTCCTGAAGCGTATACCTGTGGATCGTACACGGCTCTGCTTCCACCTCATGGATCGACAAGGTTTCCTTCGGTTCCTCCTTTGGAACGCCGCAGCCGCCCTCTTTGGAACACCCGCACTTTTCCTCTTCCGTTTCAAAAATTGTTTTCTGATCCACGCGGATCTTCGTGATGTTCGTATGGGAGCCGCGGATCGTAACGGAAGCTTCGCCGGACGTCGTCCTTACGACAGCTTCTATAAAGATCCGGCTTGTGATCCCGCTCATCGACACGGTGACTTTCCCCTCCCCGATCAGCTTTTTTGCCGCGGCATTATCCTCTTCCGTCACATCCGCCAGCGCTTCCAGTCCTTTCTCTGCATTGCCAGCCGCCGCGCCCAGCGCCGCCGCAAATACATTTCCTACCTCCGGACTGTTGGGGATCCCGCAGGTAAATGCATTTTTATACATGCCGCTGTTCATGGCCACATGCACGCTTTGGATCTCCCCCGCAAGATAGCTCCTTGCCTTCGCCGCCGCAAATGCGATCGCTCCCGGCTCTGTCACGCCCAGCGCCGGTTTCATATCGTCGCAGATCAGTTTCGTTAATTCTTTCATCCTTACCACCCTCCCGGCTTTTGTTTCATTTTATAAAGAGGCAAAGAATCTGTCAAATATAACACGTTCTTATTCAGTTTTCCGCTTATTTTTGATATAATAGTATCCGGAATGATTCCAAAATCTGACGGATAAGGATGGTAGATCATGGCAACAATCAAAGATATCTCCAGGCTGGCGCAGGTTTCTCCCGCAACCGTATCCAGAATACTCAATCAGGACGAAACCCTGAGCGTGACCGAGGCCACGCGCAAAAGGGTCATGGACGCCGCTCATAGTCTGAATTACAGAAAGAAGAAAAACAGTTCTGTGACAATGACGATCGGCATCTTCCAGTGGTTCTCGCTGTCCCAGGAATCCGAGGATCCATATTATCAGGATATCCGAAGCGGAATTGAGAAATACTGTGCGGATCATCACATGGAAGTAGTCCGTGCGTTTCACAGCGACTCCAATTATATGGAAGCATTGAAGGATATCCAGGCTTTGATCTGTATTGGGAAATTCCCGGAGGAAAAGATCCGTGCTTTTGAATCGCTCGCCAGACATGTCATCTTCGTGGATATGCGCACGCAGCGGATCAACTGCAACACGATCGTACTGGATTTCCGTCAGGCGGTCTTTGACGCTCTGGATCATCTGACCGGACTTGGCCATACACAGATCGGCTATCTTGGCGGCCGGGAATATCTCGAGGACGGCTCCATTTATTTTGAAGAGCGCAAGGAAGCTTTCCTCCATTACTGCGAGGAACACGCCCTGTGCTATGAGCCGTATCTTCTGGAGGATACGTTTTCTGCGCAGTCCGGCTACCGGATGATGACAGAGCTCATCCAAAAAGGAACGCTCCCGACAGCGATCTTTGCGGCCAGCGACCCGATCGCCATCGGCGCAATGCGCGCATTAAACGAACATGGATACCACGTGCCGGACGATGTTTCCATCATCGGTTTTGACGATATCAGCTCCGCCGCCTTTTTGAATCCGCCGCTCACAACCATTCACACACCGGCGCGGTTTATGGGCGAATATGCGGCGCACTATCTGACGCTGCTATCCAGGGATTCCTCGATCCGGATGCAGACGCCTGTCCGCCTGACGCTCCCGTGTGAGCTTACGGTGCGCAGTTCCTGTGCAAAACCGCG
>CAZPXF010000037.1:0-20423 GCA_964590945.1 uncultured Lachnospiraceae bacterium | reverse complement strand
ATCTCCTCATCACAAATTCCGGCTTTGTCTTCAGCAAATCCGCTTTATTATATCACATTCGCTTTTCTCTGTATAGATTTTATTTTCCGTCATTCATTTCTTTTTTTCCGGAAATTCATATTTGCCGGCCTTTTTGCTGTTAAAAGCTTCCGTACTATCCGATTTCAAAAGCACAATAAAGGTCTGAAAAATGATTTTGATATCTGTCAATATACTGAAGTTTTCAATATACATCAGATCCATGATCAATTTATCACGAGGCGTCGTATTATATTTTCCGCGCACCTGGGCATAGCCTGTAAGACCTGCCTTGACCCGGAGGCGATACTGAAATTCCGGCATGTCATGCGTATACTCATTTACATTTTTCAGCATTTCCGGACGAGGCCCTACAAAAGTCATATCTCCCTTTAACACGTTCCAAAGCTGCGGAAGCTCGTCGATCCTCGTCTTCCGCAGGAATCTGCCGACCGGAGTAATCCGGTCATCATCCTTTGTTGCAGAATAGTTGCCGACATTTTCCTTCATAGTCCGGAATTTATACACCTCAAACACACGTCCGTTTATTGTGGCGCGCTTCTGTCTGAATATAATGCTTCCGCCGTCCTGAATCTTAATCGCAATGGCGCTGACGATCCAGGCCGGGGAAGATAGAATTCCCAACACAACGGCGAGACCTATATCCATGAGCCTTTTCATGATCCGCTGTTCCATTGTCATACTGGCCTTGTTTGAATTTAGAAGCGTCATATCATCCATCATATAATATTCCGCGCTTTTTTCAACTACATCCCCGACCTCCGGATTAAAGTAGATGTTGAGTCTTTTCTTATAACAATAGTCGATAATTTCACTTCTATATCTGATCGGAACATCATAAATAAATACTGTATCTATTTTATCGAGCTTCTGCAGAAGATTTTTTATCCTGTAATCATAGATAGCATCGATCTTATACTGGCGCTTAAACTTGCAGATCACCCGTGTCACCTCGTCAAGACTTTTCTGCGAAGATGTGATAATACAGCAACGCTCCGGCTTATGTATGGTGAAAAACAGTCCGTTCCCTCCATATGTAAACAGGATTATGACTACGATCTGGATCACAATCACCATGAAAAGAAGCGGAATACTGCTCAATCTGAAATCCCTGATGCTTGGCTTATTTGTCCTCATGATCATTAACTGCAGATACGTAACAAGATCTGTAAATACTGCGCCCAAAGCCATGGAATAAATAATCGGCTTGCTTTTTCTGCGGCCAATGTCAAATTGTCCGAATATCCGGATAAACAGGAGCCCCACGATACAGAACGTCGACACAGTGATACCCATTGTTCTTGACAGTCTTGTAAGAGAAATTGCCTCCAATGACATAACTTTTATAAAAATACCTAAAAGCAGCAGATACAATGCTATTTTTATCAACAGCCATAACAGGCTCTCGCATCTTTTGAGTTTCCGTTTCATGCACTACTCTCTCCTTAACGCCTCTATCGGATTCAAATTTGCAGCCTTGATCGATGGGAGCAGACCAAATGTCAAGCCAATAACCATCGAGAAAACTAATGATATAATACTTGCAGGAATACTGATCGCAACCGGGGCGCCTGACACGCTGGAAATGATCTGGGCAAGGATAACTCCGCAGACCACTCCAAGAACGCCTCCCAGGCTTCCGAGGACCGCCGCCTCCGTTAAAAATTGCAGGAGTATTTTTTTCTTTCTTGCACCGATCGCCTTTTTCAGTCCGATCTCCCTTGTCCTTTCGGTTACGGAAACAAGCATGATATTCATAACGCCGATTCCGCCTACCAGCAGGGAAATGCTGGCGATCCAAATCAGCTGTCTGCTCGTTCCCTCGCTCAGCTCCTGAAGACTTTTCACCGTCTCCATAACATCGATCGCACTGTACGTGACGTCCTTTCCGCTGATCGATTCATTCAGGATTTTCTCCGCCTGCTGTCCCGCCGTACTCATATCATCCGTGCTCACCGCTTTCACAGCAACACTCTGCTGCTCATCATACTTATATACGATCGGCCACGATCCCTGCGGCATAAATACCTTCCCGTAGCTTTGATCGGCATATGTGTAATAATCATCCAGAGAAGTGATATTCATAGAAGAATTGTTTTTCTCCTCCACGACCCCGATGATCGTAAATGGTTCTCCTTTTATCTCCAGAGTTTTACCGATCGGATTTTCGCCGGAAAATAAAGACGAGACCGTATTACTGTCGATCAGTATTACTTTTTTACTCCCGGAAAAATCACGCGCCGCAAATCCTCTTCCATTCACAACATGATATCCGCACATCTGCATGTAATTGTCCGACACTCCATAAACAGACGCTCCGTCCAATGACATGTTCTGATAATAAACATTGCTGGTATACTGGCGGTAAACATATGTCGCCGCATCCTCCACCACATCAAGTGCCCGGATCTCGTCCAGCTTATCGTCCGATACAAGCGGAATGCCGGAAAGCTCCGTTCCTCCGTACTCCATATCATATTCTGCCCCATCCTGGGTCAGAGTCACTTCCACGACATTATTACCGGAGCCTACCAGGTTTTCCTTTATCTGCTCATTCGTACCTTTAATTGTAGAAACAATCGCAATGATCGCCGCTATTCCGATCACAATACCAAGCATCGTCAGAAACGACCTCATTTTGTGAAGCCAGATCCCCTGAAATGCAAGGCGCATATTTTCCTTCATACAAAGTCTCCTTATTCATACAGACTATCGATTTCCGCTTTCCGGGTGCCTGCACCTTCCTTTATTTCCTTTCCATACGGAAATGCTATATAATCATCCAGTGTAATTCCGCTTTTGATCTCAACGATGGAACCCTCAATCGTCTTTCCCACTTCAACCTTCTGTTTTTTCAGCTTCATCTCTTTTTCATCATTTACATATACATAATTGTTTCCATTTTCATTCAGGACAAATGCCTTCTCCAGGGAAATTGCCTCCTCGCCGCTGTTTGTCCCGAAAGTAAGATTTACTTCATCACCTGCGGAAACATCCGCATCCTCCACAATCGAAGCGGTGAACGAATAATAGGACACATTCACGCCGGATGATCCGTCAGAGTAATACATATCTTCACCGGATTCAGTTGGATATTCCGAAATTTTCTGGATTTCCGCCGTGAACGTTTCTCCGGTATAATAGTCTTCTCCCTCCAGAACATCTCCGGCCTCAACCGTATCCAAAAGATATTCATCAAGAGTTCCTTCAATATATAAACCTTCCTCTGCCTGAACTGTCATATATACCTCTGAGCTTTCATCGCCCATCCGTACGGTTCCATCCATTGTACTTTTAACAGTCATGCCGCTTAACGCCTTTTCGAGCCTGGATACTTCCAGCTTACTTTTGGATAAATCCAACTGAGTCTCCTGAAGCTCTGACTTTTTTTCCGCCACATACTCTTTGATATCCGTCTGTGTGATATTTATTTGAGGGACGTCATCCGCACCGTCCGAATCTTCCAGATCCGAATCCCCTGAATCTGAATCTCCGGAATCCGAATCTACGGTATCTGTCTTTTTTCTGTCCGAATCGCCTGTATTCGCAGCGCCGCTGCCGGAGTCGACAGTCGTAGTCGCTTCGTTCCCATCCGAATCATCCTCATCCACGGTGTTCCCGCCGGAAGACTTTCCGCTTAAAACGCTCTCATTAGAAGATTTACTGCTTAAAACGCTGGAATTGGAGTCATCATCGGATTCATCGGAAGAATCTTCATCGGATTCATCGGTAACATCGCCCTCACCCAGTTCATACTCTTCCTCAAGGTACTTTCTTGGATTCGCGATCTGATCCTTCAACGTTTTCACATTCAATTCAAGCGACTGTTGATTCAGCTTACCCGATTCAAGCTCAATCTCGCTTAAAGTAGCGTCATATTTCAGCAGCTTATCTCCTTTTTTAACCTTGTCGCCATCCTTCACATAAACTTTTTTAACGGTTTGGTCTGCATCCAGCGTAATCTCCTGTGCAGCGCTGTTGCTGACCGTTCCGGTAATAGATGAAGAATCGCCCCAGTCTCCTACATTGAGATCGCTGACAGCATATACATTTACTTCTGTTTTGTTAAATCTCTGATAGAGCAATACACCGCCCGCAGCAGCGATTACGACAACGGCGGCTATGAGTATCGCGATAATTATTTTACGCTTCATCTTCCTCGCAGTCTTCTGCTTCTGCATACTTATCATCCTCCATGGATTTCAAAATTCCATCCCGGATCGTTACAATACGATCCGCATGTTCTGCAACCTCACGGTCATGAGTGATCATTAAGATCGTTACGCCTTCATCGTTCAGTTCCCGAAACAGATTCATGATCTGCTCTCCTGATTTAGAATCTAATGCGCCTGTCGGCTCATCTGCAAGCAGGATCTGAGGATGATTCACAATAGCTCTCGCAATCGCCACCCTCTGTTTCTGTCCTCCGGAGAGCCTGGTGACTTTAAAATTCACTCTATCCCCAAGTCCCATCCTCTCCAGCGCTTCTATGGCAACCGCGCGGCGTTCCTTCGGCGGGATACCCGCATAGGTCAATGGAATTTCGACATTCTGAACCGCTGTCTGTCTTGGAAGCAGCTCGAAATTCTGAAATACAAAACCAATTTTCTCTAATCTGATATCGGCAAGCTGATTATCCGAGCATTCACCGATATCAATATCATCCAGATAATATTCTCCCTCTGTAGCCTGATCCAGACATCCGATAATATTCATAAGCGTCGTCTTTCCGGATCCGGACGGCCCCATGATCGCTACATATTCGCCCTTTTCCATAGAAAAATTGATTTCATGCAGCACATGTACAGGCTCTTTATCCTGAGCATAGTCCTTACTGACCTGCTTTAATTCAAGAATCATTTCTATTCACCTTCTCCGTTATCCACTTCAAAACCTTCGGAATTCTCCAATCCCTCTTCCAGACCATCGCTGAAATCCTCTTCATACGACTCCTCAGGGAATTCTTCTTCATCCCACTCTCCGTCCGCAGAATCGTCCTCATAGCTCCCGTCCTCTTCCAGATCGCCGTCCTCTCCGTCGTCACTATAATCTTCTTCTTCCGTCTTCATACCTTCCTTATATGAATCATCTGGATATGAAACCTTGTCCTCCAATGTCAGACCGGCCGCAATCTCATATTGAAACAATTCTTCATCATAGTCACCCAATACAACCGTTTTTTTCGTCAGTCTTCCTTTGCCGTTATCCGCCCATACATACGCGTCTCCATCCACATCGCAAATATAGGCCTCATCCAGCCATACGCCTTCCTTTTCAGCAGATTGACCGTTATCCGGCTCAACATATACATGCTGTCCGAGAAGCAGATTATCCGAGCTGTCCAGATCCACATAAAATGTATAGGAACTGGACGACGTCATATCATCCTCCGAATCTTCCATCTCTACGTCTTCTTCCTCGCTGCCACTTTCAGCCTCATTCCCGGTGTCAATGGAGCTGATCGTCCCTTTCCAGACCAGATCTTCATCCACTCTGGAATGCACCAGCATAGGATCACCCTCTGTAATATCGCTGTAATTCTGCTCATTGATCTTACATTTCACGCGATAATTTCCAACTCCTGTGATCGTGATCAGATCCTCGTCGGAATCTGAACTGCTGTCGACAGACTCTCCATCTTCGGCATCCCCATCGCTGTTAGTATAACTGTTCACCTTTGTGACAACACCGGCGAGTTCGCTCACAACAGTTGTATCTCCCTTACTTTTCTCCATCTTGGTGATCTCTTTCTGTTTCTGCTTCTTTTCATATTCATTCTTTTTTATATCGTTCTGAGCAGACTGGATCTGGAGCGTATAGGATAGTTTATCTGATGAGGCAGCTGTTGCTTTCTCTTTTTCCAGCTCCTTTACCTGACTTTTTAAATCTGCAATATCAATATCGTACTGCTGCAGTTCAATCTTAGCCTCTGCCAACTGCTCTTCCATCGAAGATTCATCGTATTTGAAAAGCTTGTCTCCGATCTTAACCTCGTCCCCTTCTTCCACATAAACTTTCTTTATATTTCTCGAAGAATCCTTCCTGGCCGTCCATTTCTTCTGGCTTTCGATCACTCCCGCATATCTGTTCTGACTGCCCGATCCGCTGCCAATGCCCATGATGGATGCAACACTGCTCACCGGAACCACCTCGTCTGAGCCGCCCAAAAAGCGGTTTGCGAAAAAGAGTGCCGTTCCGCAGCCAAGTATAACAATAACGCACACTACTATGATAATCCGTTTTTTCTTATCAGCTGTGCCTTTTTTTCTGTTATGTTTTGTTTTTTTTCGTGTGCTTTTCATGCTATTTACTGCCTCCCGAAAAACTTTTTATTTTGTGAAAGCGAAAAAGAGAAGGTCCGCCAAAATACAGCGCCCCCTCTTTTTCTCCTTTAATATAAACTATGCGGATAAGCGCCTTCCTCAATCAGATTCCGGATAGAAGCTATTACACTCTCTTTATCCTCCATATAAGTCACTCCAAACCATTGGTCACGAGATTTCAGCACCTTCACCTCAGCCATTCCCTCTCCCAGCAGGTTGCCTATGATTGTCGGAAGCAAATACTCCTTTTTCAATTCCTCTTCGGTAAGACTATCCAAAAACCTGATAAATCCTTCCTCCAGAATCCCGAAAAATTCCGGGTAAACCCCCCACATATTCATGGAAACCACCGCATTCAAAGGCAATTCTACTTCGCGTCCGTCCTGCAGGCCGACCGCATGATCGCCTTTCCTTCCTATTTCATAGGTCTCTTTGATCTCCCGAAGCATACGCGCCTCATCCATCCGGCACACTCCGCGTGTAACTGTACCATTTTCACTCAGAGTATTTTTAAGAACAAAGCCGACCATACTGAGCTGGATCATACCGGACTCCTTACGCTCCGCCGTCAATTCTTTGAACGCCTTTCTGTATGCTTCCTTTCCATAATAATCATCTGCATTGATGATCAAAAACGGCTCCTTTACTGCATCTTTACAGCAGAGAATAGCCTGCCCGGTTCCCCACGGCTTCGTGCGCGCAGCAAACCTCTTTTTATATTTTGCCGGAATATCATCCAGCTCCTGAAAAACATACTCTGTGGCGATAACCTTTTCGATCCGCTCTCCGATAACAGAGCGAAATTCCTTTTCTATATCCTTTCGGATCACAAAAACCACCTTGTCAAATCCGGCTTCCATTGCATCATAAATAGAATAGTCCATAATGATCTCACCATTTGGGCCAACCGGCGCAAGCTGTTTAATTCCACCTCCAAAGCGGCTTCCGATTCCAGCCGCCATAATCACAAGTGCTGCCTTAGACATTTTCATTCTCCTAATCTGTTTTCTATGATTCGGACAAGAGCCTCCAACGCCTCATCCTCATCTTCCCCCTCACATTCCAGCTCGATCTCATCGCCATTTTTAACACATGCCCCAAGCACGCTCAAAATGCTTTTTGCATTTGCACGCGTATCTCTCACACGGAACGTTATGCTGCTCTTATACTGCACGGCAGTCTCATATAAAACCCCCGCCGGCTTTAAATGCAAACCCGTAAGATTTTGTATTATAATTTTTTGTTTCCTCATAACATATTTACTCCCCGGACAAAACAACCGTCAATTCCACGTCCTCTGAGAGTTCGCAGCCTTCCGGCATCTCTACCTTGACAGGAACTTTATAAGAACCTTTTTCCTTATATTCACTGAGATCCACGGATGCAGATATTTTATCCTCTGTCAGATCCTCGAGCACCTCTCTTGAACCGGTAAAGTTCAGCATCACATCGTCGCCTGATTTGAAAGATGCTGTCAGACCCCGCGGAACATTATTGATAATAACAGATCCGCTTGGAATAGATATTGTTTTCGTTCCCATACGCTCAATCACTGCAGTCACCGCTATATTCTTTGTAGTATCATCCACCAGCACAAGTGACTCCGGAAGATACTTTGAAATATCGATCGTCTTTTCAACAGAGGAATTCGCGCCGCTGATATTCAGTGCACTTGACGGAATCCGGATGGATTCCAGTTCTCCCATGACATCCTCTTCTCCCGCCACCTGGATTGACACCGGTTCACACAGGATCTCGGAACACACATAGCCGGATTCCGGTCTGCCCGAAGTTGAAAATTCAATCGGAACATCCTTCGCCGTATACATATCCACCTTTACCTGTACGCCGCCTGATCCAAGATTGGTTGTGAGCTGTGTCTGGTCAACAATACTGTCATCCTTACTGTAAACGATCAGGTCTCCGGCAATCGTTGTATCTTCCGTATACCCGGATACATCAACTTTCGCCACAACTCTGCTGATATTATTTATCACAGATTTCGCGCCGCTGATCGTAATCGCAGCCGGTTTCGCCGCAGCCTCCCCGATCATATATCCATCCTGAACATCTCCATCTGTAACAACAGTAATCGGAAACTTATTGCTTGCCGTGTCCTCAATACTCACCTGAATATTGACAGGATTTACTTCCGCAGACTGATAAACTCCCTCAAAGCCATCAATTGTTATATCAATCGGAATCAGATATCCTTCCATAAGATTCTTCATGCTTGCAACTGCATGAATATTATCTGCTTTTATAGCTTCAGCATCCGAACGCTTAGCAGTAACCGTCACGCTCACAGTCTTCGATTCTCCAACTCTGTCATATGTCTTGCCATTGTTTGTGATAACATCAGTGTCTGTAATTTCTACATCGATCCCGGTGTATGTCTTTGTCACAGTCGGATCAGCAACATTCACAACAATCAGCCAGAGAAGCACTGCAAATACTACTGAAGCGATCTTCAGCTCAGCGTTATTTGCCAGTCTTTTTCTCATGTCTGAACCACCCTTTCCATTTATCCAGGCGACTGGTCTCCTTATTACTGTGGATCCTCAAATCGTCCAGACGTCTCTTTAACTGTTCTCTGGAAACGTTCCTTGTAATCTTTCCACCCTCTGCGATCGACACATAGCCTGTCTCCTCCGAAACTATGAGCGTCAGGCTGTCGCTTACCTCACTGATTCCGACGGCTGCCCTGTGCCTTGTGCCAAGCGCTTTGCTGAGACTCATGTTCTCAGACAACGGCAGATAACATGTTGCAGAAACGATCCGATCCCCGCGGACAATGATTGCGCCATCATGCAACGGTGTGTTATGTTCAAAAATATTGATCAAAAGCTGGGCCGATATCAGACTGTCTAATTCTATTCCTGTCGTCTCATATTCATAAAGGCGGATGGCTCGTTCAATAACTATGAGCGCCCCTGTCTTTACAGCACCCATCTGAAAACACGCTTCGATCAGCGCCTCTTCCGTATTTTCTGAGAACCGCTCATCTGTCTTCGATTTATCAAAGGATACCATCGATAAAAGGAAATTCTTCTCCCCGAGCTTCTCAAGAGCCCTCCGAAGCTCCGGATGAAAGACCACGATCGCTGCGATCGCAAGAACAGAGATTGAATTTTTCGCGATCCACAAAATCGTATTCATCTGCAGGATCGCAGCAACAAAAATAAACACAACAAGAACAGTAAGACCCTTTAACAGCATCCAGGCTTTCGTGTTCTTGATCCATATCATGAGCTGGTAAACAAGAAATGCAATAATGATGATTTCCAAAACATCTGTTACAGATATTCTTGGAATATAAATTCTATCCAAATATTGATGCAGATATTTTAAAACCAAAGCTTTCATCATCATTCACCCCCTGTTCTTTCAATTCCCGGATAATCATTCTACTTCTTTCTGCTTGTTCTGCTTTTTGCCCCGGCAATGTTCTTCGGAACCGCCTTGACATAATAATAATACTCATCGTCCTCAAACTGTACCTGCTCTGTTCTGGAATAATCCACGTTAAAGATCATAAACTGGATCAAAAGTCCGACTACGACCGCAAGCACAGCGCTGATGATAATACTTCCGCCGTGAAATCCAACGTCGCCTGCAATAAATACAATTACAGAAATAATTGTTCCAACCACGATTGCTGCCTGCCATGAATAAGGAAAGGACATTCTCTTAATAACATATACGATCATAACGCCCAACACAATTCCGATGATTGCAACGATCATCTCTCTGTTCTGGAGAGACGTCCTGGCAAAATCCGTTAAGATAGTAAGCATTCCGTCATCTTCGCCGATTCCGGATATAAAATCCACCGCGCTGTGAAGCACATAATAGACAATCGTGCCGCAGATCAGCGGAATGATCGTCACAGGCCCGCCGGCAAGTCCCGCCACTACAGGAACCAAAACCGGAATATTCAGGGCAAGCGCCACTACGGTCAGCACCAAAACAAGGGACTGATTCGCAGTAAATCTCAGATAAAAGATAAACACCAGAGCGAAAACGATCAGTGTAATGATCATGACCCCCAATGATGCCGCCGAAAGCTGGATCAGGATCAATACAGCCGCCGCAATACATGTGCAGACCGGCGGAAGGAATGTACAGATCACTGCAACCGCAAGCGATATGATCCCCTTTGAAATACTTGTCATGTATCCTAATTTTGACTGAATCATAAAAAAGACCAGAACATTTATAACAAAACGCCATACCCTGTCAATGATTCTGGAATACTCTGCATAGATCTGCTGAGCCTTTTCTCTTAGTTCCAATAAACTATCCATTTGACTTTTCTCCTTTTTTGTACATTTCTCCTAGCTTCATCAGCCTGTATTTATAATGTCTGGCACCCTCTCTTGCCTTATCGTATTTCCTTCCATAATATACATGCATGGTAACTGTATAAAGTACGATCAATCCAACATAACCGGCTATAACCCCCACCACGATCAGGGCAACCGCCTGCATAGTAAAACGATCCATAAAATAATCCATCGTACAAAGTCCAATCAGACCTAACAGCAGGAGGTAGCCGACTGTAACCCATATTCCTCCGGAAATGCAATTCACACTGACATAATCGGAGCGGTAGTATTCACAAATCCGAAGCTCTTCCGCTCCCTCCCCGGATTCATACACAGCGAGATCCTTCATCAATCTGATTTTTCTTTCATCTAACATATTAACACCTCGACGCACATACTATCCCAAATTAAACTCTATTCAGTATACCAAACTTCAAAAACCTTGTCCAATACTTATTGTCATAAAGTATACCTTTTTAACGCCGCACAGGCGCAGTTGTTCTGCAACCGCCTGGATTGTACTGCCTGTTGTATAAATATCATCAATAATCAGTGCATTTTCATATTTTTCTCCTGCCCCGGAAGCAGAAAAAGCTCTCTGCAGATTCTCGCTTCTTTTTCTCCCGGAAATCATTTTCTGCGCATTTGTATTTTTTGTACGCACCACCAAATCCATTTCCACAGGGATCCCGGAAAATTCCGACAAGGCCTCCGCAAGAAGCTCCGCCTGATTATATCCTCTTAGCATTCTCCGCTTTTTATGGATCGGAACCGGAACCAGCACGTCGATCCCCCATCGGGATATCTGCCATTCAAATCTTCTCCACATTTCCCACGCGAAAATCTTTGCATAGCATCTGCATCCCCGGTATTTCAGCCGGTATACCGCATCGCTCACCGGCCTGCGGTGCAGCCAAAGACTGCGTCCTGCTTCAAAGGCTGCATCCTTTCTATTCCGGCAATCATGACAGTACTCCTGCTCCTTCTCCGCAACCGGCTTTCCGCACCTTTTGCACAGCGGTTCTTCTGTTTCAACAATCACGGCACGGCACGCCGGACAGATCCCGTCGCCTGGAATACGTGTACTTCCGCAAAATGGACAGCAGTCCGGATAAAGTATTTTTAATAGCACTGCTCCGGCTCTTATAAAAAAATCAGTAAACTTCATTATTTATATGGACTTTTCATTCAGCGCCCTCTCCGGCGCTTCACACATCACACGATATTCATTGTGTACAGATCTGTAATCTGTTCGTTCAGGCTGGTAAACCTTTTATTCTCATTTTCCCTTCGGATCATGCTCTGTAGCATCGCATCATTCCCGACGATCGTCACACATTTCTTTGCTCTTGTAACCGCAGTGTACAAAAGATTACGATTCATCAAAAGCTCCGGCCCGGACAGCAGCGGCATCACGACAGCCGGATATTCGCTTCCCTGAGACTTGTGAATCGTGACGGCGTATGCATGTTCCAGCTCATCCAGAAGGTCAAATGGATAAATCACCTTTTTACCCTCCTCGTATTCAACAGTCATCGTCTCGTTATATGTATTGACAATCCTGACGATTCCCATATCACCGTTAAAAACTCCCGTACCCTTATCCACAGGAATCCCGTATTTCGTTGTAACCTCCCACTCCAACTGATAATTATTCCGGATCTGCATGATCTTATCTCCCTCCCGGAAGATCCGATCGCCATACTGCTTCTCATTTTTAGAAGCATCTGCCGGATTCAGATACTTCTGCAGGATCTCGTTGAGCCGTTCCACCCCAAGATTCCCTTTCCTCATCGGAGTCAATACCTGAATATCATACGGCCCGGCGTTCACATACTTCGGCAGTTTATTCCGGATCAGCTGCAGGAGGACAGCAATGATCATATCCGGCTCCGTCCGTTTCAGGAAAAAGAAGTCACGGCTTTTATTGTCCAATACAAGCGGTTCTCCTCTCTGAATCTTGTGCGCATTCATTACGATATCGCTTTCCTGGGCCTGTCGGAATATCCGCTCCAGCACCACTGTCGGGAAGCACCCGGACTCGATCATATCCTTCAATACGCTCCCCGGTCCCACAGACGGAAGCTGGTTGGCGTCCCCGACAAAGATCAGCCTCGTCCCGACCAATACTGCCCGGAGAAGTGCATGCATCAGATGAATGTCTACCATCGACATCTCATCGATAATGATCACATCCGCCTCCAGAGGATTCTGCTCATTCCGTTCAAAGCCATTTTTAGTTCCCGCCTCCGGATTGCCATTCACCTCCAAAAGCCTGTGTATCGTCCTTGCCTCATAGCCGGTCGCCTCTGTCATTCTTTTTGCCGCCCTTCCCGTCGGAGCAGCCAAAAGAATGTCCGCACCCTCGCTTTCAAAGTACCGGATCATCATATTGATCGTAGTCGTCTTTCCGGTTCCCGGCCCTCCCGTCAGTATAAATACGCCATTGCAGACTGCCTCCTTTACGGCCGCTCTCTGCATATCATCCAACTGCAGGTTCAGGTTCTTCTCCAGCTGTAAAAGCCGCCGTTCCAAAAACACTTCATCCGTCTCATAAGGCACGGAAAGATCATGCAGCATCTTTGCCGTATTTAATTCTAAATAATAATAATTTGAAGCATAGATACGGCGTTCCCCGTTCTTCGTCTTCACTACGATCTTATGATCGATAGAAAGGCTTTGCAGATGATCGACGATCCCATCGATCTCGATGCCCAAAAGTCCCGACGTCCTGCGAAGCAGCTCCTGCTCAGGCAGATAAACATGTCCTTCGGCCGACGCCTGTAAAAGGGAGTACAAAAGACCGCTTTGTATCCGAAACTCCGAGTCTGCCTGGATTCCTGACCTTGCAGCGATTGCATCGGCAGTCCGGAACCCGATCCCATCGATCTCCTCCGCCAGCCTGTACGGATTCTCTTCCAGCACCCTGTAAAGCTCCATGCCGTAGAAATGATATATTTTGGCCGACATAGCCGTAGAAATCCCGTATTTCTGTAAAAAGATCATCGCCTGACGCATCTCTTTCTTACTTTCCACCTGAATGGATATCTCCCGCGCCATACGCTCACTGATCCCTTTGATCTCAACCAGTCTCTCCGGCTCTTCTTCTATGATCCGAAACGTGTCCTCCTGAAACTTCCGGACGATCCGCCCTGCAAGCTTGATCCCGATGCCTTTGATCGCGCCGGAACCAAGATACCGTTCGATCGACATCAGGTCCTCCGGATCCTTGAATTGATATTCCTTTACCTGAAACTGATGACCATATAATTTGTGCGTCGTATATTCTCCTTTTACTTCCAGGAGCTCTCCCTCGGCGATAAAATGAAAGGTTCCGACGCATGTCACCTCTCCGTCGTCATTGTTCAGTTGAAAGACTGTATAGCCATTTTTTTCCCGTCTGTAAATAATATGAGCCACATACCCGCTCACCGTTTCCATACTTATCACTCCTCAATACCGGCACAACGAATCATAACTGATGCCCGGCCCGACTGGCAACCTAAAAGGGGAGATGTCCGGCATAACATCTCCCCCTGTATCAGTCTAAAAGTCCTTTGCTTTGCGCTCGCTCATGAATTCTACATACTGCCCGGTTCCAATGGCCACTACCTGCATTGGATCCTCTGCAGTCATGGTATTGATGCCCGTCCTCTCCTGAATCAGTTCCTCCAAACCGCGAAGCATAGAACCTCCGCCTGTCAGAACAATTCCGCGCTCCAAAATGTCCGCAGACAGCTCCGGCGGGGTTTTTTCAAGTACGCTGATAACTGCCTCAACAATCTGCGCCGTAGGCTCGCGAAGAGCATCCTCTGTCTCTTCGGCGGTAACAGTGATCGTCTTCGGAAGACCTGTGATCAGGTTTCTTCCCCTGATCTCCATAGAATCCTCCTCACCGCGGTAATACGCGGTACCGATCTTAATCTTGATGTCCTCGGCAGTACGTTCGCCGATCAGCATATTGTGCTTCTTTCTCATATAACGAACGATCGCATCGTCAAAATCATCCCCGGCAACTTTCAATGAAGTATTTACAACAGTGCCTCCAAGGGAGATTACTGCAACATCCGCCGTTCCGCCGCCAATATCAACGATCATATTCCCACATGGCTTCGAGATATCTATACCGGCGCCGATCGCTGCTGCCACCGGCTCTTCAATCATAAATACTTCTCTGGCTCCTGCAGCATATCCTGCATCCTCTACAGCCTTTCTCTCTACCTCAGTCACTCCGCTCGGCACGCAGATGCTGATCCGTGGTTTTTTAAAAGTCCGCCGTCCAAGCGCCTTTTGGACAAAATAGCGGATCATTTTCTCTGTCACTGTATAATCGGAAATCACGCCCTGCCTCAGAGGCCTGACCGCAATAATATTCCCCGGCGTCCGCCCAAGCATCAGCCGCGCCTCCTCGCCGATCGCCTTGATCGCATTGGAATCCCGGTCAAACGCCACAACTGACGGCTCCTTTAATACCACGCCCTTTCCCTTCACATACACAAGGATGCTGGCAGTCCCCAAATCTATACCCAAATCTGTAGTCATCGTCTGCTCCTTCCTCTACCTATTCATCTATAATCATTTGTAAAAATCAAAGTTATGCAAACATATTATAAACAATTCTTCAATAAATGGAAAGACCTTTTTCCAATTTCGGGACATCTTCAGTTTTTCTTAAGAATTTCCTTCAAATACATTCCCGTATATGACTGCGGTGATTCTGCAATCTCTTCCGGCGTACCTTTGGCAATAATGGTTCCCCCGCGGTCACCGCCCTCCGGCCCTATATCCAGAATGTAATCGGCCGTCTTAATAACTTCCAGATTATGCTCGATCACAACGACCGTGTTACCATCTCCTGCAAGTCTTCGCAGTATATCCGTGAGCTTGTGTACATCCGCAAAATGCAGTCCTGTTGTCGGCTCGTCCAGAATATAGATCGTTTTTCCGGTGCTGCGCCTGCTGAGCTCTGTTGCGAGCTTGATGCGCTGCGCCTCCCCGCCGGACAGGGTTGTGGACGGCTGTCCAAGCTTAATGTAACCAAGTCCCACATCATAGAGCGTCTGGATCTTTCTCCGTATAGACGGGATCGGCTCAAAAAACGGAAGCGCCTCTTCTACAGTCATATCCAGCACGTCATGAATGCTTTTCCCTTTATATTTCACCTCCAGAGTCTCTCTGTTATAACGTTTCCCATGGCAAACGCTGCAAGGCACATACACATCCGGAAGAAAATGCATTTCGATCTTCAGAATTCCATCTCCTCTGCACGCTTCACACCGTCCGCCTTTTACATTGAAGCTGAACCTTCCCTTCTTGTATCCTTTTGCCTTCGCATCCTGCGTAGAAGCAAAAAGATCGCGGATCATGTCAAATACCCCCGTATAAGTCGCCGGATTGGAACGCGGGGAACGCCCGATCGGCGACTGGTCGATATTGATCACTTTGTCCAGTTGTTCCATTCCCTTGATATCCTTGTGCTTCCCTGGAATCGTCCTCGCACGGTTCAGATCATGCGCAAGTCTCTTATAGACAATCTCATTGATCAATGAACTCTTTCCGGAACCCGAAACGCCGGTTACACAGGTCATAACTCCCAGCGGAATATCTACGTCTATATTCTTCAGGTTGTTTTCCTGCGCTCCGCACACAGTAAGCCACCCGGACGGTTTTTTCCTCTTAGCGGGAACCGGAATCCGGATTTTCCCGCTCAGATATGCGCCTGTCACGGACCTGGGATTGTTCATAATATCTTCTGCCGTTCCCTCCGCAACAATGGTTCCGCCGTGTAAACCCGCTCCCGGCCCGATATCTACAATATGATCCGCCTGCAGCATCGTATCCTCGTCATGTTCAACTACGATCAGGCTGTTGCCAAGATCCCTCAGCCTTTTCAGTGATGCAAGAAGCTTATCGTTATCCCTCTGATGCAATCCGATACTCGGCTCGTCCAAAATGTATGCAACGCCGACCAGTCCCGAACCGATCTGCGTCGCAAGGCGGATCCGCTGCGCCTCCCCGCCGGAAAGTGTTCCGGTCGCACGGGAAAGGGAAAGATAATCCAGACCTACCGACATCAAAAAGCCTACTCTTGACTTGATCTCCTTCAGGATCTCACTGCCGATCATTTCCTGCATCTTTGTCAGCTCCATCTCGTTCAGAAACCGCTGCAATTCAAGCATGGAGAGCGACGTCACTTCATGAATATTCTTACCGCAGACCGTAACTGCCAGCGCCTCCGGCTTCAATCTCTGTCCATGACAGGCGCGGCAGGGAGTGATCCTCATAAATGTCTCAAATTCCGCCTTTGCAGACTCCGCACTTGTCTCACGATACCGGCGTTCCACACTGCGGATCAGCCCCTCGAAAGCAATATCATAAATGCCTTCCCCACGCTGGCCTTTATAATGAACCTTCACGATCTGCCCGCCCGTTCCATATAAAAGGATATCCTTCACATCCTTCGGATAATCCTGAAAAGGCGTCTCAAGACTAAATCCATAAAACTTCGCCAGCGCATCTAAGATCGCACCGCTGAAGCTCTTTTTATCATTGCAGGACTGCCATCCAGGCACCACGATCGCCCTCTGCGCGATGCTCAGCGACTTATCCGGAATCATCAGATCCGGATCGAACTCCATCTTATATCCAAGTCCGGCACATTCCGGACAGGCGCCGAAGGGATTGTTAAAGGAAAAGCTTCTCGGTTCGATCTCATCAATACTGATCCCGCAGTCCGGACAGGAAAAGCTCTGGCTGAATGTCATAGTCTCCCCGTCAATGATGTCTACCAGCACCAGACCTTCCGAAAGCGCCAGCACATTTTCCACGGAATCCGTCAAGCGGCGCTCGATCCCCTCTTTTACGACCAGACGGTCCACAATGATCTCTATATTATGCTTTATGTTCTTATCGAGCTTGATCTCTTCACTTAATTCATATAGATTGCCATCCACACGTACACGGACATATCCGCTTTTCCTTGCACGGTCAAATAGTTTTGCATGGGTTCCTTTCCTGCCCCGTACGACCGGAGCAAGAAGCTGGATCTTTGTCCGTTCCGGCAGACGCATGATCTGGTCTACCATCTCATCCACGGACTGCCTTCGGATCTCACGTCCGCATTTCGGACAATGCGGCACGCCGATCCTTGCATATAACAGACGGAAATAATCATAAATCTCTGTAACCGTTCCAACTGTAGAACGCGGATTCCTGTTTGTAGACTTCTGGTCGATTGAGATTGCCGGAGAAAGCCCTTCTATGCTTTCCACCTTTGGTTTTTCCATCTGCCCAAGGAACTGCCGCGCATAGGAGGAGAGTGATTCCATGTACCGTCTCTGCCCCTCCGCATAGATCGTATCAAACGCCAGCGAGGACTTCCCCGAACCGCTCAATCCTGTCAGAACCACAAACTGATTTCTTGGTATATCAATATCCAGATTCTTCAGATTGTGCTCGCTTGCCCCCCGGACCTTAATGTATTGCTTCTCGTTTTTATTCTCCATCTATCTCTACGTCTCCTCAATCTCTGCTAAATGCTTCTTTAATTCTATCATCTTATCACGCAGCTCCGCCGCCGCTTCAAAATCCAGCTCCGCTGCCGCTTTCTTCATCTGCTTTGTAATATCCTTCACCAGTTTCTGCAGCTCGGTTCTGCTCATAGACTCCGGATCCTTCTCTATCTTAAATTCGCTCTCAGCAACTTTTTTGGAAATAGCGATCAGGCCGCGTACGCTTTTCCTGATCGTCGTCGGCGTGATCCCATGCTCCTCATTGTACTGCATCTGTATCTTACGCCGCCGCTCTGTCTCCTGAATAGCCACACGCATGGAATCCGTCATCGTATCTGCATACATGATAACATGTCCTTCCGAGTTTCGCGCAGCACGCCCGATCGTCTGGATCAGGGACGTCTCCGAACGCAGAAATCCCTCTTTATCCGCATCCAGGATTGCAACCAGCGTGATCTCCGGAATATCAAGGCCCTCCCTCAGAAGATTAATACCTACAAGCACGTCGAACACATCCAGACGCATATCCCGGATGATCTCCGTACGCTCCAGGGTGTCCACATCCGAGTGTAAATACTTTACCCGGATTCCCAGTTCCCGCATATAGTCGGTCAGATCCTCCGCCATACGCTTTGTTAATGTCGTGATCAGAATTTTATGTTTCTTCGCCGTCTCCTTCCTGATCTCTGAGATCAGATCATCGATCTGTCCCTCCACAGGGCGCACGGAGATCTCCGGATCCAAAAGACCGGTCGGACGGATCAGCTGCTCGGCGCGGAGCATTTCATTTTGCGCTTCATATTCTCCCGGCGTCGCTGATACAAACATCACCTGATCGATCTTTCCTTCAAATTCTCCGAAATTAAGCGGCCTGTTATCCTTAGCCGACGGCAGACGGAAACCATATTCCACGAGCGTCGTCTTTCTCGACTGATCTCCTGAATACATAGCGCCAATCTGAGGTACCGTCTTGTGGGACTCATCGATTATCATCAGAAACTCATCCGGGAAATAATCGATCAGCGTGTGCGGCGGCGCCCCGGGCTCCAGTCCCGTCAAATGCCGGGAATAGTTCTCAATTCCCGAACAAAATCCTGTCTCACGCATCATCTCGATATCAAAATTTGTGCGTTCCTCAATACGCTGCGCCTCCAATAGCTTTCCTTCGCTCTTGAAATACCGGATGCGCGCATCCAGTTCCTCTTCTATATCATGAATCGCACGGTTCATATTATCCTGTGATACGACATAATGCGATGCCGGAAATATCGCAATGTGTTCCAGGGAATTGCGGATCTCTCCTGTCAGATAATCGACCTCCAAAATCCGGTCTACCTCATCCCCAAAAAATTCTACCCGGATAACGTGTTCTTCATTCCCCGCCGGAAAAATATCCAGAACATCTCCATGCACCCGGAATGTTCCGCGCTTAAAATCCATCTCATTACGGTCATACTGGATCTCGATCAGCTTTTTCATGACCTCGTCGCGATCCTTGATCATGCCCGGCCTTAAAGAAATCACCATCTCCTGATAATCGATCGGGCTGCCCAGGCCATAAATGCACGACACGCTGGCCACAATGATGACGTCCTTCCGCTCGGAAAGAGCCGCCGTCGCAGAATGCCGCAGCCGGTCGATCTCCTCGTTCATCGAGGAGTCCTTAGCTATATATGTGTCAGAGGATGGAACATAAGCCTCCGGCTGGTAATAATCATAATAGGACACGAAATACTCCACCGCATTATTGGGAAAGAACTCTTTAAATTCGCTGTAGAGCTGCGCGGCGAGGGTTTTGTTATGCGCTATGATAAGCGTTGGTTTATTTAATTGCTGAATCACATTTGCCATTGTAAAGGTCTTGCCGGAGCCGGTAACGCCGAGCAATGTCTGGCATTGGTTACCTTCCTTAAAGCCCTTTACTAATTGTTCAATCGCCTGCGGCTGGTCGCCGGTGGGCTGAAATTCTGAGTGCAATTTGAACTCCATATATGCTTTTTCCCTTTCTAGTGACCCCGAAAAAAGTTCGCCTATTAGACAGGAATTCGTAAAAAATGAAGATTTTGGTCTGCCTAATAGGCGAACTTTTTATTTTTACGAATGAAAGTCACTAAAACCCATTTTTTGAAACACCGCAACACCAGATAACATCAGGTGAAATTGGCATTACGGAAAGTCACTAAAAAGTATAGCATAAACAAAATAAAAAGTATAGACCTTTT
>CAZPXF010000036.1:0-20572 GCA_964590945.1 uncultured Lachnospiraceae bacterium | reverse complement strand
CACATTTATAATTATTAACAGGCAGGTATTTTTATGTATCAGATCAATTTTCATAAACCAGTACACACACATTTCATCGGAATCGGCGGCATCAGCATGAGCGGCCTTGCCGAGATTCTTTTAGATGAAGGATTTACCGTTTCCGGTTCCGACTCAAAGGAATCTGCCCTGACCGATAAACTCAGCAGCCTCGGGGCGTCGATCCATTATCCTCAGGCCGCGTCCAATATCACAGATGATATCGATGTTGTTGTATACACAGCGGCGATCCATCCGGACAATCCGGAATTTGCCGCAGCAAAGGAGAAGGGACTTCCGATGCTGACCCGCGCAGAGCTGCTCGGGCAATTGATGACAAATTATGACACTCCGATCGCTATCTCCGGAACACACGGCAAGACAACGACGACATCCATGCTCTCCCACATTTTCCTCCAGGCGGATCTCGATCCGACGATTTCTGTCGGCGGAATCTTAAAGGAGATCCATGGAAATATCCGCGTCGGAGGCTCCGGAACATTTATCACGGAGGCATGTGAATACACGAACAGCTTCCTTTCCTTTTTCCCGAAAATCGGCGTAATATTGAATATAGAAGAGGATCATCTGGATTTCTTTAAGGATCTGGCGGATATCCGCGCCTCCTTCCGCAGGTTTGCAGAACTGCTTCCTTCGGACGGAACTCTTGTCATCAACAGTGAAATTGAAAATCTTTCTGAGATCACTGACGGACTTGCCTGCAACGTCATCACATACGGCATGAACCCGGAAGACAATTTCTACGCGGCCAATATTTCATTCGACAACCTGGCGCATGGTTCCTTTGATCTTATCAAAGACGGCCGCTTTGTACGCCGTATATCGCTGGCAGTTCCCGGAAAGCACAACATTTCCAACGCGCTTTCCGCGGCGGCGGTCTCCGATCTTCTGAGCGTCTCTGTCGATGATATGCAGAAAGGATTTTTATCCTTTACCGGAACGGACCGCCGTTTTGAATATAAGGGACTGAAGAACGGATTTACGATTATTGACGACTACGCGCATCATCCGACGGAAATCCGCGCAACCCTGCAGGCTGCACAGAATTATCCGCACAGAAAACTGTGGTGTATTTTCCAGCCGCACACATACACGCGCACCAAATCCTTCTTCCACGAATTTGCAGAATCCCTCTCCCTCGCGGATCATGTGATACTTGCAGATATATATGCTGCACGGGAGACGGATACTCTTGGCGTATCTTCCAGACAGCTCTCTGATGAAATACAGAAGCTTGGTACAGACTCTGTATATCTGCCGGATTTTGCATCGATCGAGGCATATGTAATGGAGCATTGCCAAAAAGGGGATGTGTTGATAACTATGGGAGCCGGAGATGTTGTAAATATTGGAAATGAACTTTTAAAATAGAAGTTATCCACAGTTTCCACAGAATTTTATCCACAAAAAAGCTGATTTTGGACAAGGATTTTTCTTTTTCGCTGAAAATTTTGATGCTATAATACGATTGCTAACAAAGTGAACGGTACGTAGAAGAGGGTTGTATTATGGAAACATTTTTGCTGAAGAACCATTTTCAGGGAAGCTGTACATCCGTTGAGAATGTATTTATAGATAAATATATGGCAAAGGCCAACGGCGAATTTGTAAAGATCTATCTTTACCTTCTGCGTCATTTGCAGACAGAGGACACGGTACTTTCCCTGTCTGATATTGCGGATCACTTTGAAGATACAGAGAGGGATATCCTGCGCGCAGTCCGGTACTGGGAGGCTCAGGGACTTCTTTCTGTCGAAGAGGATGCAAGCGGGGCTATCACAAGCATTACCATATCAAGCCGGATATCCGCTCCGGCCATAAAGGAAGACCGTTCCCACCAGGCGCCTGTTGTTTCGGACAGGCCGGACTCTGTTATCGGGCAGGATGAACCGGTTTCTGACATGAATCCGGATTCTTCTGCGCCGGAAGCGCCGACTCCTATTTCCACTTTCCGCAGCCGCCGTGAATTAAAACAGGTACTTTTTGTGACGGAGCAATATCTTGGCAAGACGCTGACAAGAACGGAAGCAGACACGATTACATACTGCTATGAGGAGCTTGGATTTTCCTGCGACCTTTTGGAATACCTGATTGAATATTGTGTCGGGAAAGGACATACCAGCATCCATTATATCCGTCAGGTTGCGCTGAACTGGGCGGATAAGGGCATCCGTACCGTGCAGGAGGCCAAGGCTGAGTCCACCTCCCACAATAAGGATTTCTACCGTATCCTGCAGGCGATGGGAATCCAGAATCGTGCTCCGGGTACCGTTGAGATCGAATATATGACTCGATGGAAATCTGTTTTCGGTTTTACAACAGAGATCATCCTTGAGGCATGCCGCAGGACGATCGGACAGATCCATCAGCCAAGTTTTGAATATGCGGACAAGATTTTGGAGAACTGGAATGCGAAAGGTCTCCATTCTTTGGAAGCGATCAGCGCCGCTGATGAAGCCTTTAAGCTCAGCCAGAAAGAGAAGAAGGCCGCTCCGAAACGCTCCTCAAGGACATCCGCAACATTTCCTCAAAAGCGTAACTATGACTACGATGAGCTGGAGGAACAGCTTTTGAAAAGCAATTAAAAAGGAGAATGACAATGGCTCTGAGTAATCTGCAATATGATGAGATCATGCGTACATATGAGAAGAGGCAGCTCCGAAGCCGCGATATTTTAGAAGAACGGCGGCAGGCGATCTACCGGGATATCCCCGAGCTTCAGGAGCTCGACCGGGAACTCTCCCATCTGGCTGTTTCCCGCGCCAGGGATGTGCTGCTGAAGGACGGCGTCCCCTCCGAACGCCAGGACGAACTTCAGCAGATTATTTCCAGAAAGCAGTCTCTCCTCCTTGAAAATGGATATCCTGCAGACTATCTGGAGGCCGCATATGAATGCAGGGATTGTCAGGATACCGGTTATATTGGCAATGAAAAATGTCATTGTTTTAAGAAAGCGATTGTCGATCTGTTATATGCGCAGTCCCATTTAGGACAGGTTTTGGAGAAAGAAAACTTTGAGAATTTTACATTTGATTATTATTCCCCTAATTGTATTGATCCCAAAACCGGGCGTTCCTCCCTTGCTGTTATGCAGGAGGCTTACCGCATTTGTCAGGAATTTGTCCGCAATTTTGATCACGAGTTTCAAAACCTCTTCCTGTATGGAAATACCGGGATCGGCAAGACGTACCTTTCCAACTGTATCGCAAAGGAATTGATCGAGAGTGAACACAGCGTCATCTATTTTTCCGCCTTTGAATTATTTGATGAACTGGCGAACTGTCATTTTCAGCGAACGGAAGGAGACGTTCCCCTTACTGATTATATATATGACTGTGATCTTTTGATCATTGATGACCTTGGAACAGAGCTTGTGAACACATTTGTGACCTCCCAGTTGTTCCTGTGTTTGAACGAACGTATTTTGCGCCGGAAGTCAACGATCATCTCGACCAATCTTCAGCTTGGCGCAATTACAGATACCTATTCTGAGAGGATCCTCTCAAGGATAACAAGCAACTATAAAGTGTTGAAGCTGACAGGCGACGACATTCGTATCAAAAAAAGATTAAGAAATATGGAGGATTAACCAGTATGATACACAGGCAAGACCGCATTCTTGAAAACATTCCTGTTGGTTCCCTTGGCATCATTGCTCTTCCGGGATGCCGCAGTCTTGGCGAAAAGGTGAATGATTACATCATCAAATGGCGCAGCGAAGACGACAATGTGAAAGAATTTGGATTTTTTGACGGGTATGAAAAGGACACTTATCTGATCGATGCGCAGACGCCGCGATTTGGTTCCGGAGAGGCCAAGGGTATTATCGAAGAATCGGTCCGCGGGATCGATCTGTATATCATGGTGGATGTGCTGAATTACAGTCTGACCTATTCCCTCTCAGGCCATGTCAATCGTATGTCTCCGGATGACCATTTCCAGGATCTGAAAAGGATCATCGCTGCCGCCGGCGGAAAGGCAAAACGCATCAATGTGATCATGCCGTTTCTCTACGAGAGCCGCCAGCACAGGAGAACAGGCCGCGAATCACTTGACTGTGCGATCGCTCTTCAGGAGCTTATAAATATGGGGGTAGAGAATTTCATTACCTTTGATGCGCATGATCCGCGTGTCCAGAATGCGATTCCGCTTCATGGATTTGAGACAGTAAGCCCTGCATATCAGTTTGTAAAAGCGCTGCTTCAGACGCACAGGGATCTTCAGATCGACAGTGGGCATATGATGGCGATCAGTCCGGATGAGGGCGGAACAAACCGCGCGATATATCTTGCCAATGTGCTCGGTCTCGACATGGGTATGTTCTATAAGCGCCGTGATTATACGCGCATTGTCAATGGCCGTAACCCGATTGTGGCTCATGAATTTCTTGGTTCTTCTGTCGAGGGTAAGGATGTCATCATTATCGACGATATGATCTCCTCCGGCGACAGTATTATTGAAGTCGCGCAGGAGTTGAAGCGCCGCAAGGCAAAACGTATTTTTGCTGCTGCAACCTTTGGTCTTTTCACCAACGGCCTTCAGAAGTTTGACGACGCATATGAGCAGGGTCTTATATCCGGTATACTCACTACCAATCTCATTTACCAGACGCCTGAACTTCTTAAAAAGCCCTGGTATATTAATTGTGATATGAGTAAATATATTGCGCTCATCATCGATACCCTGAACCACGACGGTTCTGTCAGCACCTTCCTTGAGCCGAATGACCGTATTCAGTACGTGTTGCAGAAATATCGTAATGGCGAGGAAATTCTGTAGGATATCTGGGACAGGAAACTTATAAGGGGCTGTGTCAACGGCCCCTTATTTTATGTCCATATGCTTTTTTAATAACTCTTCAAAGCCTGTGGGGCGATTTTACTGTGAAGCCGCACCACTTTCCCATCACAGAATAATCTTCGTACACTTTATCCCCCGGCTCCGCAATATCTCCTCCTCCCGGCTCTGACAGGTGAAAAGAAGTACCTGCTGCCGGTTCTCCGCCAGCCATTCCAATGTATTCCCAAGCCGTTCATCATCGTAAAATACAAATGCATCGTCCAAAACGACGGGCATCGGCTCGTCGTACAGTTCTTCCGCCGCAGCCATCCGAAGCGCGAAAAGAAGCTGTTCCAGCGTCCCGCGGCTCAGGCTCTTTGCCGGAACCTTTTTCCCGTCCGTATATACCGAGCAGCGCATATCCTCATCCAGATAAACCTTTTCGTATTTCCCATCTGTAAGTTTCCGGATGATCTCTGACATGCGCTCCGCCAGATTGCCGGAATGCCCTGCCTCCTGTATCATGTCAGACGAAAGATCGGCGATTCTCTTCTCCGCCGACAGATATGCCTGACATTTTCTTTTCAGTTCTGCATATTCATCGCTTCCAGCTACGCATTCGGCCTGTTCTTCCGACAGATTATGAATCTGCGTTTGCAGCTCCCTTATATCCTCCAGAAGCACCTGCTTTCTCCAAAGCTGATCCCCCTTTTCCAGGCGCTCCGCTTCCTTCGCCCTGCGATCCGCCGCCATACCTCTCTTGTTGATCGCATACCATATCTCCTCCAGAGCAACTGCGGCCAGGGAAAATACAATATTCCACGGAAGAGCCGCAAAATACATGGACAAAGCGATCACTGCGGCTGCGGCAAGAATCAGGAATGGATTTCTTCTGACTTTCTCATCCGAAAGCTGCTCTTCTCCCAGCTCACCTTCAAGCTGTCTGTAAGAAGCGGTCTTTCTTGCATACTCTTCCCTGAGATAGTTTTCCTTCTGCTCCAAAAGACCCCGCTTCCTGCGGATCTCTGTCTCCGCTTCTTTTAATTTTTTCTCAAACTGTTTTCTCTCATTTTTCAGCCAGCCGATCGCCGCCGCAACATCAATATTGTCAGAAGCGCTGCCGCTATAATTTGCCGCCTGATTCCGCACCTCCCCGGCAAGCGCTTCACGGGAAAAGTCCTGGTTTTGTTCCAGTGATACGGAATTTCGATACCCTTTTTCTGTCATCTGACACAGAAGCATTTCCAGATCCCCCTGCTCCAGCGAAAGTTCTTCCCCGTCATCCAGACAAAAAAGCCGCTCCGTCTTCCGGTTCCGTTCAAAACTCCGGTCGATCTGAAACGTACGGTCGCCGCAGATAAAAGTCAGACTTCCCCCGTACCTTCCGCCGTACTCCCAGGGTTCGAAGCGGCTCCAATCGTCATTTGCCGCCGCACGTCCGTGCCCGCGCTCCATTCCAAACAGCATACTGCGCAAAAAAGTATGCAGCGTCGTTTTGCCCGATTCATTCTCCCCATAAATCAGATTGATCCCCGGGGAAAAATAAATGACCTCCTGATTCAGCTTTCCAAATTCCTCTGTTTTTGCCTTGCAAAACTGCATATCTTTCACTCCTGCATGGCGTGCAGGAGCGCCAGCGTTCCCGCCTCGCGCACCGCCCGCTCAAAGTTTTCCGAATCCGGATCTGTTCCCCGCATCAGCACAGGTCTTGTCCTTTCATCCGGAAGAATATCAGCATCCTCCGAAAGCTCTTCCCGGAAGCTCCCAAGAAACTTTCCGAGGAGATTTCCGGGATTCTTCCGGTACAGCCGCTCATAGTCAAGCTGCTTTCTCGTGTGATCCGTGATCGAAACGATATTCCCATATGGATCCCACAGCTCTGTATGCAGCTCCGTATCCGGCGAAGTAAATCCCGTCAGTTCAAATTCATACATATTTTCCAATCCCTGCTCCCGTATCGCCTCCGCAATACAGTCCGCGATCCTGCGCTCGCTGTCCGCCGGAGCGATCTCAAGCCTCTGCTGAATATATCGCCGGGACGCGAATGGAATGAACTCCACCTCCACTGCTTCACCTGTGATCTCGCCGCGGATATACCCATGCTGTCCCAAATCCAGAACATCCGTCGGTTCCAGTGAGCCCGAATACACGGCATACCCCGGGATCAGTGGATGCGGCTTATGTATATGGCCCATAGCAATGTAATCGTAATTTAACTGTTCCAGGCAGCGCCGGTCCACCGGGATATGTTTCTCATCCCCGCCATGCAAAAGCAAAATACTGTATTTCATATCATGCGGCGCAGCCTGATCCTGCAGAAGCGGTTCCGTGATCTCCCGTGAATGGTAGCTGAGTCCCCGCACAGTCACATCCAGATCCGAAAATGTGACGTCCATCGCCTCATTTTCAAGGATCGGATGCACATTTTCTCCCCACGGAAACCGCAGATATGCAGAGTTTTTCCGTATATAATCATGATTTCCCGCGACAAACACAACTCTCGTATCCGGAATCTGGTCAAACAGATAGCTGACCTCCTTTAATTCCCGCATCAAAGGATCCCTGTGAAAAAGATCCCCTGCGATCAGCAGAAGATCCGTCTTTTCCTGCCGGACAACCTCTATTAATTTTGCAAACGTATCCCAGATCTCATCCGCACGGCCTGCCGAATATGCCTTTCCGGCCTCCGGCGATGCGCCGAGGTGGATATCCGCTGTATGAATAAAACGCATATTATGCCCCCTTCCGCGGAAGCGTTACGATAAACCTTGTCTCAAACGGATCGCTCTCTGCAGTGATCGTACCATGATGCAGCGTCACGATCTCCTTTGCAATTGCAAGTCCAAGTCCCGCCCCGCCCGTCTTTGTCGACCGGGAATTATCCACCCGGTAAAACTTCTCGAAGATCATCTGCAGTTCTTCCTTTGAAAGTCCGCCGCCCTTGTTGGCGAACTCAATGACAACATCCTTTTTCTTCCGCTGCGCACGGATGCGGATTTCAGAATCCGGCTTACAATATGCAATGGCGTTCCGCAATATATTATCAAAGACGCGGGCCAGCTTGTCCGGGTCGCCGTGGATCATGAGATTTCCCTCCGCCGCCACAGTGCACGTCAGGTTTTTCTCGCGCAGGACCGCATACAGCTCATCCGCCAGCTGTTCCAGCATAATGGAAAGATCCAGTTCCACCGGCTCCAGCTCGATCACCTGCATATTAAATTTTGTAATCTCAAAAAATTCATTGATCAGCTCCCCAAGGCGCAGCGCTTTCTCCAGGGAGATATGCGTATATTTCGCACGTTCCTCCACCGGCATATCCGGATGCGTATCAAGCATACTTAAATAGGCCACGACAGAGGTCAGCGGAGTTTTCAGATCATGCGCCAGAAACAGAACCAGATCATTTTTTCTCTTTTCATTGTCGCGCATCTCCTTTTCCTGACGCCGGATCGTCGCGCGGATCTCATTCAGGCTGTTCTCGATCGGTTCAAGCTCGGAGATCAGCCGGACCGGTTCTGCGCAGTCCGAAGCAAGATTGGCAATCCCTTTTTCGATCTGATCCAGATACTGCGTCATTTTCGAGAGTGCAAAATAAAAAAACACGGAAAACAGAACCAGGAATCCCACAATCATAAAGAACACCTTGTTATCGCCAATCAATGTCCAGTACATTTTGATCGCGCTCTGCTCATCCATGTTAAATGCCATCATTAATGCGACAAATTTGTCCGCAAAGCTGTCATTATATACCCCATCGACAAAGTAGACGAGAATAAACCCGCCTACCAATACTGTCAATGCTGTAATAAAAACGGTCTGCAGAAGAATTGTTAATTTGAGATCACGATATTTACTCTTCAACCTTGTACCCAACTCCCCATACTGTCCGTATGAAATCTTTTCTTCCGGTCGGCCCCGCCATCTTTTCCCGCAGATGACGAATGTGAACCATTACCGTATTGTTACTGTTTTTGTAGAATTTCTGTCCCCACACTTCTTCAAAAAGCTTCTCCGAGCTGATGACCTTTCCCCGGTTCTCACAGAGAATCCAGAGAAGATCAAACTCAATCGGAGTCAGGTTCAGATCCTCGTCATTGTATGTACACTGATGGGATTCCTTGTCCAGAAAAAGTCCCGCAAAATCGATGATCTCACCGGAATTTTTCGCCCCGTCATTGTACTGTGTATACCGGCGCATCTGCGCCTTGACTCTTGCCACCAGCTCGAGGGGATTGAACGGCTTCTGAATGTAGTCGTCCGCACCCATCGTAAGACCGGTGATCTTGTCCATGTATTCCGTCTTGGCAGTCAGCATAATGACCGGAAATGTGTATTTGCCGCGAATCCTTTTCAGCAGCTCAAAGCCGTCAAAATCCGGAAGCATAACGTCCAGAATCGCCATATCAAACTTCACCCGCTGTACCAGATTCCACGCATCTGTGCCATTGTAACATTTGTAAATGCTGAATTGATCCCCCTTCAAATAAAGCTCCACAATGTCCGCAATTTCTTTCTCATCATCCACTACCAGAATATTCATAGATCCCTCCTGTCGCATATGACCTGTGCTTTGATACGAAGAAAATCCTCCCTGCGCACACATGGCAGCTTACAGATCTCTCTTCACTTCCAAACTCCTTATAACTCGCAGTTTCCTACTGTACGCGGGAATGGAACAACATCGCGAATATTGGACATGCCTGTCAGATACATCACGCACCTCTCAAATCCAAGTCCGAAACCGGCATGCCGTGTCGAACCGTATTTTCTCAGATCCAGATAGAATCCATAATCTGCTTCGTTCAGCCCAAGCTCCTTCATACGCGCGCTCAGCTTCTCCAGATCATCCTCGCGCTGGCTTCCGCCGATGATCTCGCCGATCCCCGGAACAAGGCAATCCACGGCGGCAACCGTTTTATTGTCGTCGTTCATCTTCATGTAGAACGCTTTGATCTCCTTCGGATAATCCGTTACAAAAACCGGGCGTTTAAAGATCTGCTCTGTCAGATAACGTTCATGCTCTGTCTGAAGATCGCTTCCCCATGAAACCTTATACTCAAACCTGTCGTTATTTTTCTCAAGAAGCCCGATGGCCTCCGTGTACGTGATTCTTCCAAACTCAGAATTAACTACATTATTCAGCCGATCCATGAGACCCTTATCCACGAAGGAATTAAAAAACCGCATCTCTTCCGGGGCGTTTTCCATCACATAACGGATCACATATTTCAGCATCGCCTCCGCAAGGTCCATATCATCCTCCAGATCCGCAAACGCGATCTCCGGCTCGATCATCCAAAACTCAGCCGCATGACGCGTCGTGTTGGAATTTTCCGCACGGAATGTCGGCCCAAACGTATAAATACTCCGGAACGCCTGCGCGAAGGTCTCGCCGTTCAGCTGTCCGCTCACCGTAAGATTCGTTGGTTTTCCAAAGAAATCCTTCGTAAAATCAACCTTTCCTTCCCTGGTCTTAGGAACGTTATTCAGATCCATCGTCGTCACCTGGAACATCTCTCCTGCGCCCTCGCAGTCGCTTCCGGTGATCAGAGGCGTATTTACATAGACAAATCCACGCTCCTGGAAAAACTTATGGATCGCATATGCTGTCAGAGAGCGTACGCGAAACACCGCCTGAAATGTATTTGTCCTCGGACGAAGATGAGAGATCGTACGCAGGAACTCGAAGCTGTGGCGCTTTTTCTGAAGCGGGTAGTCCGGCGCGGACGCTCCCTCGATTGCAACCTCATCCGCCTGAATCTCAAACGGCTGCTTCGCCTTCGGCGTCGCCACAAGCGTACCCTTTACAATGATCGCCGCTCCAACGTTCAGGCCGGAGATCTCTGCAAAGTTGTCCAGCTTATCGCTATATACAACCTGAAGAGGTTCAAAGAATGAACCATCGTTGAGCACAATAAATCCGAATGTCTTTGAATCACGGATGCTGCGCACCCATCCTCCAACCTGAATCTCTTTATCCAGATACTCTTCCCGGTTTCTGAATAATTCTTTTACTGTAATTAAATCCATGTCAATTTGTCTCCTAAATTATTATAGTTTCCAAAGTGCGAGATCCGGTTCTGTGCACTTTAATATTCCTGTTAAAACTCAAAAACCGCAACTCCATACGGCGGAAGCGGATACGAGAATGAATATGGTCTTCCGTCGCACTCGCCCTTTACAGCCTTGTAAACAAGCGGACGTTCCTCGCCCTTTCCTCCATACTGCTTTTCATCGCTGTTCAGGATCAGCTTGTACTGCTTTCTTCTCGGAACGCCTACACGGTAATCCTCCCGCGCCATAGGGGTGAAATTGATCACAAACAGCAGGTTCTTCCTGCCATCCCTGGAATGGCGGATGAAGCTGTAAATGCTGCGGTCCCTGTCATCGGCGTTCACCCACTCAAACCCTTCGCTGTACTGATCCGCCTCATAAAAAGCCTTCTTCTTACGGTACAGCTTCAAAAGATCCCTGTAGAAATTGTGCAGGTGCTGGTGATCATCCTCCGCCAGCAGATACCAGTCAAGCTCACGCTCCTCGCTCCACTCACGAAGCTGTCCGAAATCCTGCCCCATAAACAGAAGCTTCTTGCCCGGATGCCCCATCATGAATGCATATCCTGCTTTCAGATTCGCAAATTTGTCAAATCCAAGCCCCGGCATTTTATTGAGCATCGAGCATTTCAGATGAACAACCTCGTCGTGTGAAAGAACCAAAATGTAATTCTCGCTGTACGCGTAGGTCATCGCAAATGTCATATTGTAGTGGTTCGGCTTGCGGAAATACGGATCCAGCTTCATATACTCCAGGAAATCATGCATCCAGCCCATATTCCACTTCAGGTCAAAGCCAAGGCCGCCGTCCTTCGGATCTGCCGTTACCCTCGGCCACGCCGTAGACTCCTCCGCGATCATCAAAGCGCCCGGATTCCTCGAATGAATGATGCTGTTCAGATGCCTCAGGAACTCGATCGCCTCAAGATTCTCATTGCCGCCGTATTTATTGGCAACCCACTGTCCGTCCTGACGTCCATAATCAAGATAAAGCATGGAAGCAACCGCATCCACACGCAGGCCGTCTACATGGAACTGCTCGATCCAGTACAGTGCGCTTGAGATCAGGAAGTTGACAACCTCTGTCTTCGTAAGGTCAAAGACCTTGGTTCCCCAGTCCGGATGCTCGCCCTTTCTTGTATCTGCATACTCAAAAACAGGCGTCCCGTCAAAATCTGCCAGGCCATGTGCATCTCTTGGAAAATGCGCCGGTACCCAGTCAAGAATAACGCCAATATTATTCCTGTGCAGATAATTGACCAGATATGCAAAATCCTGCGGACTTCCATAACGGGACGTAGGCGCATAATATCCGGTCACCTGATATCCCCATGAACCGTCAAATGGATACTCGGAAATACCCATCAATTCCACATGGGTATATTTCATCTCTTTCAGATATTCTACCAGTGATCTGGCAAATTCACGGTATGTATAAAAGCCATCATCTGCCTTATAACCGAAATGCTTCTTCCAGGAACCGATATGCACCTCGTAAATAGACATCGGCTCTTCCCGGAAATTGCTGTTCCTGCGCTTCTCCAGCCACTTCCCGTCGCTCCATCTCAGCTTTGTGATATCGGTCACTCTTGAAGCGTTCCCCGGACGCAGTTCCGCTTCATTTGCAAACGGATCGGATTTGTAAATGAAATCGCCTTTCTGAGTCTCGATACAGAACTTATATAAATCACCCTTTGCAGCTCCCGGAACAAAACAGGTGTAAATACCTATAATCTTCTGGCGCTCCATCACATTTGTCTTTTTATCCCAATCATTAAAGTCCCCGACTACAGAAACACTCTTTGCATTCGGCGCCCAGACAGCAAAGTAAACTCCTTTTCTCCCCCGGTATGTCACCGGATGGGCGCCCATTTTCTTATAGATCTCATAATGGTTACCCTTTCCGAAAAGATACTGATCATAATCGCTGATCTTAAATGACGAAGTCTTTTTCGGCGTCTCTGTCGCTTTATTATTTTTCCCCATAACATCACCTTCCATGTCTGTACTGATATATGATATATGCTATATTATACACTATTTCCAAAGTAAAAAATAGCATAACTTCTTCGAATCGCACCAAATTGGATCACTTTATGTTTTTTTTATAAGATATTGAATTAACACGTCAGCTGTTTTATGCTAATATAATGAAGAGGGGCTGGTATGAATATATCATACGATAACACAGACGAAAGAAAGGACTATTTTATATGAATATTGCTTTTTTACTGACCCCCAAAAACGAGGTCGCTTATCTTTATAACGACCATACCGTCCGCCAGGGACTGGCCAAAATGCGCGCTCATGGCTATGCCGCTATCCCGGTTCTTGACAAAGACGGCGAATATGTGGGGACGATCAGTGAAGGGGATTTTCTCTGGTATGTTCTGGATGAAAATTCCTACTCTCCGAGAAGTCAGGAGGACAAATACATCAGCGAGATTTTAAGGCGCGTCCGAAGACCCTATCCGGCCGTAAGGATCAACGCTCCAATGGATGAGCTGCTCTCAAGAGCGGTTTCGCAGAACTTTGTACCGGTGGTTGACGACCGCGACCTGTTCGTCGGGATCATTACCAGAAAGGATATCATCAAATATTTCTGCAATCCGGATAATGGACAATCGTAATCATTTTGAAAGCATAAAGAATACGATCCCCTGAAAGACATGTCATCTTCCAGGGGATCCTTTTCGTTTTGCTTTGTAACATTTAAACCTTAAAGCGGTATCCAACTCCCCAGATCGTCTCGATATACTGCGGATTGGAAGTATCATACTCGATCTTCTCGCGGATCTTTTTAATGTGGACCGTTACCGTCGCGATATCTCCGATCGATTCCAGATTCCAGACCTGCTGAAACAATTCATCCTTCGTAAATACATGGTTTGGATTGCTGGCGAGAAACGTCAGGAGGTCAAATTCTTTTGTCGTAAATGTTTTCTCTTCATCATTGATCCAGACTCTTCTCGCTGTACGGTCGATCCTGAGTCCCCGGATCTCCAGAACCTCATTCTTCTGAACCGTGCTTCCGATCAGACGCTCATACCTTGCAAGATGTGCTTTCACACGCGCCACAAGCTCGCTCGGGCTGAACGGTTTTGTCATATAATCATCGGCGCCAAGTCCAAGTCCCCGGATCTTATCGATGTCGTCCTTTTTGGCAGAGACCATAATGATCGGTGTATTTTTGTCTTCACGGATCTTTCTGCATATCTCAAATCCATCGATTCCCGGAAGCATCAGATCCAGTATGATCAGATTGAATTCCTCCCGCATCGAGCGGTTCAATCCGGAAATCCCGTCCGTCTCAACCTCCACGGCAAATCCGCTGAGCTCCAGATAATCTTTTTCAAGCTCCGCAATCGCTTCTTCATCTTCAATGATCAATATTTTATCCATTCACTGGCACCTCCTGATATTTACGTATTACAAAATACATGACCGTCCCGGTTCCCTCACGGCTGTTCGCCCAGATCTTTCCGCCATGATCCTCCATGATCTTCTTCACGATCGATAATCCGATACCGCTTCCGCCCTTAGAAGAATTTCTGGAAGCATCCGCCCTGTAAAACCGCTCGAATATATACGGCAGATCCCGCGCGGCGATTCCCGGCCCGTTGTCTTCAATTTCAACCTGGACAAAATCGCCCACATCCCTGACGCGCAGAGAAATCCGCCCGTCCGGCCGGTTCATATATTTCACGGCGTTCCCTATGATATTATTGATCACTCGCCGCAGCTGCTCGGAATCCGCAATGATCTTCACGCCCTCTTCCACATAATTTGCATAGACGAAACGTATGCCCTTCTCTTCCAGGTCGATGGACAGTTCCTCCGCGCAGTCCTCAAAATACGCGCTGACAGGTATCGTATTAAAGTTATATGGAATGTGATTTGTATCGATCTTAGAATAAAATGTCAATTCATTGATCAGCGTCGTCATCTCATTCGTCTTATTATAAATCGTCCGGATATACCGGTCCATCTTTTCCGGCGTATCTGCAACTCCGTCCATGATGCCTTCCACGTATCCTTTGATCGTCGTAAGCGGGGTCTTCAGGTCGTGGGAAATATTGCTTATAAGCTCTTTGTTCCCTGTATCGACGCTGACCTTTTCCTCCGCTGTTATTTTAAGACGCTTACGCATCTCCTCAAAATCCTGATAGAGCTGCCCGAACTCGTCGTCCGCCTCCGGCACAAGCTCATAGTCCAGATTGCCCTCCCGGATCGCAGCCGTGGCCATCTGCATTTTCCGGAGCGGAACGCTGATACCGCGATAGATCCATACTACCATGATCGCGGCCGTCAGTATAATGATCATTACGATCGCAATAATAATATCCCGGAAAAAATCCCGCATCTGCGGGAGCCCGGTTCCGACATCTGTCACGAGGAATACGCTGCCTTTCGTCCCGTCACTATACTGAAAATCAACCTGCTTCACCAGAACCTGCACATCGCCGCCTAAATAAATACTATTATCCGATGAACCTTCAAAGTCCCCCGGAGCCGGGAGCTTCTCCGTCACCTTGCTGGCATCCTCGTCCTCGCCAATGTAAATGATCCGGTCGTCCTTCCTCACAATGAGGTACGAATAACAGTCCTCGTACTTCTGGTTCAGATCATTCAGATAATTAAGATCGTCCATATATCCGATATTCTCACGAACGGTATCTTTCAATTCCTGATATGCTTCTTTCGTGAGATTGTTCATCAACTGCACCGAATTAAAAAACATTTTATCAATTGAGGAATCCACGCCGTAATCTGCCTTAAATGCTTTCATCTGGACATTTCCGATGCCCCACACGGCAACGCCTATAAGCAAAATGGGCAGAGTCACCATCGTCACAAAGGATATAATCAGCCTTGTCTTTAACTTCAAGGATCTCTCCTCCTATTCCATAAACCCTCCGGCTTATAGATCATACATAGTTGAATTATATCATGTGCGATATTTCTCTGCACCAAATCGCTTCTAAAACAATTATAAATTTTTTATAAATCTCCAGGCTTATCCGAGATACGCCCTGATCTCATCCACTTTATCCAGCTTCTCCCAGGGAAGATCAATATCCGTACGTCCAAAGTGCCCGTATGCGGCTGTCTGCCTGTAAATCGGTCTGCGAAGATCCAGCATACGGATGATTCCTGCCGGGCGCAGATCAAAGATCTTACGGATCATCTCCACAAGCGCTTCGTTGGAAACCTTTCCTGTGCCAAATGTATCTACCATGACAGACGTCGGGTATGCAACGCCGATCGCATAGGAAAGCTGGATCTCACACTTGTCAGCATAGCCTGCCGCAACGATATTCTTTGCAACATAGCGCGCCGCATAAGCCGCTGAGCGGTCGACCTTCGTGCAATCTTTACCGGAAAATGCCCCGCCGCCGTGACGCGCCATTCCGCCGTATGTATCTACGATGATCTTACGTCCGGTGAGACCGCTGTCGCCGTGAGGCCCGCCGATCACGAAACGTCCGGTCGGATTGATAAAAAACCTGGTATTCTCATCCACCATATCTGCCGGAAGAATCTCATCGAAGATATATTTCTTAACATCTTCATGTATCTGCTCCTGCGTCACCTTATCATCATGCTGTGTGGAAAGAACTACGGTATCCAGGCGGATTGGATGACCGGCCTCGTCATACTCAACGGTAACCTGAGTCTTTCCATCCGGCCGCAAATAATCAAGCGTCCCGTTCTTTCTCACTTCCGCCAGTCTTCTGGAAAGCTTATGCGCAAGAGAGATCGGATACGGCATATATTCCGCAGTCTCGTTGCTTGCATAACCGAACATCATTCCCTGATCCCCGGCGCCGATCGCATCGATCTCCTCCTCGGACATTTTATTTTCCCTCGCCTCAAGAGCCTTGTCCACGCCCATAGCAATATCGGGAGACTGCTCATCGATCGCAGTGATGACGCCGCACGTATGCGCATCAAAACCATATTTGGCACGATCATATCCAATCTCATCAACTGTTTCACGCACTATTTTCTGAATATCGACATACGCATTTGTTGTAATTTCACCCATAACCATGACCATGCCGGTCGTTGTGCATGTCTCGCACGCCACGCGGCTCATCGGATCCTGCTCAAGCAGCGCATCCAGGATAGCATCTGAAATCTGGTCGCACATTTTATCCGGATGACCTTCTGTTACTGACTCTGAAGTAAATAATAATTTTTCCATTTTCTCTGTCCTTTCTTTTTATTTTTTATGATCTATGATCCCTTGAATAAATGCATCGAAAAAGGGAACCGATACACCAGTTCCCTTCCTATCCTTAAACAATGTGAATAAATTCCGCTTATTGTTCGAGAAACTCGCTCAGGTTAGCACCTTCCTCCGCTATCCGGCAGGGGTTGCCGTGGCTTCACAGATCCTTTGTATCTCCACCACTCTGAATAAGAGAACCATATTTCATTATATGCATTATATACTAGCTTACCTTAAATGTAAACTTCTGAATCTCTCTTTCACTGGAAACTTTTTCAAGCTTCGCGCCGAGACTCTGAAGCTTCTTTGAAAAATCTTCATATCCTCTCTGAATGTAGAAGATATCATCCACAACCGTGATGCCTTCCGCTGCAAGACCCGCGATGACAAGCGCTGCTCCGGCTCTCAGGTCCAGGGCGTTGATACGCGCGCCGGTGTACCGCTTAACTCCTGTAATGATCGCTGTCTGTCCTTCAATCCTGACATTTGCCCCCATACGTGCAAGCTCGCCCAGATATTTAAAGCGATTCTCGAAAATACTTTCCGTGATCACGCTTGTCCCCTGTGAAAGGCCAAGGACAACGCCCATCTGAGGCTGCATATCTGTCGGGAAACCCGGATAAGGGAGCGTCTTCACCTGCGTATGCCTCAGATTCCCGGATGCAATGACCCGGACACTGTCATCCATCTCATAAACCTCGCATCCGATATCGACAAGCTTCGCCGTTGTCGCCTCCAGATGCTTCGGAATCACGTTCTTTACCGTAACATCGCCGCGCGTTGCCGCCGCAGCATACATATATGTTCCGGCTTCGATCTGATCCGGAATAATGGAATATTCAGAGCCGTGAAACCGGCTTACGCCGCGGATCTTAATGACATCTGTTCCGGCGCCCCGGATATCGGCGCCCATGCTGTTCAGGAAATTGGCCACATCTACAACATGCGGTTCCTTGGCCGCATTCTCAAGGATCGTACGTCCTTCCGCCATCGAAGCCGCCATCATAACATTGATCGTAGCGCCTACACTGACCATATCGAAATAAATATGCGCCGCCCGCAGATGCTTCGCCTCCGCGCTGATCTTGCCAAACTGTACGTCAACCTCCGCTCCCATGGCCTCAAATCCCTTGATGTGCTGGTCGATCGGTCTGCTTCCAATATTGCATCCGCCCGGAAGCGCTACGGAAGCGCTTTTATATTTACCAAGCAATGCCCCGAGCAAATAATAGGAAGCACGAATCCTTTTGATATATTCATATTCAACATCTCTGCTGAAGATCATAGAGCCATTAATCTTCACCGTATGTCTGTCTACACGTTCAACATACGCCCCGATATCTTTTATTGCATCAAGCATAACGTTGATATCACATACATCGGGCAGATTATCAATCAATACTGTCTCATCAGACATCGTAGCCGCTGCAAGAATTGCCAGCGCCGCATTCTTAGCGCCGCCAATCTCAACTTCCCCAACAAGCGGTATGCCACCCTTCATAATGTATTGCTCCATAATACACCTCAATTAACTAATATCTAACTTCATCATCTATCATTTCACCAAATCGAAAAATCATTCATAAAAATACTGTTTTCAGCATTAGCGCATATCAGTATAGCATAATTATCTCAATAAGACAATTCTTTTTTTCATTCAATCAATTCCCGTCTGTATCACACGGAAGATCGTGTAAAACCTTAGATATGGTATCTTCAAGAGATAAGTCGCCTTCATCAATCGTGATATCTGCATACTTTTCAAAAAATACCGTACGTTCATCATACAGATCGCGCAGCGTCTGTCCTTCGGAAAGGACAACTCCCCGGCGCTTTGGATTGCCAATCCGGTTTTTGATGCTCTGATAGGATGCTTTCAAATATACGATCGTTCCAATCTCTTTAAAATGCTGCATTGCTTCCTCGCAATAGATCACGCTGCCGCCCGGAGCGATCACTGCCTGATCTGCAGCAAGATCGCGATTTACCCGGTTCTCAATCTCAAGAAAACCCTCCGGCCCATGCTCCTCGATCAGTTCCCGGAGTAATTTCCCTTCCTTTCTCTGAATCAGCAAATCCGTGTCAATAAAATCGTATCCCATCTTTTTGGCAATCAAAACGCCTACCGTGCTCTTACCGGCTGATGGCATTCCTATCAGAATCACATTGTTCATCCGTTTTCACCTCATGCACTCAGATGTTATCATTCTAACACATTTTCACTATATCGTCCACGCGCAGGTTCTTAAGAAAATCTTAAATAATAAAAACTTAATAAAATTTGCTGCGTGTTTTCCTGTAGTCGCGTCTCCTTTTCAGCAGTTCCTGATACATCATAACCTGCAAAAGGTCATAGAGCGCATCTTTATTTATCTCTTCCTCCTTTTCCATGTGCTGATCGCGGATCACCTTGTCATAGACGCGGCGGCACAAAAGGTGAAGCAGAAGTTTATCCGGATATTCATCATATACCATGCTTCCTGCGTACTCCATCCGGTCACATTCCTCTTCTATATAAGGAAGCAATTCACGCGCTTTCTGCGGGTACAAACTCTTCATATATTCGATGTCGCGCAGCTCCATCCGTGTATCGTCATATTCAAGCGGTAATGGATAACTCATATAATATGGAAGGCGAAATTCCATGGGCCACTCCTTGAAAATGTGATTATGCTTTACTATATGCTGCGGATATTATTTTGTGAGAATACCTGGCAACGAAAAACCGGCTCTGGAAATCAGGTCTGATCCAGAACCGGTCTAATATCGCCGTACATATGTAATGAATATCCGGCTGTTCACCCGGATATCTAAAATCCAAGGTTTTCGTTCACAAGAATCACCTTGTATCTTTCCGGAAGCTTGCTGTATCTCGTCATCAGGATCTGACAGCAGATGCACTGTTCATGCAGGCAGTTCATACATTTGCCAAGCTTCGCACATGGGGTGTCGAGGCCAAAGCGCTGCGCATTGATCGGCGCCGCAATATTCTTCGCGCGCGCATAAGCGTCCGCTTCTGTTTTTACGACCTTATTCATCCCTACAATGAAAATCACATGATCCGGCCCGCAGCAAAGCGCCGCAACACGGTTTGCATTTCCATCGATGTTGACGAGAACCCCATCCTCGCTGATCGCGTTTGTCCCGGAAATAAAATAGTCGCAGGAATGCAGGATCTCATGCACGATCTGATTTTTCCCCTCCGGGGTTGTCTCCTTATCACGGTCAAGCGTCTCATAATTCCCTTCGCGCAGCGCGTCAAGCAAGCCGATCTCCTTTGCGCTCCAGGCTCCGCCCCAGCCTACGCTGCTTCCCTCCGGAATCAGTGACAGCGCCAGCTCCTTCGCTTCTTCCTTTGTCTCTGCAAAGAAGCCTTCCATGTTGCGCGTCTTCAGAGCGCTGATCATTGTCGGCGCCAAAAGGCGATTTCTCTTTTTCTCCATTTCTGTCATGTCTGTATCCTCCT
>CAZPXF010000035.1:0-20701 GCA_964590945.1 uncultured Lachnospiraceae bacterium | reverse complement strand
AAAATTCACATACGCCGGAGAACTTTTCAGTTTATATAACGATATAAACAGAGGGCAAAGTTTTTCTTTGTCTGCAGCATCAGATATTCAAGGACAAAACAAAATAGCCGCCATTACTCACATAATGACGGCCATTAATCAATAATGGTTGTTTTGGGACAAGGCGCTTCCGGCAGCATATCCTCATCAGGTTTCAAGATGATTCGGTCAGAATCCCCCGCCGGATCTACCATGTCGACTGCTCAACCACTTCAAACGGAGTAAAGAGATCTTCCTGTGTCTGGTGCTTCTTACGGTATTCCTGCGGCGACATGTTGTGCATCTTGCGGAATACCCGCGAAAAATGATCCGCCGAATTGTAGCCGACGCACTCAGCAATCTCGCTGATCTTCATCTGCGTATTGGCCAGATACGATACCGCATCGGCCATGCGGAGTTGTTTTACAAGAGCAGTAAAGCTGCATCCGGTGTTCTGCTTGATGAGCGTACTTAAATGCGGCTCGCTGTAATGGAAGAAATCAGCAAGTGAGGCCAGCGTCAGTGTCTGATAGTTGTGCTGGATATATTGAAGGATCAGTGAAAAGTCCGTACCCATCTGATAGTTGTAGAACTGCACTGTGTTACTGTAACCTCGGATCAGATGCGAGAAGAACAGATGGATCCAGCTGATACAGTTGTTGTTGCTGAACGTATCTTTCTTATAGCATTCCGACATCGCATTTCTCATAATATTTTTCAGCCATACCACATCCTCAGAATAAAACAGAAGATAGTTGGGGTGGGAATTCCCCTGCAAAATAGTCCGGAAAAAATAAGACAGCAGATTTTTCTGGGACATCAGCGAAAAAAATGTCGTATTGAAAGTGCTTTTGCGTATCATAATGCAGAAAACAGTGGACTCGTCATCGATGATCAGATCGTGCCGGGAATGCGGCGCGATGATACAGATTTCTCCTGTTTTCAGCGTGCGCTGCTGTCGCTCAAACACAAAGGTACACTGCCCGGAGGCAACAAAATCAATCTCAAAATAATTGTGCAAATGCGGAGACGGACGTGTATATCTCGGATGGCGTATCACAAATACGTCCCGCGCATGGGGAATAATGTCTGTCTCATATACATTGGAGTTTACAGGAGCATTGGGAGTCAGCGCCAAAACAAAGGAATCCATGATCTTATCAAATTCCTCATCCGACATGGAACCAAACATTCTGCTGGCCGGCAGGCTCTGCATGGGTTTGTCGGACAGCAATCCTTTATAGTACAGATAATCTGTCATTTCAGGAAACTGCATCCGGCTTCCGGTCCGAAGATAATACTCTTTCAAATGACGCTGAAATTCACCATAAGTAATATAATATGTCATAAAAAATCCTCCGAAAAATCATTTCTCGTTTTTTAATTGCAAAGTATATCAAAAGAAAAATTCCTGTGCAATACGGGAAAGGAAACATCTGAAAATATGTCGGGTAATCAGAAAGAATCTACATGGTATTTGAACAGAAAATTTTCTACACTTGGTGTAATAATTACGGGATATTCCGCAAAGATACAAGGAGGAAGAGAAATGGTAGATTTGAAAGCGAATCCGTTTTTCCTCAATGAGGAGAGCGAGAACTGGGTTCATGAGACACTGGCGTCGATGAGTACGGAAGAGAAGATCGGACAGATGTTCTGCCCGATCGGAGGGAATATTGAAGAGGGATTTCTGAAAGAATTTCTGGATGAATTTAAGCCGGGCGCTATGCTGTACCGCCCGATGCCTGCGGCGGATGTGCAGAGGACGCACAGATTTCTTCAGGATAATTCTAAAATTCCGATGCTGTTCGGCGCGAATCTTGAATCGGGAGGAAATGGAATCTGCGCGGACGGTACATATTACTCCAGACCGATGGGGGTTGCGGCCACAGATAATCCGGTCCATGCATACCGTCTCGGAGCCGTAGCCGGAAAGGAAGCGCAGGCGGTCGGCTGCAACTGGGCGTTCTCTCCGATCTGTGATCTTGATCTGAATTACCGCAATCCGATTACGAATGTCCGCACCTTCGGCTCAGATCAGGATCGTATTATCCGGTTTGTGAAGGAACAGCTCAAAGGACTCCGGGATTATGGAGTTGCGGCGGCAGTGAAGCATTTTCCGGGAGACGGTGTGGATGAGAGAGACCAGCATCTTGCAGTCACGGTGAACAGCCTTTCCGTAGAAGAGTACGACAGGACATACGGAACGATCTGGAAGGAGATTATTGATGCAGGCGCGCTGTCTGTCATGGTCGGTCATATCATGCAGCCGGCATACAGCAGATATTACAATCCGGATCTGAAGGATGAAGAGATCCTTCCGGCTACATTGTCCAAAGAAATCTTACAGGGACTTCTCCGTGACAGGCTTGGCTTTAACGGAATGGTCATCACGGATGCGACTCCGATGATCGGATTCAACACGCCGATGAAGCGCTCCGAAGCGGTTCCGACAGCGCTTGCAGCAGGCTGCGATATGATCCTGTTCAACAAGGACATCCGTGAGGACTACCAGTTTGTGCGTGACGCCCTTGCGGACGGACGCCTCACGATGGATAGAGTGGATGAGGCTGTCACAAGGATTCTTGCGATGAAAGCTGCTATGGGACTTCCGGAGAAGAAAGCGGCAGGAACACTCGTACCTGGCGCAGAGGCGCTTGCGGATGTTGCGTGCGAGGAGCACAAGGCGTGGACCGTTGCATGTGCGGATGAGAGCGTCACACTTGTAAAGGATACGCAGAATCTTCTGCCGATCTCAGCGGAGAAATATAAGAAGATCCGTCTGTATCTTCTGGAAGACCGCATTGGCGGCGGCTTCAAGGATGGAGAGGGCGCGATCGGCAAGGTAAAGGAGAAGCTCGAAAAAGAAGGCTTTGAGGTGTCGCTCTTTGATTACTCCAAACCGGATTTTTACGAGATGTTCGAGGGCGGAATCGAAGATATCAAAAGCAAGTTTGATCTGGCCATCTATGTTGCGTGCATCGATACGGCAAGCAACCAGTCCGTCAGAAGGATCGACTGGGTACATCTGATGGCGGCGGACGCACCGTGGTTTATCAACGACGTTCCGGCAATGTTTATTTCCATTGCAAACCCGTACCACCTTGTGGATGCTCCGATGGTGAAGACATTTATCAATGCCTACACGCCGAACGAGGAGGTTGTCGATCAGGTGATCGAAAAGATCATGGGAAGATCGGAATTCAAGGGCAAGAATCCGGTAGACCCGTTCTGCGGCATCTGGGGCGCAGAGTTTTAAAAGAGTGATTTCGGAATCTGCGGCTGTATCAGGAACAGCCGCAGATATTACAGGAGACAGGATATGAAAATTACAGGATTACAGACTAATCATTTGACAAACCCGCTTGGATATGACATTCAGACGCCGAGAGTATCCTTCCGTGTGGAGGACACCGAGAGCAAAAGGGCGGAGGCAATCCGTGTTCAGGCGGCGGCTGACGCAGACTTTGAAGAGGTTATTTATGACACAGGGAGGTCATCGGAGCTTTCGACGATCGGCGTCGATCTTGATATCGACCTTGAGCCGCGCACAAGATATTACTGGAAAGCGGAAGTGTGGGGCGATAACGGGGACTATGCAGTGAGTGATACCGCATGGTTTGAAACCGCGAAAATGGATGAGCCGTGGCAAGGGAAATGGATCGGAAGCAATAAACTGAAGGATACGAACCCGATGCTCATCAGGGAATTTACGACGGAGAAGGCTTACAGGAACTGCCGGATTTACATCACCGGACTGGGGCTTTATGAGCTGTATCTGGACGGCGCGCGCGTGGGGGACGAGTATCTGACGCCGGGATGTACGGACTACAACCAGTGGATCCAGTATCAGACCTATGAGGTGGAAATAAAGAGCGGCTCCCACAGGATCGAGGTATTTCTCGCGGACGGCTGGTACAAGGGCAGATTCGGACTCGATCACGCGGTCAACAATTACGGCGACCAGAACAAGATGATCCTGGAGCTGGTGATGCGTGATCCAAAAGGAAATGAGGACAGGATCGTTTCGGATGAATCATGGCAGGCGGCAGCAGGGGACGTTGTATTCAGCAACATTTACGATGGAGAGACATTTGTCCCGACTTCCAACGAATCCCCGCGCCATGCGGCGGATATACTGGACGGTCCGACCGACCGCCTGACGGCAAGATACGGACAGCCGGTCGTTATAAAAGAGGAGATCCGGCCGGTCGAGATCATTCATACGCCTGCGGGGGAGACGGTCATCGATATGGGTCAGAATATGGCGGGATTCTTACGCTTCTATTCGGACGAGCCGAAGGGAACGAAGATTTATATGCAGTTCGGCGAGGTTTTGCAGGACGGTAATTTCTACCGGGACAACCTGCGCAGCGCCAAAGCCGAGTTCACTTATATTTCCGATGGCATTTCCAGGTACGTGCGGCCGCATTTTACGTATTATGGTTTCCGCTATGTGAAGGTCGAGGGATTTACAAAGGAGATCCGTCCGGATCAGTTCACCGGATGCGTGCTCTACAGCGATCTGGAACAGACCGGATGGATTTCCACAAATAACGAGAAGGTCAACAAGCTGATCCAAAATGCTATGTGGGGACAGAAGTGCAACTATGTGGACGTGCCGACGGACTGCCCGCAGCGTGATGAGAGAATGGGCTGGACGGCGGATACACAGGTGTTCTCAGGGACGGCCTGCTTCAACATGGACAGCTACAATTTCCTGCGGAAGTTCAGTCACGACCTCTATGAGACGCAGAAGGAATACGGCCATGTGACGTCGGTTGTTCCGGCGTTCCACGAGAACGGGCCGACCTGCTCCGTATGGGGAGATGCGGCGACGATCGTACCGTGGAATCTGTATCTGTATTATGGCGACGCTTCGATCCTGGCGGAGCAGTTTGAGAGTATGCGCCAGTGGGTGGACTACATCAAGGGTATCGATGAGGCGACCGGAGGCAGACGTTTCTGGGATGTCGGTTTCCATTTCGGAGACTGGCTCGCGCTCGACGGCGAAGGCGACGACGGCTTCAAGGGAGCGACCGAGGACGGATATATAGCGACGGCTTATTATTACAATTCGGCGAGTATCGTTGCCAGGGCGGCAAAGATACTCGGCAAAGATACGGAGGCGGCTTACTACGGCACGCTGGCATCGGAGATCAAAAATGCCCTGCAGAAAGAATATTTCACCGCCAACGGCCGACTTGCCCTGACGACACAGACTGCCTATGCGGTGGCGCTGTATATGGATTTTGCCCCGGAGGGAAGCAAGGAGCGCATCGCGGAATTTCTGAAAGAGAAACTGAAGGTCAACAAGGGATATCTGAAGACCGGATTTGTCGGAACGTATCTTCTGAATAAAGTGTTGTCCGATTACGGAAACAATGAGCTTGCGTATAAGCTTCTCCTGAATGAAGAGTGTCCGAGCTGGCTGTATGCGGTCAATATGGGTGCAACAACGATCTGGGAGAGGTGGAACTCAATCCTCCCGGACGGCAGGATCAGCGGAACGGACATGAATTCCCTGAACCATTATTCCTACGGAAGCGTTGTGGAGTGGATGTACCGCAACATGGCGGGGCTTCATGTGGAAGAAGAGCATCCGGGATTTACCCATGTTACGATCGCGCCGCAGCCGGACTACCGTATTACATCGTGCGAGATGAAATACCAGTCCATCGCCGGAACCTACGCGATCGCATGGAATGTGGAAAAGAGCGGCGAGTTCCGCCTGAAGGTGACAGTACCGTTCGGCGCCGGAGCAAGGATCGTCCTGCCGAATACTTCGCAGGAACCGCAGGAAGTACCCGCAGGAACCTATGAGTATTCCTATATGCCGGAGACGCCGATCATCAAGATCTACTCTTCAAAATCACCGCTTAGTGAGCTTCTGGAGGATGCAGAGGCAATGACTGTTATTGAGAGCTTTATTCCGGAGTGGCAGGCCGTACCTGCAGGAATGCGCGATATGACCGTTGAGATGCTGAATGACACTCCGTTTGTGAATCTGACGGCGGAGCAGATGGAGGCATTTAATACACATTTGAAAAACTGTTAGGAGGAATCAACCTATGGGAATGGATTACAGCAAAATAGCAGACTGGATCATAAGAGAGGATTCCTTTGATCCTGCGAAGCTCGGCAAATGCGAGGCAATCATGAGCCTGGGCAATGGCTACCTGGGCGTCCGCAGCGCGACCGAGGAACGCTATCTGAATGAGACCAGAGGTCTGTTTGTCGCAGGAACATTTAATAAATTTGATGAAAATGAAGTGACGGAACTCCCGAACGCCGCGGATATGACGGCGATCAATATCGCAGTGAACGGCGAGAGCTTCTCCCTGACCGAGGGGACGCTGGAGGAGTATTCGCGTGAGCTCAATATCCGCACCGGAGAATTGACGAGAAAGGTCACATGGACGTCACCGAAAGGGACAAAATTAAAACTCTGCTTCTATCGGATCGTTTCTCTGAAGCGTCTCCATGTGATCGCGCAGAGAGTAGAGATCACGCCGGTTGATGCAGATGTGACGATCAGCGTGAAGTCCGGTATCAACGGAAAGATGACGAACAGCGGAAGCCAGCATTTCTCCGACGGGGACAAGAGATTTTACAATAAGAAGGTTATCCAGTTTGTACAGACGACGGGACAGTCGAAGATTGATTTTGTAAATACAGTGGTACATAAGCTTGCACTGGACGGTCAGGTGATCGATCAGGAAGCGGAGGTTTATATTGAGCGCCGCGAGATCTTTGCAGGTTATGAAGCTGCAGTGGGCGCAGGACAGACGCTTTTGATCGAGAAATACTCCAATGTCTATACGAGCCGTGATCTCGATATGGAGGGCAGGAGCACAGCGGAGATCCAGGAGATTTCCCTTGCAGCATGCGAAGAGTTGGAGAAGATCGGATATCAGGCGCTTGCGAAGGAGTCCGCACAGCAGTGGGAAGAGGAAGTATGGAATCTTGCGCCGATCGGGATCGAGGGCAATGCGATGGATCAGTTCGCGGTACATTTCGCACAGTATCATCTGCGCCTGATGGTTCCGGCTCACGACGCCCGCATGAACATCGGAGCGAAGGGGCTTTCCGGGGAAGGCTACAAAGGACATACTTTCTGGGATACGGAGATTTTCCTCCTTCCATATTATATCTTCACAGATCCGAAGACCGCGAGAAAGCTGGAAGAGTACCGCTATCTCTCCCTGCCGGGCGCACATGCGAAGGCAGAGCACAACAACTACAAGGGTGCAATGTTCCCGTGGGAATCCGCATGGCTGGATGACGGCGAGGTGACGCCGGAGTACATGGATGTCGATATCCTCACCGGCAAACCGAATAAAGTATGGTCAGGCTTCATCGAGCAGCATATCACATCGGACGTTGCATTCGGCGTATGGCAGTACAGCGTCATTACAGGCGATGAGGACTATATGGAGAAATACGGCTACGAGCTGATCATGGATACGGCGATCTTCTGGGCGTCCCGCCTCGAACAGGGGGAGGATGGCAGATATCACATCAACGATGTGGTCGGTCCGGACGAATACCGCGAGCATGTCAATGACAATGCATTTACCAATTATATGGCGCGCTGGAACATGCAGAAAGCCATGGAATATTACAGCTGTCTGAAGGAGGAAAAGCCGGAGATCTTCGAGAGACTGAATGCGAAGCTTGGTCTCGACGCTGCATATGAGGCATGGAAGGATGCGTGTGAGAAGATATATCTTCCAACGCCTACAGAGGAGAATATTCTTCCGCAGGACGACCGCTATCTGAGCTGCCGCGACATCGATCTGAGCAAATACAAGGCGCAGGAGCATGTGGGCGGGATCACGAGAGACTACAATCTGGAGCAGATCAATCAGATCCAGGTATCCAAGCAGGCGGACGTACTTGTACTGTTCTTCCTGCTGGAAGACATTTTCCCGCAGGAGGTAAAGAAAGCGTCGTGGAAGCATTATGAGGCGAGAACTCTTCACGATTCGTCGCTTTCGCTGTCCACACACTCGGTTCTGGCGTGCGACATGGGCGATAAGGACATGGCTTACGACCTGTTCCGCAAGGCGGCGACGATCGACCTCGGACCATTTATGGGATCCTCCAATGCCGGAATCCACGCGGCATCCTTCGGCGGCGTCTGGGAGTGCGTGGTATACGGGTTCGGCGGCGTGCGTATGCTGGGCGGTAAGCTCCGCATCAATCCGTCTCTGCCGGATAGCTGGACGAAGCTTTCCTACACGGTGATCTGGAAAGGACAGAAGCTGGCAGTAACAGTCACGAAGGACGATGTAAAGATCGAGAATCTGACAGGTACGAAGGAAGTAGAAGTGGAGGTAAACGGAGAACTCCGTACATTTTAAATTGCTTTGGGGAGAAATAGATGAGTTATTCAGGTTTAGTTTTTGAAGATAAGACAAAGCTTGTGGAGCGGGAATACAGCCTGCTCCACGAGGCAAATGTCGCAACGCTTCTGACGACGGGCAACGGGTATATGGGCGTGAAAGCCAGTCTTGAGGAATTCAGCAGCCTCGCGATCCAGGGATTCTGGATCCGGGGCGTGATGGATGAGGTTGTGGAAGTGCGCATTACGATGTGCGACAACATGTATATGAAGAAATATTATGTGGAGGAGGAACGCCTGAAACAGTTCGAGAAGCAGGAGAGAGCGATCAATCTGCTCGATTTCCTGCTTGTGCGCTTTGAAATCGGGGGAGAGACTTTCTATCCATGGGAGGGAAGGATCCTGTCATGGAAACGGTATCTGGATCTTTCCGACGGGGTACTCCACAGAGAGGTGGTCTGGGAAAATACAAAAGGACAGCAGACAGGATTTGATTTTCAGCGCTTTGCCAGCTTCTCCGACGACCATACATACTGCATGAAGGTGGAGATGATGCCGCTGAATTATTCCGGGCCGGTAACGATCCTGAGCGGGATGGATCTGCGCACGAAATCCAACGGACAGATGCCGCAGAAAACATTGAGCGTCGGGTTTGCGGGTCATACGATCGTCCAGGAGGAGATCGTCGGACCAAAATACGGCTTCCATTCGTCAACGGGAATCAGCCAGAGTCTTTCCTGCCGGAAGCATTCCGGTGGGGAAGGGACAGACGCCGACCGCGCAGATGCGGCGGCCGATTTGAACGATGCATGGAAGGACGTCTATGAGGATGGGATTGCCGCGCAGAAGATTACATTTGATGCAGAGCAGGGAACAGTTTATACGCTTGAAAAATTAATTGCGACGGTGACAAGCCGTGACACAGACCGGCAGCTGTCAGAGTGTATCCATGAATATCTGTCTGCATACCAGAAAAGCTCCTATAAGAAAGAGTATGAAAAACACCGCGCGGTGTATCAGAAGCTGTTTGCGAAGCTTGAGATCGGGATCGAGGGGGATGAGACGGCAGACCGGGCGATACGGTTCTCGAATTATCACACGCTGATCTCCCTTGCAAGGAACGACCATGTGCACAGCTTTTCTGCAAAAGGACTGACGGGCGAAACCTACAACAATTTTGTCTGGTGGGATGCGGAAATCTTCCAGGCTCCGGTCTTTCAGCAGACGATGCCGGAATACAGCAAACATTCGCTTCTGTTCCGCTATTCGCATCTGAAGGAGGCGAAGGAGCTGGCAGTAAAAGAAGGATACAAAGGTGCGCGGTATCCATTTACGACAGGCGTGACCGGGGATGAGACGGTATGGGTTGACGTCCGCCATCCGTTTATGCAGATCCACTGTGTATCGGATGTGGGACTGTCGGTTTTGAATTACCTGACAGCCACGGGAGACCATGCATTTGTGAAGGAATACGGCATGGAAATGCTGCTTGAAATCAGCCGTTACTGGGTATCAAGAGTGGTTTGGAGCGAAAAAAATGAGCGCTATGAGATCCTGCAGGTGACAGGAACAGACGAGCATCATCCGTATGTGGACAATAACGCGTACACCAACTACAGCGTATACCGGGTGCTGACGGCGACCTGCCGCCTTCTGAAGGAATATGGAAGCGGGCTGGACGCCCTGAAGGAAAAAATCAGTTTCACAGAAGAGGAAGCGAAGAGCTTTGCGGATGTGGCAGAACATATTTACCTTCCGCTTGATGAGGAGACAGGCATGATCCCGCAGTTTGACGGATATTTTGATCTGTCCCGTGAACTGGAGATCCAGGGAGGAAGCAAGAGCGGATATACGCAGATGAAACAGGCAGGGCTTTACAACAAGAGCCAGGTCATCAAACAGCCGGATGTGCTGATGCTCTTTGCCTATCAGAATCTTGATATGCCAAAGACGATCTACCGCAGGAATCTGGACTATTATCAGGGACGCTGTGAGGCGGCTTCTTCGCTTTCGTATTGCGTGCACTCTATCTGTTATGCGGATATGGATATGCCGGAGAGTACTTACGGCTATCTGATGGAGACGGCGGAGATGGATCTGAAGGACATGCACGGAGGCACAAAGGATGGCGTCCATTCCGGCTGCGCGGCGGGCGCATGGGTAGCCGTTGTAAGAGGTGTTGCCGGAATGAAGATGAAACCGGAAAAAGCTGCATTTACACCGCATTATATTCCATGGTGGAAACAGGTAACGTTCCACGCCGTATGGCACGGGCAGGGATATCGCGTGCTTCTGAACAATGAAGGAATGCAGGTGATCGCCGACGCGGACAATTCCGGCAAGCTTATCCTGTCGATCTATGAAAAAGACTATGAACTGCAGGCAGGAGAGGCGGCAGTTTATCAATTCCCGAAGATTTCTTCAATCCGGGGTTAAATAAAGGAAAGGAATGAATATATATGGAACCGACATTGGAACAGATTTTTGGAAGTTACACCGCATGGAAGGTGGACGATGCAACGTGGTTTATTAATTTTATGAATGGAACAGAGAATATGTATCTTCTGGAAGGGGAGGAGAAGGCGCTGCTTATTGACACCGGATATGGCGCCGGTAATCTGAGAGCTTTCGTCGAGTCGCTGACAGACAAGCCGATCGTAGTGGCAAATACGCATTTTCATCCGGATCACTCCGCCGGAAACGGAGAATTTGAGGCCGTGTATGTGAGTGCAGGCGCAGAGCTGGATGCGCCGTCCGTTTATGGGGAGGGCGCGGTGCCGTTTGACCTGAACGCCCTGCCGCATCCGGATTACGAAAAGATTTATGTAGGAGAGGGATTCCAGATAGAGCTTGGGGGACGCACGGTCGAGGTGCTGGATGTAAAGCCCGCGCACTGCAACAGCAGCCTTTTCTTTCTCGACCGGGGACATCGGATGCTGTTCTGCGGTGATGAGATGGAGGCGGCGCAGGTCAATATGTTCGACAATTCCAGCAATCCGGATGCGCCGTACGATGTAAAGGAACGGCTGCTGAACATGAGGGCAAATACGCAGAGAATGAAGGACCTGTCGGGAGAGTACGACTATCTTCTCCCGAACCACAATGGTTTTCCACTCGGAAAATGTTATCTGGATGAATATATCGAGCTTGTGGATCATATTTTTGACGGGACGGCGAAGATCGAGGACAAGCTGAATCATCCGTATATTGAGATGGATCCGAAAGCGCCGTTTTTGTGCAGGGTACGCTGGAAACATGCGAGCATATTTATTAAGAAAGAACTTTTGATGACGGTGTATGGATCCGGGATTTCATAATCATACTTCTATCAAATACAACTGGAAAGAGGGACAGGATATGAATTATAAAGGCGTGATTTTTGATCTGGACGGAGTGATCTGCTTTACGGATAAATACCACTATCAGGCATGGAAGAAGATGGCGGATGACATCGGGGTTTATTTTGATGAAGTCATCAACAACCGGCTTCGGGGCGTGAGCCGTATGGCGAGCCTCGAGATTATACTGGAACGCAGTGAGAAAATATACAGCGAGTCGGAGAAGGCGGCGCTGGCTGATATTAAAAATGAGATTTACAAGAAGCTTCTGCTTCAGATGACTCCGGCGGATCTGTCGGATGAAGTTAAGAATACCCTGGATGCGCTGAAAGAGAAAGGCTGCAGGCTGGCGCTCGGCTCTTCCAGCAAAAATGCGAAGCTCATCCTGCAGCGCATCGGTCTGGACGACTACTTTGACGCTGTCAGCGACGGAACGAACATCACACATTCCAAGCCGAATCCGGAGGTGTTCCTAAAGGCTGCTGAGTATTTGGGAATGAATCCGGAGGAGTGCCTTGTCGTAGAGGATGCGGCGGCAGGAATCGATGCTGCGATCGCCGGAGGCTTTTCTTCAGCAGGAATCGGAGAGGCGGCAGGACATGAGAACGTGACATATCGGCTGGAGACATTTGCGGACTTACTGAAATATGTGGATTGACGGTGCGTTTTACTGAAATGTGAGGTTGGATTATATGAAGATAGTTGATATGAATATCAGAGATCCATATGTCCTGTATGCAAAGGGACAATATTATCTGTATGGAACCAGAAGTGAGACATGCTGGGATGAAGCAGATGGATTTGACTGTTATAAAAGTAAAGATCTGGAAGAGTGGGAAGGACCGATTGAGATTTTTCATAGACCGGAAGGTTTTTTCGCAGACCGCTTTTACTGGGCGCCGGAATGCTACGAATATGAGGGAGCGTATTATTTGGTGACGACTCTGGGGAGCAGGACGGTAAAGAAAGGAATCTATGTCCTGCGCTCGGAAGATCCGGAGGGACCTTTTGAACCGCATGGCGGAAGGCTGACGCCGGACGACTGGACCAGCATCGACGGCACGCTTTATTTCAGGGATGGCAGGATTTACCTTATTTTTTCCCATTCCTTCGAGGATACGCCGGACGGAGATATGTGTATGCTGGAAGTAACTCCGGACTTAAAGGGCTCTGTGGGCGAGCCGGAAGTGTTATTTTCCGCAGTGTCGGCGCCGTGGGCGAAGCCGGTTCCTTTTGCGGAGGCGGAGTTTGGCATGAAGGGCGACGTGTACTTTACGGACGGGCCGTGCGTGTTCGACGGTGAGGACGGGCGTCTGTATATGCTGTGGTCAAGCTGGAGCAGATGCGGATACGCGATCGGAACTGCGGTATCGGAGTCCGGCGAAGTTGCAGGACCGTGGAGACAGCTGGAGGATCCGGTGTTCCCTGAAAATGGCGGGCATGGCATGATGTTCCGTACGGAAGAGGGGCAGATGAAGTATACCCTTCATTTTCCAAATGACAAATATAAGGAAAGGCCTGTTTTCAGGAGCCTGAAAATAGAAGATGGAAAGGTTGTAATGCTGGATTCATGAACGATACAGAATATATCCTTGATTTTGCGGTGAATCCGGCAATCAAAAAGGAAATCAGATAAACAAAAGAAAGAGGAATAAAATATGTTTAAAAAATCACAATTTGGTATTGTGTTCAATACAATTTTCTCAATCGTATTCAGCGCTGCGCTTACATTATATGTTAAATATACACAGAATATTTTGAGTTTCGAGAGCTTTGCGACCGGGTTTGTGCCATCCTTTGCCATCAACTTTGTGCTTGGAAGCTATATTCCGCTTGTAAAGGTCGGCAATGGATTTGCAAGTATTTTTATAAAAAATGAGAAAAATCCTGTATTCTATTTTCTGAGGATGCTCGCAATTGTGTTCATCATGACCGCAGCTATGAGTTTTCTTGTTATGTTTTCGGAAATGGGATTTCAAATGGAACTGCTTTTCGCTTTCGGGTTCTCCTTTCCGATGACATTTGTATATGCATATATTGTGGGCTGTATTGTATTTCCATTCCTGCTGAAGGCGACGATGGCGCTGTGCAGCGGGGAAGAGTAGCGGAAGGGCAGCAGGGAAAACAATGTAAAGGAAAGAGCCGCCGGATTCCCAAAAGGTATTCGGCGGTATTTTTTTCGCAATAATAACGAAAATCGCGTAAAATCAACAGACATTGTACCTCTTGCTTAATGCGGCATTTTGTACTAAAATAAGGATATTATGATTACATATACCCTCCGCGAGGGTGGGGATTTTTTACGGAGGTTCAGAAAATGGAGAAACCGGTTTTGGTGATCATGGCGGCCGGTATGGGAAGCCGCTATGGAGGGCTGAAGCAGATCGATCCGGTCGATAAACAGGGGCATATCATTATGGATTTTTCTATCTATGATGCAAAGGAAGCCGGATTTGAGAAAGTTATTTTTATAATAAAGAAGGAAAATGAAAAGGATTTCCGGGAGGCGATCGGCGACCGGTTGTCCCGGCATATGGAAGTGGCGTATGTGTTCCAGGATCTTGAGAATATCCCGGAAGGGTTCGAGGTTCCGGAGGGAAGAAGAAAGCCGTGGGGAACGGGACATGCGGTTCTTTCCTGCATCGATAAGATCCACGGACCGTTCGCCGTGATCAACGCGGATGATTATTATGGAAAAGAAGCTTTCCGCACGATCTACAATTTCATGACGGATCATCAGGACGATGAGATCTATCACTATGCAATGGTGGGATATCATCTGATGAATACTTTGACGGAGAATGGACATGTATCCCGGGGTGTGTGCACAGTAGATGAAAGATTCCGTCTGGTGCGGATCGACGAGCGCACGCACATCGAGAAACAGGGGGAAGGCGCGGCATATACAGAGGACGGCGGCCGGACATGGCATGTGATTCCGGTGGATTCGCTGGTGTCTATGAACATGTGGGGATTTTCCAGGAGCATTTTAAAGGAGCTTAAGGATGGATTTCCGGCATTTCTTGAGAAGGGACTGAAAGAGAATCCGATGAAGTGCGAATATTTTCTGCCTTCGGTGGTAAGCGGCCTTCTGGAAAAGGGAAAGGCTGATGCGGTGGTGCTTGAGTCAAAGGATAAATGGTATGGCATTACATATAAGGAGGATAAACCGGCGGTTACGGCTGCGATCCGCAGCCTGAAAGCAGCAGGAGAATATCCGGATTATCTGTGGAAATAATAACAGAAGGCCCTGAGGGGCAGAAAGGGGAACAAAATGGCTGTTTTAGTTACAGGAGGAGCAGGTTATATCGGAAGCCACACATGTGTGGAATTGCTGAACAGCGGATATGAGGTTGTCATTGTCGATAATCTTTACAATTCCAAAAAGGTTGCCGTAGAGCGCATTGAGAAGATCACAGGAAAGAGGGTTTCGTTTTATGAAGCGGACATCCGTGACCGCGCGGCGATGGATCGGATACTGGAAAAGGAGGATATCACGGCAGTTATCCATTTCGCCGGGTTAAAGGCAGTCGGCGAATCTGTAAGAAAGCCTCTGGAGTATTATGAAAATAACATCAACGGGACGTTGGTGCTCTGTGATGCCATGAGAGACGCAGGTGTGAAGAATATTATTTTCAGTTCTTCCGCAACCGTTTACGGCGATCCCGCTTTTATCCCGATCACGGAGGAGTGCCCGAAGGGAATCTGCACGAACCCATATGGCTGGACCAAATGGATGCAGGAGCAGATCCTGACAGATCTGCATACGGCAGATCCGGAGTGGAATGTGATCCTTCTCCGTTATTTTAATCCGATCGGGGCGCATGAGAGCGGCCTGATCGGTGAGGATCCGAAAGGGATCCCGAACAATCTTGTTCCTTATGTGGCGCAGGTTGCAGTTGGCAAATTAAAATGTCTGGGCGTATTCGGGGATGATTATGATACGCCGGACGGAACGGGCGTCCGCGATTATATCCACGTTGTAGACCTTGCGAGAGGTCATGTGGATGCTCTGAAGAAGCTGGAAGAGAAGGCGGGGGTATCTGTGTATAATCTTGGCACAGGCAAAGGAAGCAGCGTGCTGGAGGTTGTGAAGGCATTTGAGAAAGCGTGCGGGAAAGAGATTCCATATGAGATCAAACCCCGCAGGGCAGGAGATATTGCAACCTGTTATGCGGATTCGACGAAAGCATATAAAGAGCTTGGCTGGAGAGCGCAGAAGGATCTGGACGATATGTGTGCGGACTCCTGGCACTGGCAATCGATGAACCCGAATGGTTATGAAGGATAGGAGCTTCGTGTGAGATGAAACAGAATGTTCAGCTAAAGGGAAGAATCAAACTGTATATGCAGTGGCCGATCTTTATGACAATACTGCTTCTGGTTATAGATGTGTGGATCATTTTTGTAGACAAACGCGCGTTTATGATCCTGTCGATCGGTATTGTGATCTATATGATCCTTGTATTCAGCATGTATTTCAGAAATAAAAACGCCATAGTCAAGGAGGTCGTGCAGTTTGCGAATCAGTTTGGTTCGATCCAGAAGAAACTTTTGCAGGAGATGTCGATCCCATATGCATTGCTTTACAACGATGGCAAGGTGATGTGGATGAATGACAGCTTCCAAAAGATCCTGGAAGGAATGAATATCGGAGATAAGAATATTTCATCCGTCATTCCGGAACTTAACAGGCAGATGTTTCCGACGGATGTTGAGAATCCTGTCGACCTGGAGATCCGGTATAAGGACAGGGATTATAAGGTTTATCTGCGCAAGGTGCTGGTGCAGGGCATGAGTGATATCGAGGACTTGTTTGCAATGCCTCAGGAAAAGGAATATTTCATATCCATGTATCTCGACGATACTACGCAGTTGAATGAATTTGCACGGATGAATGAGGAGCAAAGGCTTGTCTCAGGACTGATATACATTGACAATTATGATGAATTGATGCATAGTGTTGAGGAAGTCCGCCAGTCCCTTTTGGTTGCGCTGATCGATCGTAAGATCAACCAGTATGTCATGAAGGGGAACGGTATCATTCGCAAGCTTGAGAAGGATAAATATTTTGCTGTTATCAAGAAAAAGGATTTCCTGAACATGATCGATGATAAATTCTCTGTTTTGGAGGATGTTAAGACCATCAATATCGGCAATGACGTCCCGCCGACGCTCAGTATGGGTCTGGGACTCAGCACAGAATCCTACAGCCAGAGCTATGGCTATTCCCGCGTAGCGATCGATCTTGCCCTCGCAAGAGGCGGCGATCAGGCGGTGATCAAGGACTGCAAGGGTCTGACCTATTTTGGCGGAAGACGAGAGCAGACCGCCAAAAATACAAGAGTGAAAGCAAGAGTGAAGGCAGAGGCGCTCCGGGAATTTATGATCACGAAAGATCGTGTTCTTGTTATGGGGCATAAGGTCGGAGATGTGGATTCATTCGGAGCGGCGATCGGTATTTACCGTGCGGGCGTGACGCTTGGCAAGCCGGTACATATCGTGATCGATGAGCCGACGGCTCAGGTGCGCCAGTTCCAGAAGATGTTCATCAATAATTCAGAGTATCCGTCGGATATGTTTGTTTCGCCGACAGAGGTAGCGGATATTGTGAACAGCAATTCGATGGTTGTTGTGGTAGATACGAACCGTCCCAGCTATACAGAATGTGAGGCGCTTCTGTCCCTGACAAAGACGATCGTGGTTCTGGATCATCACCGCCAGGGAAGTGAATCCATTACAAATGCGGTGCTTTCATATATTGAGCCATATGCTTCGTCGGCTTGCGAGATGGTTTCCGAAGTGCTGCAGTATATCGATGATGACGTTCGTCTCAGGAATATCGAGGCAGACTGTATGTATGCAGGTATCATGATCGATACGAATGATTTTAAAAATAAAACGGGCGTTCGAACGTTCGAGGCGGCGGCATACCTCAGAAGATGCGGCGCAGATATTACACAGGTGCGCAAGATCTTCCGTGATGATATGGAAGCGTTCCGCCTGCGGGCAAATATGATCCAGAACACGGAGCTTTACAGAGACGTATTTGCTATCTCGACATGTACGGACAGTCACGGCGTCGAGAGTCCTACGATCGTCGGCGCGCAGACGGCGAATGAGCTTCTGAACATCGAGGGGATCAAGGCAAGCTTTGTCCTTACACTTTATAATAAGAAAATATACGTCAGCGCAAGATCGATCGATGAGGTCAATGTGCAGATAATCATGGAACGCATGGGCGGCGGCGGTCATATGAATGCTGCAGGCGCCCAGTTCCTGGATTCCAATATGGGAATGGCCGTGATGACATTGAAATCTACGATCGCTGATATGATGGATGAAGGAGAGATATAGATGAAAGTAATTTTGCTTGAGGATGTTAAATCCGTAGGAAAAAAAGGCGAGATCGTAAATGTGAGCGACGGATACGCAAGAAATGTGATCATCAAGAAGAAACAGGGACTTGAAGCAACTGCGAAGAACCTGAACGATCTCAAATTAAAACAGAAAAATGATGACAGGATCGCGCAGGAAAATCTGGAGGCTGCACAGGCTCTTGGCGCTAAGATCAATGAGTCCCGGATCGTTGTGACGATGAAGGTAGGAGAGGGCGGCAAGACGTTCGGTTCTGTTTCCTCGAAAGAGATCGCGGCTGAGGCAAAGGCTCAGCTTGGGTATGATATTGACAAAAAGAAAATTCAGATCAAAGAGCCGATCAAGGCGCTCGGAACATGGAAAGTTCCGGTTCGTCTGCATCAGAAGGTGACAGCCGGGCTTACTGTTGTTGTAAAGGAAGCTTAATTTTCCGGTAACGTTTACGTGATTGGGAGGAAATGATGGAAGAAGCACTCATAAAAAGAGTATTGCCATACAGCAAAGAAGCGGAACAGGCGGTCATCGGAGCGATGATGATGGACAAGGATGCCATCATGACTGCATCTGAGATCATCAGCGGAGAGGACTTCTACCAAAAGGCATATCAGGTGTTGTTTGAATCGATGACGGAGCTTTTCAATGCAGGAAAGCCGGTAGATCTCGTGACACTGCAGAATTATCTGAAGGAAAAGGATGTTCCGGAGGAGATCAGCAGTATGGAGTATGTCCGCGATCTTCTGAATCTGGTCACGACCTCAGCGAATGTAAAATACTATGCAGAGATCGTGCGGGAGAAAGCGACGCTTCGCCGTTTGATAAAATTTAATGAAGAGACTGCCAACGCGTGTTATCTGGATAATGAATCGGCGGATGTTATATTGGAGCGTGCGGAAAAGGGTATTTTCGATCTTGTGCAGAGGCGGAATACGGATGATTATGTTCCGATCAGGCAGGTTGTATTGGATGTATTGGATCGTATCGAGCGTGCGTCCAGACAGAAGGGTTCTGTCACTGGAATCCCGACCGGATTTCTTGATCTGGATTATAAGCTTTCGGGACTTCAGCCATCGGATCTTATCCTGATTGCGGCCCGGCCATCCATGGGAAAGACAGCGCTTGTCCTGAATATTGCGCAGCACGTCGCATTCCGGGCGGGCAAGACCGTTGCGATCTTCAGCCTTGAGATGTCAAAGGAACAGCTTGTCAACCGGCTTTTTGCATTGGAAGCCCAGGTGGATTCGCAGGCGATCCGGACCGGTAATCTAAAGGATTCCGACTGGGAAAGGCTGATCGAAGGAGCAGGAGTCATAGGCAGGTCCAACCTGATCATCGATGACACTCCTGGTATTTCCATATCAGAGCTCCGCTCGAAATGCAGGAAATATAAGCTGGAACATAAACTGGATCTGATCATCATCGATTACTTACAGTTGATGACCGGATCTGTGGGCGTACGTGCGGAATCGAGACAGCAGGAGATCTCTGAGATCTCGCGTTCCTTAAAGGCGATCGCAAGGGAACTGAATGTGCCGGTTGTAGCTCTCTCACAGCTCAGCCGTGCGGTGGAGGGACGTCCGGATAAAAGGCCGATGCTTTCTGATCTCCGTGAATCCGGGGCTATTGAACAGGACGCCGACGTTGTAATGTTCATTTACCGTGATGATTATTACAATAAGGATTCTGAGAAGAAGGGAATCGCAGAGATCATCATTGCCAAGCAGAGAAACGGCCCGATCGGAACGGTCGAGCTTGTATGGCTGCCGAATTATACAAGATTTGCCAATTCCCAGCGCGGCGGGGAGTCGTAGGGCAGGCTCTCAACGAAAATAGAATCGGATTAAAGATGCAGAAAGCTTCCTGTCGAACTTTGACGGAGGGTTTCTGCACTTTTTGTTTTCGCTTTATGCTATACTGAAGCGTGTAAAATATATATTGATATGACGGAAGTTGTATCAGGCAGCACAGCGCAGGCTGTAGTACTTACATATGGAGGGATTTGTATGGGCGAGGTTCATTATATTATTTCCGAGGCCGCCAAAAAGCTTCAGGTGGAATCCCATGTACTCCGTTACTGGGAGGAGGAGCTTGGAATTTCCATCGGCAGGAATGAAATGGGACATCGATACTATACAGATGATGATATACAGCTATTTGGCTGTATCAAGGAACTGAAAGAGCAGGGGATGTCATTAAAGACGCTTGGCGAGGTGATCCCGGATCTTCAGAAAGCGAAACAAAAAAGCAACGAGAAAAAAAGAAAAGAGATAGAGGTACAGGCTTCCGAAACGGACATACAGATGGAACAGCTTGAACAGATGTTCCGGCGCGTTCTGAGAGAAATGCTGACACAGAACAATCAGACGGTTGAAAAGGATCTGGGGAGACACATGACCGCACAGGTCGTAGGAGAAATGGACAGGCTGATGCGCGCCCGCGAAGAACGCGAGGAAGAACGGTTTCGCAAAATAGATCTTCTGATACGCAGGCAGCAGAACCTGCACAGGGAACAGGCGAAAAATGAGATGCGCCATGGTTCGGGAAAGATTTTCCAGACGATATTTCAGCCTGCAAGATAAATGTCAGGAACACATGGGGCGTAAAGAAGAGGAGAGTATGCTGT
>CAZPXF010000034.1:0-20969 GCA_964590945.1 uncultured Lachnospiraceae bacterium | reverse complement strand
AAGATAAAGTTATTATGAGGGGGAGAAACCGAAGATGAAGAAAATGATGGGTCTGCTGCTTGCGTGTATGATCGGCATAGCCGGATGCGGAAACGCTGCTGTGGAGACGTTTCAGGAAGAGGGAGACGATTCCGCGAAAGGACTGGTTCTGGCAGTCGACCAAAAAGAGGAACATGAACTGACGTTATCGGCAGTGGGGGATAATCTGATCCATACGCAGATACTGAACTGTGCCAGGCAAAGCGACGGATCGTATGATTTCAGCGCAATGTATGAAAATGTGAAGGACGTCATTTCCTCCTATGATATCAGCGTTATCAATCAGGAGACGATCCTTGTGGAGGATCATAAGAATGTCAGCAGCTATCCTTGCTTTGGTTCTCCGACGGAGGTGGGCGATGCGGTGATCGACGCCGGGTTTGACATTGTGCTTGGCGCCACGAACCATACGTGGGATAAGGGGCGGACAGGCGTTATGGATTCCCTGAACTACTGGAAGAAACATCCGGAGATCACGCTTCTTGGGCTCCATGAGACGCAGGAAGAGTATGAGACGATGGATATTATTTCCCAGAATAATATTGATATGGCAATGTTCAATTATACATACGGACTGAACGGGTTTTCCCTTCCGGCGGACGAGCCGTACCTTGTCAATCTGCTGGATGACAGGGAGAAGTTTATCCGGGATGTCAAAGGGGTGGAGGATCAGGTGGATTTTACGATCTGTTTCCTTCATATTGGGACAGAGTATGTCTATACGCCGACAGAATATCAGGTGGATTATATCAATGACCTGATCGACGCCGGTGCAGATATTGTGATCTGCGCGCATCCGCATGTGGTGGAGCCGTATCGGATGGTGACCACGGAGAGCGGAAATGAAGGCCTTGTATATTATTCCTGCGGCAATTTTATTTCCGGACAGGATCAGCCGGAACGGATGCTCGGCGGGATGGCAAGCCTGACGCTGAAGAAGACCGTTGAGGGAGATCAGGTGACCTGCGCAATTGAGGATTATGACTTTATCCCGGTTGTCACGCATTACAACTCGTCTGTCCACACGGTGTATCTGCTGAGCGATTACACAAATGAGCTTGCATCGCAGCATTCTATGCGCAAAAAGCGAGGAGATTTTTCGGTGGAATATCTGCAAAGCCTGTGGGATGATATTATGGGAGAAGAATGATGGGAGTGGATAAATCGTGAAAAAAAGGCTATTGTCCTGCCTGCTTGCCGGAGCGATGGGATTCTTTCTTTTCAATGGATGTTCCGGGATCAATTCTGAGAATACAGACCAGGAACAGAAGACCGCTGCTGAAGTTTCCGGTGAGCTGAGAATTGATTTTCTTGACGTTGGGCAGGGGGATTGTACGCTCCTGACATGCGGCGGGCAGACGCTTCTTATAGACGCCGGAAATAACCGGTGGGGAGAAGAAGTGTGCAGCTACCTTGAGAGTAAAGGGATAACAGAGCTTGATTACGTGATCGGGACGCATCCGGATGCAGATCATATAGGAGGCATGGATAATGTCCTTGAGAGTTTCGAATGCGGCGAGCTTCTGATGCCGGAATCGGAGAAGGACACCGTGACTTACGATGAGGTCGTGGAGGCGGCGGATGAGAAGGATGAGGAGATCCTTCACCCGGAAGCCGGAGATACATTTTCGCTTGGGGAGGCAGAGGTGACGGTTCTTGGACCGGAACGGGATGACTATGAGAACTCCAACGATTCGTCCATCGTCGTCCGTGTCGTGCATGGTTCGTGCAGTTTCCTGCTTGCGGGGGATGCGGAGGAAGAGGCCGAGGAGGATATGATGAACAGCGGCGAGAACCTGCAGTCCGATGTATATAAGGTCAGCCATCACGGGAGCAAGACCGGCACGACAGAGGAGTTTCTTGAGCGGGTGGATCCGGAATATGCGGTCATTAGCTGCGGAGAGGGAAATTCCTACGGACATCCGCATGCGGCGGTTCTGAACATGCTGCGAAGCGCGGGAGTTAAGATCTTCCGGACGGACGATCAGGGAACGATCACTGCGAAGTCAGACGGGAAAGAAATTACCTTTGGACTTTCACCGAGCGAGGACTGGACGCCGGGAGAGCCGGGAGCTTCAGCCGGAGAAGGTGCGTCGGAGGAACAACAGACCTTTGTCCTCAATGTAAATACCGGAAAGTTCCATTTGCCGGACTGTGAAAGCGTTGGCCAGATGAAGGAAGGAAATAAAAAAACAGTTGTGTCTTCAAAGGAAGAAATGGTGCAGCAGGGGTATGCCCCATGCGCGAACTGTATTGGGAAATAGCAAAAGGGCGATGGAAGACCATCGTCCTTTTGCGGTGAAAACTAATTCTCATTTGTATATTTTGCAATGTGCTCCTTGATAGCCTGAAAGCTCTCCGGACTGATCACATGTTCTATCCTGCAGGCGTCCTCTGTTGCTACATCAGCATCCACACCGAGGGTCGTGAGCCATGCGGAGAGCAGCGTATGACGTTCATAAATTGTCTCTGCAACCTTAAGACCAGCCGGAGTTAATGTGATAAAGCCGGAATTATTTACAACGATCATATTCTTTTCACGAAGATTCTTCATAGCGACACTGACGCTTGGCTTTTTAAAATTCAGTTCATTCGCAATATCAACAGAACGTACAACGGGAAGCCGCTTGCTTAAAATCAAAATAGTTTCGAGATAGTTTTCCGCAGATTCATTTGTGTGTAACAAAATAATACCTCCCATACCGGTTTGCATGTCCTGATTATATCATACGATTTTTTAAAGCGCAACTTTCAATTCGATCAGAAAATATATCATATCCGCCTGTTTTATTTGGCATCTAATTCAGCATCATCCGGTCATTTGCGAATTCGTTTCCGCTGGCCTGTTCAAACCTGGCAAGAAGATCCGATACCTTCAATTTCTTCTTCTCTTCACCGGCAACATCATAGATCACATTCCCTTCATGCATCATGATCAGACGGTTGCCGTGAGCAATCGCATCTTTCATATTATGCGTGATCATAAGTGTCGTGAGGCAGTCCTTTCCTACGATACGGTCTGTTGTCTCCAGAACCTTTGCCGCAGTCTTCGGATCCAGCGCTGCTGTGTGCTCATCCAAAAGGAGAAGCTTTGGTTTCTTCAGGGTTGCCATCAGAAGGGTAAGCGCCTGTCTCTGTCCGCCGGAGAGGAGGCCTACTTTTGTCGTCATGCGGTTTTCCAAACCTAGATCCAACGTCTTGAGCAGTTCCCGGTACGTTTCACGCTCTTTTCTTGTGATTCCAATGCGTAAAAATCTGAACGATCCCCGTCTTGCGGCGAGCGCAAGATTTTCCTCGATCATCATACTGGCAGCTGTTCCTGTCATCGGATCCTGAAATACTCGGCCAAGATATTTTGCACGCTTATGCTCCGGCATCCCCGTCACATCAATATTATCGATAGTAATCCGCCCTTCATCTACGGACCACACTCCGGCAATTGCATTCAGAAGCGTCGATTTACCAGCTCCGTTTCCTCCGATTACCGTAACGAAATCGCCCTCGTTCAATTCAAGATTCAAGCTGTTCAGCGCAACCTTTTCATTCACAGTTCCGGCATTAAATGTTTTGTGTATGTTTTCAACTTTAAGCACGGGAAGCACCTCCCTTTTTCATCGGCTTTGAGAAGTATTTTTCCTTTAGATGAGGAATCGCGAGGAATGCTGCAACTACGATCGCTGACAACAGCTTCAGGTCATTGGAGTTGAGTCCGAGCCAGAGCACGACCTGCAATACCAGATAGTAAATGATCGCTCCAAAGGCCACTGAAAGAAGCCGGAATGCGAAGTTCCCGTGGATTTTCCCAAATACAACCTCGCCTATGATAACTGCCGCAAGACCGATAACGATCGCTCCGCGCCCGGCATTGACGTCTGCAAATCCCTGATACTGTGCATAGAGACCGCTTGCCAGCGCCACGATCCCGTTGGAGATCATAAGTCCAAGGATCTTACAATGATCGGTATTGATCCCCTGTGCACGGGACATATTCGGATTACTTCCGGTTGCGCGGATAGCGCTTCCAAGTTCTGTACCGAAAAACCAGTAAAGAATTGCAACGATCGCAATTATAAATATCGCCACAATAAAAATCGTATTTTTATAGACCGGAACTCCTTTGACATAACGAAGAGATACAAGCAGATCATATTTGTCAACGCTGATCGCCTGATTTGCTTTGCCGCCTAAAATACGCAGATTCACAGAGTAAAGGCCAAGTTGTGTCAGGATTCCTGCAAGAATAGCCGGAATCCCAAGCGTGGTATGAAGAATCCCTGTTGCAAGTCCCGCAAGCAGTCCTGCGATCAATGATAAAGCCAGGGCAGTTCCTATCGAATGCCCGTTCGTCAGCATTAATATGCAGACAGCTCCTCCGGTACACATCGTACCATCTACCGTCAGGTCAGCCAGATCCAGAATCTTGTATGTAATATAGACGCCAATTGCCATAATCCCCCATATAAGCCCCTGGGCGCAGGCGCCCGGAAGAGCATTCAATAACTGTACGAAACTCATTTTTCATTCCTCCTGTGTCATAAATTTTCCCTTGACACCATCTCAGCCCCCGTGATTCATCGTCGGATGACTACGTGAAAAGACGGGGGCTTTCATTCTAATTATTCAGATTATTATCTACACTACTCGGTTGCAATCGGCTCATATCCTTCCGGAGGTGTAATCCCAAGCTTTGTGCAGTTAGCTTCGTTATACTGCTTTGTCACATTTGGTGCATATTCGATCGGCATTGTACTTATATCAGCACCCTCTTGCAGGATCTGTGCCGCCATCTCACCTGTCTTGTATCCGATATCATAATAGCTGATGGATAAGGTTGCAACACCACATCCTGCACAGATACCCTGCTCACCAGCGATGATCGGTACGCCGGCCGGAAGACAGGTGTTGTTGATAACTTCTGTATTCGATGCCGCAGCATTATCTGTTGGGATGTAGATTACATCACTGTTGGATGCTGCGTCGGAAGCTACGGAGCCGATATCATTGGAATCCGTAAATGTATAAGATTCACATGTATATCCCATATCGTTCAGATATCCTTCGATCGTAGTTGCCTGATACACGGAATTCGGCTCAGCCGAGCAGTACAAAAGGCCAACATTCTTTGCATCCGGGAACAGTTCATGCAGCATGTCCGCCTGCTGATCCAGTGGAGCCAGATCAGAAGTACCGGAAATGTTACCGCCGACAGTACCTGACCAGTCCTCAATGTCCAGCGCTGTAGCATAATCTGTAATGGATGTTCCGAGGATCGGAATTGTATCTGTGGCTGCTGCCGCCGCCTGAAGAGATGCTGTTGCATTTGCCAGGATCAGATCATCCCCATCCGATACGAACTGATTCACGATCGTTGCACATGTTGCAGAATCACCGGCTGCGTTCTGAAGATCAAAATTAACCTTATCTTCGCCCAGTTTCTCGATGAGTGCATCCTGGAAACCTTCGGTTGCTGCATCTAATGCGTCATGCTGAACAAGCTGGCAGATGCCGATGTTATAGACATCTTTGGATTCTGTTGTCGATGCTGCTGCGCTCTCCCCGCTGTCTGAGGAACTGGAAGAATTGTCACTTCCACATGCTGCCAATGACAGTGTCATTGCTGTTGCCATTAAAATGGCCAATACTTTCTTTTTCATAATCGTTCTTCCCTGCCTATCATTTTTTTTGAAGTGTATCATCATTTTTGATGATATCATTTCCATGTATTGGATTATATCGCTTCTATGCACTTGTGTCAATATTTTTTTGAAGATATCTATCATTTTTTTAAATACTTAATTCATAAATCTCATTGATGTCTTTCCCCGGAATCTCTTTGCCCCGCATTGTTGACGTAAAGAACAGGATATGATATTTTATACGAAGAAAAAATGCATACAATAAAATACAATGTATGCAAAGCGGCTGGATGCCACGCAAAACCATACGCCGCATGACAGATTTTCGTTATGACGCCGACGGAAAGCCTGTAAGGAAATTCTCACAGTTTGGAGGAAATGAAATGAAACTTGGATTTATCGGATGTGGAAATATGGCGGGAGCCATTATGGGAGGAATCATCAAAGAAGGTATCTGCAGGCCGGAGGAGATTATCGGCGCGGACCCTTTTGCGCCTGGAAGGCAGAAGGTGCAGGAGACTTACGGTATTCAGGTGACGGCAGATAATAAAGAAGCAGCCGGGCAGGCGGATGTTCTTTTCCTCTCGGTCAAGCCGCAGTTTTATGAAGATGTTATCAGAGAAATAAAAGATGTTGTGACAGAGCGGCAGATCATCATCACGATCGCGCCTGGAAAGACTCTCGCATGGCTTGGAGAGCAGTTTGGCAGAGAGCTTAGGATCGTGCGTACGATGCCGAATACTCCGGCCATGGTTTCGGCAGGCATGACCGCTGTATGTCCGAATCAAAACGTAAAGGAAGAGGATCTCGCGCTGGCTCAGAAGATTCTCGGGGCATTCAGCCGCGTTGAGGTTGTCGCGGAGAATCTGATGGACGTAGTAACGGCGGTCAGCGGAAGCTCGCCGGCTTATGTCTTTTTGTTTATTGAAGCGATGGCGGATGCGGCGGTATTCGAGGGAATGCCAAGAGCGCAGGCGTATACATTTGCGGCGCAGGCGGTACTTGGAAGCGCGAAGATGCTTCTTGAGACAGGAAAGCATCCGGGGGAGCTTAAGGATATGGTCTGCTCACCGGCAGGAACGACGATCGGCGCAGTCCGTGTGCTGGAAGAGAAAGGATTCCGTTCAGCGGTGTTTGAAGCTGTGCGGGAGTGTACGGAGATTTCCAGAAGACTGTAGATTTTGAGGACAGGATATTTGCATCTTAAAAAATTATTAAGAAAAATTCACATTTTAAGCATTGTAATTCTCCTTATCTAAGTATATAATCGATGGAGGTCCGGCAGAGCCGGATCTCCGGAAACAAGACAATACTTAGATGAGGATTTTTATTATGAAGAATTTAAAATTATGGAAGAAGCTGACCGCTGTATGTCTGACAGTTGTGACTGCGGCGGCATTGGCGGTGACACCTATGACAGTAAAGGCAGATTCTGAGGGGGATGCTTCAACAGACTCCTCTGACCTGGCGGGAACTTACGTTTCACTCGGAGCGGATCTGTCGACGGAGGAACGCGCAACCGTTCTTGGCCTTCTCGGTCTTACGGAGTCAGATCTGAATGACTGCACGGTGCTTCAGGTTACAAATGCAGATGAACACGAGTACCTGGATCAGTATATCGACAGCAGCCTGATCGGCAGCAGAGCGCTCTCATCTGTAAAGGTAGTAAGCACGGAAGATGGAAGCGGAGTGAATGTTGAGACGCACAACATTACATATTGCACGACTACGATGTATCAGAATGCTCTCGTCACAGCAGGCATCAAGAATGCGGATGTTACAGTTGCCGGTCCGTTCAATGTATCCGGTACGGCGGGACTTATCGGTGCGATCAAGGCATATGATACGATGACCGGAAGCGATACGGCGGCGGAGAGCGTAGAGGCGGCGACGCAGGAGCTTGTAACGACAAGCGATCTCGGAGCTGAGATAGAGGATCCGGAGACAGCGGCTGCTCTTGTCGGCGCAGTGAAAGAGATGGTTGTTTCGGAAGGCCTGGCCAGCGACGACGAGATCAATGAGGCTGTGGATGAGATCTCGGAGGAGATGAATGTGGATCTGACAGACGAGCAGAAGACGGAGCTCCTTGAACTCATGGGTGAAGTTAAGAATCTGGATCTTGATCCGGATACACTTCAGGAGCAGGCGAAGGATCTTTATCAGAAGCTGGAGGATATCGGAATTGATTTCAGCAAGATCAATGGCGATGGTCTGATCGATAAGATTGCAAAATATGCAAAGATCATCTGGCACAGGATATTTGGATAGAAACAGGACAGGATAAAACAGTCAGACAGAATACGGATGATAACATGTCCCCGGGTTTATGCCCGGGGATTTCTGCGTATAGAAAAATTATCAGTAATACGAGTTGCAATATACCCCCACGGGGTATATAATAAGTTTTGCCGGGAGGAAAGGATCTGCCCTGGTATGAAAAGAAAGGACAGGGACATGCTATGGAAGAGAAATGCTGCTGTCATAAGACGAAACAGAGGGACGAGAGAGAGTATACGGATCTGATTCACCGCCTGAACCGGATCGAAGGTCAGATTCGCGGGATCAAGGGTATGATCGAGAAGGATGCATACTGTACGGATATTCTGACACAGGTTGCGGCGGCGAACGCAGCTCTGAACAGTTTCAGCAAGGTGCTGCTGGAGAATCATATCCGCACCTGTGTAGTGGATGATATCCGTGCCGGTGAGGATGACACCGTGGATGACCTGATCAAAGTCATCCGAAAGTTTATGAAGTAGGAGGAGGAACGCATGGAGCAATTTACGGTTACCGGAATGAGCTGTGCGGCGTGCAGCGCCCGCGTGGAGAAAGCGGTATCAAAGGTAGAGGGAGTCACTTCCTGTTCAGTGAGTCTCCTTACAAATTCTATGAGCGTGGAAGGAAGCGCTTCCGCACCGTCGATTATTGCGGCTGTAGAGGCCGCGGGCTATGGCGCGTCTGTAAAAGGCGCGGACAGAAAGCAAGGAGCGTCGGCCATGGCGGATGCGGAGGATGCGCTGAAGGACCGGGAGACTCCGGTCATGAAGAAAAGGCTGATCTCTTCGCTTGCTTTTTTGATCGTGCTCCTGTATTTTTCTATGGGTCATATGATGTGGGGATGGCCGCTTCCGGCATTTTTTGATGATAACCATGTGGCTATGGGACTTGTACAGATGCTTTTGTCGGGGATTATCATGGTCATCAACCAGAAGTTTTTTATCAACGGCTTTAAGGGCCTGATCCACCGCGCCCCGAATATGGATACTCTGGTGGCGCTTGGCTCTATGGCGTCCTTTGTATGGAGTGTGTATGCACTCTTTGCCATGACAAGGGCGCAGGCAGATGGAGATATGATGGCTGTCATGGATTACATGATGGAGTTCTATTTTGAGTCGGCTGCCATGATCCTGACGCTTATTACTGTCGGAAAGATGCTGGAAGCCCGCTCCAGGGGCAGGACGACGGATGCGCTGAAGAGCCTGTTGAAGCTTGCGCCGAAGACTGCCAGTATTATCAAAGACGGCGCGGAGATGGAGGTGGCCGTCGAGCAGGTTGCAAAGGGAGATATTTTTGTTGTACGTCCGGGCGAGAATATTCCGGTGGACGGGCGTATTCTGGAGGGAAACAGTGCAGTCAATGAAGCGGCGCTGACAGGCGAGAGTATTCCGGTGGATAAGGAACCGGGAGATACGGTATCTGCTGCGACGCTCAACCAGTCCGGATTTATCCGGTGCGAGGCGACGAGGGTTGGCGAAGACACGACCCTGTCGCAGATCATTCAGATGGTCAGCGACGCTGCAGCGACAAAGGCTCCGATCGCCAGGATCGCAGATAAAGTATCCGGTATATTCGTTCCGGGGGTTATCTCTATAGCGGTTGTTACAACGATCGTGTGGCTGATTGCCGGACAATCGTTTGGATTTGCCCTTGCAAGGGGAATATCCGTACTGGTCATAAGCTGTCCGTGTGCGCTTGGACTTGCGACTCCGGTAGCGATCATGGTTGGAAATGGAATGGGTGCGAAGCATGGGATTCTGTTTAAGACAGCCTCATCTCTGGAGGAGACCGGGCGCGCGCAGATCGTAGCGCTGGATAAGACGGGAACGATCACAAGCGGAGAGCCGAAGGTGACGGATATCCTTCCGGCGGACGGCGTCAGCGAAAAAGAGCTTCTGCTCATGGCAGGCGCGCTGGAAAAGAAGAGTGAACATCCGCTTGCGAAAGCGATCCTGACGATGATCGGAGAGCAGGGCATACATGTCGGGGAGGTGGCAGAATTCCGCGCCCTTCCGGGAAATGGACTGACTGCAGTGTCAGATGGGGCAGTGCTGAACGGAGGAAATCTGAAACATATATTGACAAAGGCGAATGTATCTGCGAAGCTAAAAGAAGAGGCGGAGAAGCTTGCCGGAGAGGGTAAGACGCCGTTATTTTTCAGCAGGGACGACAGGCTTCTTGGCATCATCGCGGTAGCGGATGTGATCAAGGAGGACAGTCCGCAGGCTGTGAAGGAATTGCAGAACATGGGGATCCGTGTCGTCATGCTGACCGGAGATAATGAACGCACAGCGAGGGCTATCGGCAGACAGGCCGGCGTGGACGATGTCATTGCGGGCGTTCTGCCGGATGGCAAGGAGCAAGTGATCCGCCGACTTGGCGAGAGGGGCAAGGTCATCATGGTCGGCGATGGTATCAATGACGCCCCGGCGCTTACGAGGGCGGATATCGGGATCGCAATCGGGGCAGGAACGGACGTGGCGGTCGACGCTGCGGACGTTGTACTCATGAAGAGCCGTCTCAGCGACGTCCCGGCTGCGGTAAGACTTAGCCGCGCAACGCTTCGGAACATCCATCAGAATCTGTTCTGGGCATTTTTCTACAATGTGATCGGAATTCCGCTTGCTGCGGGAGTCTGGATTCCGGTTTTCGGATGGCAATTAAATCCGATGTTCGCAGCGGCGGCCATGAGCTTATCCAGCTTCTGCGTCGTATCAAACGCGCTAAGGCTCAACCTGTTTCCTGTCAGAAACGCTGCAAAGGATAAGAAGATCAATCCTGTTGCGTTGAATTTAGAAGATCAAAAAGAAGAAATAAAGGAGGATTCCACAATGAAAAAGACAATGAAAATCGAAGGCATGATGTGTCCGCACTGTGAGGCGGCCGTAAAGAAAGCGCTGGAAGCTCTTGATGGAGTGAAGAAGGCGGAGGTAAGTCACGAGGCGGGGACGGCGATCGTATCGCTGGACGGTGATGTTGCAAATGCGGCGCTGAAACAGGCTGTGGAGGCGAAGGACTACACTGTGACTGAGATCCAGTAAAAATGACAGTAAAACAGAGAAATAATGGGGGAATCATGGAACCCGGATCAGTCAGATAGCGATGCTACTGTGTTGCAAAACTGCTTTTTTTATACTATAATCAAGGCTGGCTTTGATGTACAGATGCCGGACGGGCGGCCTTTGTACATTGGCGCTGCAGGAATTACATGCCCTGACAGGGCTGTTTATAGAAAGGTGATACGATGAATTTTAAACAGAGAGAATTTATCCCGGTTCTGCTTGGCGGCGACATCAACACATACAGCGTTGCCCGCGCATTTTATGAGCAGTATCAGGTTCAGTCCTATGTATTTGGGAAATATCCAAGCGGCCCGAGCTACGGGAGCAGGATCACGGTCTATACGCCGAATGTGAAGATTGACACGGACGAAGTGTTCCTTGGAACGGTCAATGGGTTTGCGAAGAAGCATGCGGACAAAAAGATCGTGCTGGTGGGATGCGGGGACAGTTATGTTGCGCTGATCAGTAAGCACAAGAAGGAGCTGGAGCCGAATATCATTGCTCCGTACATTGATTTTGACCTGATGGACAGTCTTCAGCAGAAGGAGACCTTTTATCAGTTGTGCGAGGAGTATGGGATCGATTATCCGGGTACCCTTATTTACAAGCCGGAGATGGGACTTGATTTTGAGATGAACTTTCCGTTCCCGGTCATCTGTAAGCCGTCCAACGGCGTTATGTACTGGGAGCATCCATTTCCGACGCAGAACAAGATCTACAAGCTGGACACCCGCGAGGAGCTGAATCAGGTCATTCAGGACATTTACGGCGCAGGATATACAGATTCTCTTATCATTCAGGACACGATTCCGGGGAATGATGAATATATGCGTGTACTGACTTCCTATTCCGGAAGGGATGCGAAAGTTAAGATGATGTGTCTTGGACACGTGCTTTTGGAAGAGCATACCCCGCATGGACTCGGCAATCATGCAGTCATCATTACAGAGCCGAATGAGGAGCTGATGGGACGTGTGAAGAAGCTGCTGGAGGATCTTCACTATGTTGGATTTTCCAATTTTGATATCAAGTATGATACGCGCGACGGGAAGTTCAAGTTTTTTGAGATCAATACAAGACAGGGGCGGAGCAATTACTATGTGACAGGCTCTGGATTCAACGTAGCGAAATATATCGTAGAAGAGTATATTTACAATAAGGAGCTTCCGTTTGAGACGGCGAAGGAGGAGCGCCTCTGGCTGGTCGTTCCGAAGAAGGTTGCTTTCAGGCATGTCAGGGATCCGAAGCTGAAAAGCAAGATGAAGAAGCTGATCGCGGAGGGAAAAGCTGTCAACCCGGTATTTATGAAGGGAGATTTCAGGCTGAACCGCTGGCTGCGCATGATGAAGCAGCATTTCAGCCATTACAGGAAATTTGACATGTATTACAAATAGATGGTTCCTGTCAGGTAACGCGGGAACAGGAGGTGTTCTATGATAACATACAATGACAAGAAGCGTCTGGGCGTGCTTGGCGGACTTGGCCCGCAGGCGACGAGCTTTTTTCTGGATCGCATGATCGAGCACACGAAAGCGTCCTGCGACCAGGAGCATATTGACACGGTGATCCTGAACCATGCATCCACGCCCGACCGGACAAAGGCGATCCTGAGCGGTGAGAGCAAAGAACTGCTCCGGTCGATGATTGAGGACTTACGTACATTGGAGATGCTTGGGGTGGCAAATATCGCGATCCCGTGCAATACCTCCCACTATTATTATGATAAGCTTCAGGAACAGACAAGTGTTCCGATCATCCATATGATACGCGAGAGCGTGCTGTACGCGCGGAAACAGTTCGGCGATATCAAAAGGATCGGCATCATGGCGACGGATGGAACGATCTTTTCCGGTATTTACAGGAAGGAATGCGAGAAGCTTGGGATCACTGCGGTAAATCCATCGAAGAGAAGGCAGAAGGACGTCATGCACATCATTTACGATGAGATCAAGGCCGGGGAACGCGGCTCAAAACATCTGTTTAACCGTGTTGTGGACGAGCTGGTGGAGAAGGGGTGCGACGCGGTCATCCTTGCGTGCACGGAGCTTTCGGTTTATAAGGAATTCCACAGCGTCCCGGAGATCTGCCTGGATGCGATGGATGTGCTGGTCCGCGAATCCATTATCCGTTCCGGAGCAACCTATTTGTAAAGAACAGAGTACACATTTGTTTTAGGAGCAAACAATATGAAATATACATGGAAGACATATCTGGAGCTGCTCTCGCAGGCGGATATGGTAAAAGAGTATGATCCCGGAGAGGAAGCAGAGCACGAAGTCGGATACCTGACCTGTAATTCCAGGGAAGTGAAGGAGGATACATTTTTCATCTGCAAGGGAGCTGCATTTAAGGAGCAGTATCTTGCAGAGAGCGCAAAGAAAGGCGCGTTCGCCTATGTCAGCGAGGTAAAATATGACGTGGATCTTCCCTGTATTCTGGTGAAAGATATCCGCCGCGCGATGCCGGTTCTTGCAAAGAAGTTTTTTGAGGCTCCGGCAGAGAAGCTTAAAATCACCGGGATCACCGGCACAAAGGGGAAATCGACGACGACCTATTATATCAAGGCTATCATCGACGATTATATGGAAGGAACAGGCGGAAAGGAGAGCGCGATGATCTCCACCATCGATGTTTATGACGGAGTGATCAAAAAGGAATCCCACATCACAACGCCGGAGGCAGTGGAGCTGCAGGAGCATTTCCGCCATGCGGTGGATTCCGGGATCGAGTATCTGACGATGGAGGTTTCCAGCCAGGCGCTGAAATATAATCGTGTGGATGAGCTGGAATTTGACACGGGGATCTTCCTGAATATTTCCGAGGATCATGTCAGTCCGATCGAGCATGCGGATTTTGAGGATTATTTCAGTTCCAAGCTTCGCATTTTCGCGCAGACGGGAACGGCGATCGTGAATCTGGATATGGATTTTGCGGACAGGACGCTTGCGGAAGCGCAGAAAGCAAAGAGGGTTCTGACATTTGGAACCAGGGAAGAAGCGGATATTTACGGATATGATATCCGGAAGGATGGACATAACATCCTGTTCCGCGTAAAATGCGACCGCTTTGACGAGGATTTCATGCTGACCATGCCGGGACTTTTCAATGTGGAGAACGCTCTGGCGGCCATCGCAGCCGCTTATGAATATGAGATTCCGCTGGAGTACATTAAGAGCGGCCTGAAAAGGGCAAGATCCAGCGGGCGTATGGAGTTCTATCCGAGCAAGGATAATAAGATCATCGCGATCGTTGATTATGCGCACAATAAACTGAGCTTCGAGAAGCTTTTTGATTCGATCCGAAAGGAATACCCGGCATACAAGCTCTGCACGATCTTTGGCTGTCCGGGAAAGAAATCTCTGGCAAGGCGGCATGATCTTGGCACGATTGCCGGCATGTATTCCAAGAAGGTCTATATAACGGCGGAGGATCCGGGATTTGAGCCGGTGGAGGATATTTCCAAAGACATTGCACAGTATGTTGCGGCGCAGGATTGTCCGTATGTGATGATCGAGGATCGCGGGGAGGCGATCCGGGCGGCCATTGAAGATGTGGATGAGCCGACGATCCTTCTGATCACCGGAAAGGGCAATGAGACGCGCCAAAAATATGGCAGCGAATATCTTGACTGTCCGTCGGATGTCGAATATACTAAAAAATATCTTGAGGAATATAATAACAGATTATAGGATGCAATGGGGCAGAGTAATTTTTATGCAGAACTCCGCCCTTTTTGATTTAGGAGGACAGGATATGTACACAAAGGAAGATATTTTGAATCTTGTTGAAGAAGAAGATATTGGTTTTATCCGTTTTCAGTTTACGGATATTTTCGGGAATCTGAAAAATATAGCGGTCACCGGAAGTCAGCTTCCGAGAGTCCTTGAGAACGGCTGCCTTTTTGACGGTTCGGCCATTGAAGGCTTTGCAAGGGTTGAGAACTCGGATATGTACCTGATCCCGGATCTCAGTACGTTTGAAATTTTCCCGTGGAGACCGCAGAAGGGGAAAGTGGCGAGGATGATCTGCGATGTTTATCATGCGGATCAGGTGACGCAGTTTGAAGGCGATCCCCGCTACGTATTGAAGAAGGTGCTGCGGCAGGCGAGGGATATGGGATATACGTTCAACGTAGGGCCGGAATGCGAGTTCTTTTTGTTTGATATTGATGATAACGGACGGCCAACTACGGAATCCGCAGACCGGGGAACTTATTTTGATATGGGGCCTTCGGATACAGGCGAAAACGCAAGGCGCGATATTGTCCTGACGCTGGAACAGATGAATTATGAGATCGAGGCTTCCCATCACGAAGCGGCTCCGGCGCAGCATGAGATCGATTTCAGATATGGGAAAGGACTTGCGACAGCGGACAATATTATGACGTTCAAGCTGGTTGTCAAGACGATTGCGAAGCGCCATGGCATGTATGCAAGCTTCATGCCGAAGCCGAAGCAGGGAGTCAACGGATCGGGTATGCACCTGAATATGTCCCTGTTTAAGAATGGAAAGAACATTTTTGAAGACAAATCTGATAGCATGGGACTGAGTAAAGAGGCATATTATTTCATAGGAGGTCTGATGAAGCATCTGAAAGGTATGACGCTTTTTACCAATCCGATCGTAAATTCCTACAAGCGTCTTGTCCCGGGTTATGAGGCTCCGGTCTACATCGCATGGTCGGCCCAGAACAGAAGTCCGCTGATCCGTATCCCGGCAGCAGGAGGCAGGGACACGCGCGTGGAGATGCGCGGGCCGGATTCGGCTGCCAATCCATATCTGGCGCTGGCCGTATGCCTGGCGTCCGGCCTGGATGGAATCCGCAATCAGATCATGCCGCCGGAGGGGATCACGGATAATCTTTTCGCACTTACACAGGAGGAGCGGAATGCGCGCGGGATCGAGCAGATGCCGACCAGTCTGATGCGCGCCGTGGAGGCCTTTGAGGAGGATGACTTTGTGAAAGAGGTAGTGGGCGAGCATATCGCACATTATTATGTGGAGGCAAAGATCAGGGAATATAAAGAATATACCGCACAGGTTACAGACTGGGAGGTCAAAAGATATCTCGACACGATCTGATGTTGAATTTAAAGCTGAGACAGTTTTAACAGGGATTGACATTGGAGGTGCGGGTGTGGAACAGATTATTGTCGTATTTTCCAGGCATGAGAATGCGGTCAACATACGAAATATACTGACACGCAATGGCATGAATGTGTTCGGTGTCGGGACGACAGGGGCGCAGGCGCTGCAATATGCGGAGGCATGCGACGGCGGCGTGGTAATCAGCAGCTACCGGCTGCAGGATATGATCTACAGTGAACTGCGCGATTATCTGCCTGATACATTTGAACTGCTTCTGGTTGCTTCCGCTGATAAAGTGGATATGTGCGAGGAGGAAGGAGTGGTCGGTCTTCCGCTGCCGATGAAGGTTTATGATCTTCTGAACACTGTGGAAATGATGCTTGCCAATATGCGACAGGAGATCCAAAGGAAAAAGCAGAAGAGGAAGGTTCGGACAAAAGAAGATCAGAGATACATAGACGAAGCCAAGGCTCTGCTCATGGAGAGAAATGGGATGACGGAGGCTGAGGCTCACAAATATATACAGAAGAACAGTATGGACAGCGGCAATACCCTTGCGGAAACTGCCCGTATGATATTGAGTATTATGTGATATGTGATTTTCGGAGGCCGGGATGCTGTTTACGAAGATGCAGGGAACTGGAAATGACTTTGTAATTGTAAACCAGATCGAGGAATCTGTGGATATACAGCCGAATGTAAAATGGATCTGTGACAGACATTATGGAATCGGCGCAGATGGGCTGATCGTACTGGAATCGTCGAAAGCGGCGGACGTCCGGATGCGGATCTTCAATTCCGACGGCTCTGAGGCAGAAATGTGCGGAAATGGGATCCGCTGCGTTGGAAAATACTTATTTGAAAAGAATATAAGGAAGAAATTTCATCTCTGTGTCGAGACGAATGCGGGACGAAAGGAAATTTCCCTTGGGGTACACGAAGAACGGGTGGAGACGGTGACTGTGGATATGGGAAAACCGATCCTTTACCCGCGGGAGATCCCGGCGGTATTTCCCGGAAGGGATGTCATCATGCAGCAGCTCATCCTTCTGGATGAATCCGTGTATCCGGTGACCTGCGTATCGATGGGGAATCCGCATGCTGTGATCTTTGTGGAGGATCCGGATGACATAGACATTGAAAAAGTCGGGGCGCAAATCGAGAAAGATCCTCATTTTCCGCTTCGCACAAATGTGGAATTTGCCCGGTGTGAAGACCGGAGGAACATCCGCATGCGCGTATGGGAGCGGGGCGTCGGGGAGACACATGCGTGCGGAACCGGAGCCTGCGCAGTTGTTGTCGCCGCGATATTAAATCACTTGACAGATGACGAGGTTTCAGTAAAATTAAAAGGTGGAAATCTTTTCATCCAGTGGGATCGGTGGAAGGAGAAGGTTCTGCTTACGGGAACCGCGGAAACGGTCTTTGAGGGGAAGCTGGAAAAAATACAAGGAAAGGTACAGGAAGATGTTCAAAGTAAATGACAATTATTTGAAACTGCAGGGCAGTTATCTTTTTTCAAATATTGCAAAGAAAGTTGCTGCCTACACAAAGGCAAATCCGGATAAGACGATCATCCGTCTGGGTATCGGAGATGTAACACAGCCGTTGGCTCCGGCTCTGATCGAGTCTCTTCACGGCGCGGTTGAAGAGATGGCGCACGCTGAGACGTTCCACGGGTATGCGCCGGATCTGGGATATGAGTTTCTCAGAAGCGCAATGGCGAAGAATGATTATCAGGCAAAGGGATGCGATATCGCTGCGGATGAGATCTTTATTTCCGACGGGGCGAAGTGCGATTCCGGTAATATTCAGGAGATTTTCAGCGTAGATAATAAGATCGCCGTATGCGACCCGGTTTATCCGGTATATGTGGATACCAATGTTATGGCGGGACGCACAGGCACGTACAATGCCGCGACAGGGACATGGAGCGACGTGATCTATATGCCGTGTACGGCGGACAATGGATTTGCGCCGGAATTTCCAAAGGAGACGCCGGATATTATCTATCTGTGCTTCCCGAACAACCCGACAGGATCAACGATCACAAAATCCCAGCTTCAGGACTGGGTAGATTATGCAAATAAGAACCATGCGGTTATCATTTATGACGCTGCTTATGAGGCGTATATTTCCGAGGAGGACGTTCCTCACACGATCTACGAGTGCGAGGGCGCAAGAACCTGTGCGATCGAGCTTCGAAGCTTTTCGAAGAACGCCGGGTTTACCGGAGTCCGTCTCGGGGCGACTGTTATCCCGAAGGATCTGAAAGCCGGGGATGTGATGCTTCATACGCTCTGGGCAAGACGCCACGGAACAAAGTATAACGGAGCGCCATATATCGTGCAGAGAGCCGGTGAGGCTGTTTATTCTGCGGCCGGTCAGGCACAGCTCAAGGAGCAGATCGCATATTATATGAAGAATGCGAAGACGATTTCTGAGGGACTTGCGGGCGCAGGATATACGGTGTCCGGCGGGGTGAACGCGCCTTATATCTGGCTGAAGACGCCGGATCAGATGACGTCATGGGAGTTCTTTGATCATCTGCTGGAGAAAGCGGGCGTGGTTGGAACTCCAGGTTCCGGGTTCGGCCCAGGCGGAGAAGGATATTTCCGGCTGACCGCTTTCGGTACATATGAGAATACGGTGAAAGCGATCGAGAGAATAAAAGCGCTTTAAAGGGAAAGATGACAAAAGTCGTCCTGCCGTATATCTTCATGCGGCAGGACTTTTTTGCGGTTAAAAACTTTGCCATAGCTATATTTCGCCTGAACTATGCAAGGCCATGCTGGCTTAAGTAACTGTTGTGATAACGTTTGGAAAATGTTACATCCTCCCCGAACCATGCCGGCGGGGTAAAGGTATTGGCTTCTTCCTCCGTTTCAAATTCCACCTCGGCGAGCATTAACGGGGCAAGCTCATTTTCAAAAACATCCAACTCAGCGATCAGGCGGCCGTCAAGCGGAATGAGATAGCGTGTCTTCGTGATGAGAAGTCCATCAGCCTTTTCCCGGAGGTGATAGTAGGCTTCTTCGGTAAGCGGAAGATTATATTCCTCCCGAACCATCAGTCCCTGGGACTTGTAGGTGAGCTCGTATTTGTCATCGCTTTTGCGGATACGGACAACAGGCTCTGTGTTTAAATAACCCTGTTCCAGATGCCGGGAGGCATACATATCCAGATCGTCCGGGAGCCTGTCGATTAAATATTTACGTTCAATTTCCATAGCGGGATCTCCTTTTTGCAGTGTAGGTACATTAAAATTATCACATACAGGGGGCGTCTGCAAGGCGGAAAAAGCAGTTTCTTATCAATTATGGCAGAAAGGGAAAATAAGATATCAATGAAAAGAGATCTCCTGGGAGAACTGCGTGACGGAAAGGCTTTATCTGTTCGTCAGTTGTTATTTTTGACAATTCAATTAAGCGTACCGGCGATCATGGCGCAAATATCGTCGGTTATCATGCAGTATATTGACGCATCCATGGTCGGACATCTCGGAGCAGATGAATCTGCCGCCATCGGTCTTGTTGCGTCCAGTACATGGCTGATGAATGGATTATACGGCGCGGTGAGTGTTGGATTTACAGTCCAGATTGCACATGCGATCGGTGCAGGAGATGAGCTGAAAGCAAGGGGAATCGTAAGGCAGGGGCTTATGATTGCTCTGATCAGCGGAACGGCGCTGTTACTGATTGGGGCAGGCGTTCATCGCAGGCTTCCGGTCTGGATCGGCGGCAATGCAAAGATCTGCGGCGATGCGTCGAGCTATTTCCTGATCTATTCCCTGGCGCTCCCGGCTGCGCAGCTTAATAATATTGCAGCCGGAATGCTCCAGTGCAGTGGGAATATGAAGGTTCCAAGCGTCTTACATGTGATCATGTGCGGTCTGGATGTTGTGTTCAATGCGATATTTATTTTCCCGGCGAGAAAGAGGAAGATCCTGAATTGCGTGATAAAAGTGCCGGGAATGGGACTTGGCGTTGCCGGGGCGTCGCTTGGCACGGCAGTATCAGTGCTTACCGTATCGATCCTTATGTTATATTTTCTGCTTGTAAAATCTCCGGCGCTTCATTTGAGGAGAGAAGAACATTTAAAATTTTCAAAAGAACAGTTGAAGACGGCGGCGAAGATAGCGCTTCCTGTTGGATTTGAACAGACAATCATGTGCGGCGCGCAGGTCATATTTACGAAGATTGTATCTCCGCTTGGGACAATCTCAATCGCAGCAAATTCTTTTTCTGTTACGGCTGAGAGTCTGTGTTATATGCCCGGATATGGAATCGGAGCAGCGGCTACAACTTTGATTGGGCAAAGCATCGGCGCTGACCGCAGGGATGTGACCAAAAAGATGGCATGGCTGATCACAGGTTTCGGGGTGATGGTTATGTGCGGCACAGGAATCCTTATGTATATCTTTGCACCGCAGATGATCGGGATGTTATCCCCAAATCCGCAAATCTGTGCACTCGGAGTTACAGTGCTTCGAATTGAAGCATTAGCAGAACCGCTGTATGCAGCTTCCATCGTTGCAACCGGAGTTTTTCGCGGAGCCGGAGATACCTTTGGACCGAGCTGCCTGAACTTTGTCAGTATGTGGCTTGTAAGACTGCCGCTTGCATCCTTTCTTTCAAAACAGCTTGGCCTTGAGGGTGTGTGGATTGCGATGCGTATAGAGCTCTACGTCCGCGGAGTCCTGTTTTTGATCCGTATGTGGCGAAAGGATCTGTCAGAGCAAATGAGACAGCGCCAGTGATATAGAAACATAATCAAATACTTACAGTGGATGGAAATACGCTGAAAATCAATCATACACGGAGGATAAGCAGATGATTATGAGTAAAGACGAAGATAGAAGATGTGG
>CAZPXF010000033.1:0-21478 GCA_964590945.1 uncultured Lachnospiraceae bacterium | reverse complement strand
TCCTCTTGCAGTGGCGAGAGTATTTCTGTTACTGGGGTGATTTGCGCTTACCGCTATCCCCGTCTGCAAGCTCTGCCGGGAGCCATTGCCCCATCGCTTTTAGCTCCTTGAGTCAAGTTAATGACACGAAATGAGAGTATTCCTGTCAAACTCAGTGATACGGTAAGCTGGCATCTCGTTATGGTTAAATAATATTATTTATTTTCTTGGTAATTTCGGCAATTCATCAAATATTTCTGTTTCTTCTTTTCTTCTGTTCTCATCAAAAATATCATATTGCTTTATTGCCAGTTCATCTGCAACCTTTTTCGTTACACTCCCTGCATTTTCCAGCACACTTCTCCCTGTAAACTGCAGAAACGCATTTAGTTTTTCTTCCCAATCCTTCATATACATTGGAATATGCTGTTTAGCCTGATCCTCTGCGTAATCCAGATACATGGTAACAATCCTGTTAAGATTAGAGATTTCATCCTGATTTAAATAATTTTTCGCTATTGTCACATCTGCTTTACGGACTTTCGCTCCTTTAAATGATGTTAACCCCATATTATCTTTTGAAGCATCTGCCCTTTCAATAATTAATTCTGCGGCAGTATGTCCATGCACGGAATAATGAAGTTTATTTTGTACAGTCTTAAAGAAGATTTCTGCCTGCTCACTTTTGGAGTCATAATCAATCGAAGTTGCAAAAATATCTCTTATCTTTAGATAGACTCTTTTTTCAGAAGCTCTGATATCTTGAATTCTCTCTAATAACTCATCAAAATAATCTTCTCCAAACTTCTTCGGATTCTTAAGACGTTCATCATTCATGGCAAAACCTTTTCGCATATATTCCTCCAAAATAGAAGATGCCCAATTCCGAAAATGTATACCAATATTGTTTCTGACACGATATCCAATTGCCAGAATCATTTGTAAATTATATATCTTTACTTCTCGCTGCACTTGTCTGTTCCCTTCTTTTTGAACTTGTAAGTAATTCTTACAAGTTGCCTCCTCTTGCAATTCTCTATCTTTATAGATATTCTTAATGTGAAGAGTTATATTTTGCGATGAAGTCTGATACAATTCTGCTATACTTTTTTGTGTCATCCACACTGATTCACCGCTAAAATACACGTCTACTTTTGTATCTCCTTTTTCATTTTGATATATTAAAATATTCCCATCTACCTTATCCATATTTTTCAATTCCTCCATAACATTTGTATATGTCTTACTATCTATCACTGCAGAATTAATTTTACTATGCCAGTAACACTTGTACTTTCAATTAATTTATGCCATACAATTTACTAAAAATCAATAGATTTAAAAAAGCAGAGAGCTTCAAACTCTCCGCTTTCGATCCATCGCTTTACAAAAAATAATCGCCGCTCCCGTACTCACCGCCGTCGCAAGAATCCCCGGCCCCACGATTGCTGCAGGATTGACGCTCCCGTACTGGGCTCTATAGGCGATCACATTCACCGGTATCAATTGCAGTGACGAGATATTTAAAATCAGAAACGTACACATCTCATTGCTTGCAACGCCGGGAGGCATCGCTTTTCCGAGCCATCCCCTGCGGCCCTCTCTTCCCGCCGCAGCCGATGTCTGCGGCCTCCCATGCCGCCGCTCCTCCTCCAGCTCCGCCAGCGCCTCCATCGCCTTTAACCCGGCGGGAGTTGCCGCCCATCCGAGTCCCATAATATTGGCAATAATATTTGTCGTGATGTGCTCACATGCTTTATGATTTTCCGGAAGCTCCGGAAAGAGGAAGCGAAGTACCGGCTTCATGCGTCTTGCCATCGCCTGTATCATCCCTGCGCGCTCTGCAATCTCCATAAGTCCGACCCAAAACGCCATGACCCCCATCATCACAATGCAAAGCTCCACCGCCTCCTGCGCGGAATTCAGCGCTGCATCGGTAAGCTGATCCAGATTCCCCGTCATAGTCCCGTAAAAAACCGCGACGAGGATCATTCCCGCCCAAAGACCATTCAACATAAAGATTCCCCCAAAGTTTTTAATATAAGGTTCCTCCTATTCTATGATGCCGCTGCAGAAAACAGGACTGCTCCCCAGACAGTTTCTTTATTCTCTCCCGTCAAAGCAGTAAGTGCATACCTTGCATGGCTCAATACCGATCGAATCCAGAAGGTCGTCCAGCCGATGATAACGAAGCGTTGTAAAGTTCTGCTTCCGGCAGATCTCCTGAAGCATCTTCTCATACCGGCAGGAACATGGGTCTGCATACTCCTCCAATACTTCTTCCGGCACATGCTCTCCTTCCTGCTCCCGGATCACACGTCTTGTGATCAGCTCCATGTCCGATTTGGAACGAGAGAAATTTAAATATTTACATCCGTACAGAAGCGGCGGACATGCCGGCCTTACATGTACCTCCTTCGCACCGCTGCGGTACAGAAATTCCGTCGTCTCCCGGAGCTGTGTTCCGCGGACGATCGAATCGTCGATCAGCAGAAGCTTCTTCTGATCGATCAGCGCCCGCACCGGAATCAGCTTCATTCTCGCGATCAGGTCACGCTGGCTCTGGTTCGTCGGCATAAAGGAACGCGGCCATGTCGGCGTATATTTGATAAATGGTCTTGCGTATGGGATCCCTGCTTCATTGGAATACCCGATCGCATGGGCAATACCGGAATCCGGAACACCGGCAACGATATCCGGATGTACGGAATCACCGTCGCGCTTTGCAAGCATGCTTCCGCAGCGGTAGCGCATCTCCTCGACATTTACGCCCTCGTAAGCAGACGTCGGGTATCCATAATACACCCACAGAAAAGAACAGATGCGCATCTCCTGCCCTGGCAAAGCGAGCTGTTCTACCCCGTCCGGCGTGACAAATACGATCTCAGCCGGACCAAGCTCCTTATAATCTGAGAATCCAAGATTGATATATGCAAAGCTCTCAAATGAAACACAATAAGCGCCCTCGCGGCGTCCGATCGCAACCGGCGTACGCCCCCGGCGATCTCTTGCCGCATAGATTCCATCCTTTGTCATGATGAGAATCGTCATGGAACCATCGATCAGCTCCTGCACATACTGAATGCCTTCCACGATCGAAGACTTCGTACAGATGAGCGCCGCTACAAGCTCCGTTCCATTAACCGCCCCGCTTGTCATCTCCTGAAAATGCGTATTGCCGCCCTTGTAAAGCTCAGCCAAAAGCTCTTTTTGGTTATTGATCTTCCCGACTGTTGTGATCGCGAAGCTTCCAAGATGCGACTGGATCAGAAGCGGCTGCGGATCATAGTCGGAAATACAGCCGATCCCAAGATACCCTTTCATCTCCGAGACGTCACGGTCAAACTTTGTTCTGAATGGCGAATTCTCGATATTGTGAATGGCGCGGTTAAAGCCTTCTTCCCCGTAGGTGGCCATTCCGCCGCGTCTTGTTCCAAGATGCGAATGATAATCCGTACCATAGAAAAGCTCCAGCACACAGTCTTCCTTCGATGCAACTCCAAAAAATCCTCCCATTGACGTACCTCTCTTTCCATCAAATGTCAATATCATATTTATTTGTTCTGCTAATATGTTTTCGGTATTTTATTACCTTCACTACTATAACATCTATTCCGGTGAAATACAAAAATATTTTATCCTTTTTCGTAATTGTTATTTTGCAGCGTTTCTGATACTATAAAATACAGAAGAATAAATCCAAAACAAAACAAGGAGGGGCAATATGAAAAAATGGATCTGTAAAACGTTTCTGCTGCTGGCAGCCGTATTGGTAACCGGAACCGTACTGAAAACGGACGCATCGGCAGCATCGTACAAATTGATCGATGCATCCAGCTACGGCAAAAGTTCGCAGAGAACCGTAAGCGGACGCACCTTTGAGGTTCAGTACAACAATGGAAAGGGCTCTCTGTCCTGCACATACAACGGCAGAAAAAAGACCCTTGCAACTACGACCAATAATACCGGCATCGAAAGCTACATTATTACAAATGGAAAGACCGTCTATTTCGCAACTCAGAGATTCACTACCGAAACCTGTTACTGTCAGATTGCAAAAGTCAACTCTGACGGAACCGGATATGAAATATTAAAAAGCTTCAACGCCCCGCAGGGGTTCACGCTCTGCGGATACTATAAGGATAAGCTTTATTTTATAAAATACAAAGACTTTGATTATACCACGCTTCAATCCTACACGATCCGCACAAAAAAGGTGGCGACGGTTCTAAAAAATGCAGGCAATGTAGAGCAATATAAAAACTATTTTTACCTGGTTCCGATACGCGGCGATCTTGCTCCGCTGAAGCTCCGCGTATACAATATCAACACCAAAAAAATGAAGACGATCACGAAGAAAATGGCTTCTTATGATATTGTCGGAGGAAAGCTCTACTATGCGGAATACATAACATGTGATTCTACGTCCGGCAAAAATGTAATACGGATCCGAAGATCTTCGCTGACAGGTTCCGGCAAGAAAACTCTGATTAAGAAGCTGAAAGCACGGGGCGTTTACAAGTTTGGAAAGAAGTCCGTAAAATATTATAATTACGACAATGCTCTGAAAACAAAAAAATATTAGGGCGAAAGTCCTGTAAGGGAGAATGGTCATGATCGCGATCAATGAAGGCATGGAAAACTATATGCGAAGGCTGCATTTCAAGCATATTGTACTGGATATCAATGAATTTAAAAGCTGATGCGCGCCTCCGCGCCTGGAGGTGTCGGTAAGCTTTACCGACGAGGAACCAGCCGCCATGCTGGAAAAAAACTATCTCTGCGAGACATGCAAGACGGGAAATATCTATTACCCGAAAGAAGGAATGGTCTTCACAGCAGAAGCGTCCGTCAATTACATAGAACGTCCGTGGATCTCCTGCTGTGAGACGGAGGGTATAGAAATTGTTATCTGAATACAATGCCGCCAACGCCTTTTCCCCGGTTGGCAACAGCCGCCCCGACGAAATTCATAATTCTGCTTGCTTCGACAATGGCATAATACCGGCTTCTTCCCTCAGAGCCACACACCGCATAAAACCATGCGGCTCCCAAATATAATGAAAATAACAGACCTGCGACAAAGCCGGTGATCCATCTGCCGATCGTAAGTCCTGCTATCACTGTCACAACTGCGGTGAATAGAAGGGATAGTAAGAATGTGTATCTAAGCTTCAACGATACCTCTTCCCATACAAGAGACGCGATCCAGCGCACCAGAATATAAAGGATCACCAGTGTCCAGAACACAGCCAGAACCTTTCCGCTGATATCCGTATTTACCCATTCGTTGTACCTGTTGTGCCGCATCTCCTCATAATGCTCACTAATAAATCCGAAAACGACGGCCGCTGCCGGCGTCATTACAAGTGCGGAAAAATGGAACAGCACGCCCAGTATCTTTATGCTGGATGTGAAAAATACGCTGATATTACATACAACAGCCGTTACAAAACAAAATACGATCTCCGCAAAGAAAATATCCTCGTTCATAGCCGGTGTACCTTTGTAATTCAGTATGGTATCTCCGAAAAGCAGGCAGACAATGATATTCAGCAGATAGCCGTAGATCAGCATCACGCCGATATTTGTATTCAACTGTTTCCGCGATACTATCTCCACGGTAATATCTTCCTGCATAATCCCGCTCAGGCGGTCTTTCCAAAAGTATCGTTCCTTCGGCGTTTCGGAAATAAGCAGACTTTCCTCAACCGCTTCATACGTCAGCTCCTGACTCAGAATATTCTCACATACGTTCTGTACAATATCCAAATTTCTCTTTTCATCCTCAATCGATTCCAACCGGCTCCTTACTGCCTGATCCAGCGTCAGCTTCCCCTCGTCCATGGCCCGTATATCCGTCACAGGGATTCCAAGTACACGGAGCGTCTTGATACGCTGCAGTCTCCTCACATCCTCCATTGAGTATTCCCTGTAATTATTTTCTTTTTTCCGTGCCGGACTGATCAGACCTTCGTCTTCATAAAACCGGATATTCGCCCGGTTCATTCCTACAATAGCTTCTACTTCTTTGATCTTCATGCTCCCGCCTCCCTGTTTGTCTGGAAAAATCTGCATTTGCAGCTTTTTCTTCTTATATTGTACCTCAAGAGTAAGGTATCAAGTGACTTTACAGTCAAGAAAAATTTCTTTTTTACGAAAAAATCTTCCTCAGATATACGAAATCATGGAAAAAGCTGCCAAATTCCCCCTGTAATCTGGCAGCTCTTCCTCTATAGCTTAAACAGTATATCCCGGATGTTTTGTTCTCAGCTTTTTATGGACACCGGAATATACTGTAAAGCACATATATTAGAAGAAAATCTTCTCTGAAGCATTCCTTCGCATGTATATCAGCTAAAATTTTAAAATATCTTTTACGATCTCCGCCGCTCTGTCTGAACCGGCAATTCCGCCGATCCCGGTTTCGCGCAGGCTCACATCCATCTTATCGCCGACATCCTTCATGGCGTCGATGACCTGATCCAGCGGGATCCGGCTTTCAATCCCTGCAAGCGCCATATCTGCCGCGGCAAGGGCGTTGACCGCCCCTCCGGCATTGCGCTTGATACAGGGCACTTCGACAAGGCCCCCAACCGGGTCGCATACAAGTCCCATCAGGTTTTTCAGCGCCATAGAACAGGCATGGCACATCTGATCGATATTTCCGCCTTTGATATATGTGATCGCCGCTGCGGTCATTCCTGACCCGGAGCCGATCTCCGCCTGACATCCGCCGGACGCCCCGGCAAGAGACGCGCGCTCTGCGATCACCTGGCCGATCCCGGCCGCCACATACAAAGCCTCGACCATCCGCTCCTCCGGAATATCATTTTCACGATAATAGGTTACAAGAACCGCCGGCATAACGCCGCAGGCTCCGGCTGTCGGCGCCGCAACGATACGTTTCATACAGGCGTTGTTGCACCCCATTTTCAGAGCGTTTGCAATGACCTTCGAAACAAATGCGCCGCACAAAGGCTCCTCTTTCTCCCGGTAAGTATCCATCTGGCCGCCTTCCGGACCGACAAGACCGCTTTCTGAGGTCAGGGTTGGATCATAAGCGTCCAGACTTTCGATCATAGCGTTCCATGTATAGCGCATCTTCCTCCAGGACTGCTCCTCTGTAATACCGCTTTCTTCGCAGTCCTCAAGCTGAACCGCCTTCCAGAAAGGCTGGTCATTCTCCTGACAGTATTTTTGGATTTCTTCAACTGAACGATACGACATCTACTCTTCCTCCCCTTGCTCTGCTCCATTCGCCTCCAGAAAGATCACCTGTAAAATATCTCTTCTCCCGGCCAGCTCTTCCACGATATCCGGCGTCACAGGCTGATCTACCTCGACGATCATGATCGCAGTTCCGCCGCGTTTGTTGCGGAATACATTGAGCGTAGCAATATTGATCTGATGCAGGCTTAAGACAAAGCCGACCTCCGTGATGCAGCCTACCCGGTCTTTGTTGCGGATGATCAGCGTATGGCTCTCGCCGCTGAAATCCACATTGATATCATCCAGCCTGCTTACACGGATGCGTCCGCCGCCGATGGAATACGCCTGCAATTCCATTGGTTTCCGTCCGTCTGCCCGCATAACGAGAAGGGCGGTATTTGGATGCGCGTCCCGAAGCTCTTTCCGGCTGATCTCGAATTTCATTCCCATTTCTTCTGCCACCCGAAAGCTGTCCGGGATCCGCAGATCGTCCGGCTGCATTCCCAGAAGTCCGGCGATGAGCGCGCGGTCGGTTCCGTGCCCTCTGCCTGTCGCGCCGAACGAGCCGTGCAGATAGACCTCTACGCTTTCCGGCTGCTGTCCAAAAAGTTTCCTCCCAAAAAGGCCGATCCTTACGGCTCCTGCCGTATGGGAACTGGACGGTCCTACCATAACCGGACCTAATATATCAAATATACTTGCCATATATTTTCACCCTCGCTAACGTTTTCTTTTGGGAACCGTGTGGATCGCGCCGCCTTCCAGTTCTTCCAGCGCTTCCCCGATCCCCTCATTGTATGTCGGATGCGCCCGCATACCGCGAAGAAGCTGCTTCACGGTCAGCTCATTGGCAACTGCTGTCACGAGCTCGCCGATCATATCTGTCGCCCTCGCGCACATCATCTGCGCTCCGACGATCACGCCGGTCTCCTCATGTGCAAGGATCTTAATAAATCCGCGCTCCTCCTGCGTGATCACGGATTTGCCGTTGGCGCTCATGATAAATTTGCCGGTCTTCACAGGAATCCCCTGCTCCTTTGCCTGCTCCTCCGTGATTCCGACTGCCGCGATCTCCGGATCCGTATATACGCAGCCAGGCGCTGCTTTTAAATCTATGGACGGCTCTTTTCCTGCCAGCAGCTCTACCGCGCATATGCCCTGTGCGCTTGCCACATGGGCAAGCTGGATTCCCGGAATGCTGTCCCCGATCGCATACACATGCGGTATACTCGTTGCAAATGTCTCATCGACCAGAATACGTCCGCGCTCCATATCCGGCGCGGCTCCTTCTTCAAACAGTCCGTCCGTATTCGGAATTCGTCCAACTGCGCAGAGTACATACTGTGCCGTGGCCGCCTGCTCCTTTTCCTTCTCGACATACTTACATGTATACTGTCCGTCCGTCTCCTCCACGCCCTGTACGGCTGCGGAGGTATGGATATCGATCCCGCGTTTTTTGAGGATCAGCTTCAGATTCTGGGAAATCTCTTTGTCCATATTCGGAAGGATGCGCGCCATCGCCTCGATGATCGTCACTTTGCATCCAAGCGCCGCAAAGATCGTTGCAAATTCCACGCTGATCACCCCGCCGCCGATAATCACGAGGCTCTCCGGAACCTCTGTTAACTGGAACAGCTCATCGCTTGTGAGGACGCCCGGAAGCTCCATCCCCGGAAGCGGCAGCACAAGAGGTCTGGAGCCGGAAGCAAGAAGGATATCCTTTCCCCCTATTACTTCCTCCTGTCCCTCGGATACTACGCGCACAGTCCGGTCTGCAAGCAGCATCGCCCTGCCGCGGATCACCGTCACCCCATTTGCCTTCAGAAGCTGTTCCACCCCCTGGACAAGCTTCTTCGTCGTCTCTTCTTTATATTCTGTAATCTTCTCATAATCATAGCTTACGTCCGGCGCATGGATCCCGAACCGTGCGCCCTCCTGCGTCTCCCTGTAAAGGCTCGACGCATGGATCATCGCCTTTGCCGGAATACATCCCCGGTTCAGGCACGTTCCGCCAACATTTCTCTCTTCTACGATCGCCGTGTCAAGTCCGAGCTTTGCCGCTTTGATCGCAGCAACATATCCGCCCGGCCCGGCGCCAATAACAATCAGATCAAATTCTCTCATATCACGATTTCTCCCAATTCTCCCAACACGCAAAATAATGAAAGCCATGTATGCAAAGAGAGGCTTCCGCTAAGCCTTCCCCCCCGCATCTTCGCATACATGGCAGTTAAAATTCAGCTTCCAAAAGCCATTTATGAATGTCCTTCAGCATCGGATGATCCTGCGGAACCGCATCGCAGATAGCATCCCGCTCATACCTCGCGCCCCGCAGACACTCCGGCAGACGCTCGATAATCTCCGGGCACAGGGAATCCGAGTATACTGTAACATCTTCCACAATTCCGCTTTTCACCTGAAACTGCAAATTGAGGCTCCCCCACTCAAATCTTGTCTCCATCTCATACTGGAAGTCAAGCTTCCTTCCATAGAGCCATTCCCATGAAGAAAATCTCTCTGTCCGTTCCTCTATATCATCCGCCGGGAGCTCCTCCCATCCGAGATACTCTGAAGGCAAACCGTACTCTTCCTCAAAAGCCGCCCGAAGCGCCGCCATCAGACTCTCGATCGTAATCTCCGGCTGAAATTCCTTCAGATTCGCCACACGGGATCTCACGGAGTCGACGCCCTTGGATTTCAGCTTCGATTTGGAAACCGTAAGATATCTCGACATGTTTTCCAGATCCACATCAACCATCAAAGTTCCGTGATGGTAGCAATGACCATTTTGCTCGTAAAATGCATTCCCGGATATCTTTCTTCCGTCCACGAGAATATCATTTCTGCCGGACTTCTCCGCAGGAATCCCAAGCTTATCAAGCGCCCGGATGATGACCTTAAGCTGCCGTCCCACATCATAATTTTCCTTGTTGATAAGGAATGTAAAATTCAGGTTCCCCAGATCATGATACACTGCGCCGCCGCCCGATAAGCGCCGCGCAAGATGTCCGCCTTCATCGCCCAGTTTTGTAAGAAGACACTCTTTCCACGCATTCTGATTCCTTCCGATCACCACCGTATGCTGATTCTGCCAGAGATACAGGATGACCTCCGAAGCCTCACAGTGGAGGAGTAAATACTCCTCCACCGCAAGGTTCGCGTAAGGAATCAGGTTTCTGCTTTCTATATAAGTAAGTTTCTCAATCATTTCAAACCTTCCGCCCATTCCGGCCCGGATTCCTTTCACATGCCTGGCAACTAAAATTCATATTTTACAACCGGATGTCTTGCCGCCTTTACCTCATCCAGACGGGTAACCGGCGTGCTTACCGGAGCCTGATGAAGTCTGTCCGCGTCAGTTCCTGCAAGCTCATAGAGACTTCGAAATACTTCGATCGCTTTATCCAGTGTCTCTTTGGATTCTGTCTCCGTAGGCTCGACCATCAGAGCTTCATGCACGATCAACGGGAAATACATTGTCGGCGGATGGATGCCGTTGTCCAAAAGTCCCTTGGCAATATCCATCGCGGAGATTCCCGTCTCCTTCTTCAATTCGGAAAGATCCATGACAAACTCATGCATACATACTTCGTCATACGCCATCTGGTAGAGATCCTTCAGCTTGTCCATCATATAATTTGCATTCAGAACCGCATTCTGGCTTGCCTCCGGAATCCCCTCTCGTCCGAGCGTCATCATATACGTAAGCGCCTTAACTACTACGGAGAAATTGCCGTAGAAGCTCTTCATCTCGCCGATGCTGTGCTCAGCCTTTGCAAAGGACAGCTCCTTCTCTCCTGTCACGGACACACCCGGCAGGAACTGCGCAAGAAATTCCTTGCAGCCAACCGGCCCGCTTCCCGGACCGCCTCCGCCGTGAGGCGTGGAGAATGTCTTGTGCAGGTTCAAATGGATAACGTCGAATCCCATATCTCCCGGACGTACAACGCCCATAACCGCATTCAGGTTCGCCCCGTCATAATAACACAGGCCGCCGCAGCCATGTACGATATCTGTGATCTCCAGAATATTTTTGTCAAATAATCCGACGGTGTTTGGATTGGTCAGCATAAGACCCGCAATATCGTCTCCGGCAACCTCCCGGAGCTTGTCAAGATCCACACATCCGTCCGGACCGGATGGAACGCTGACTACATCAAAGCCTGCCATCGCCGCACTTGCAGGATTGGTCCCATGTGCGGAGTCCGGAACGATGATCTTCGTCCTCTTCTCATCCCCGCGGCTCTGATGATAAGCCTTGATAAGAAGAAGTCCTGTAAATTCCCCGTGTGCGCCTGCCGCCGGCTGGAACGTCATATGGTCCATACCCGCGATCTCACACAGATACTGCTCTGTCAGCTTCAGAACCTCCAGACAACCCTGCGCCGTGTGCGCCGGCTGAAGCGGATGAATCTCCGTAAATCCCGGAAGCGCCGCCATATCCTCATTGATCTTTGGATTATACTTCATCGTACAGGATCCCAGCGGATAGAATCCGTCGTTTACTCCATGTGATTTCTTCGCAAGCTCTGTATAATGTCTGCTTAAGTCTCCCTCGGAAAGCGCCGGCATATGAAGCTCCAGCTCTCTTCTGTCCTTTTCTCCCGGAAGATGAATCTCCACGTCGCACTTTGGAAGCGTTTCATGACCACGCCCCGGTCTGCTCTTTTCAAATATCAGCATGCCGTCACCTCCCTCAGAATATTCACTGTCTCATCGATTTCTTCCTTTGTGTTCATCTCTGTGCAGCACCACAGAATCCGCTTTTCATCCAGCGGATATCCGCCAAGGATGCCTTCCTTTTCCAAAGCCTCAAGCGTCTTCTCTGTGCATGGGCCGGATGTTACAAATTCATGGAAAAATTCTCCCTTATTCTCCACTGTAAATCCAATCTTCTGAAGCTCCGCTGCAAGGTAATGCGCCTTCGATGTACACTGAACCGCCGCGTTTCTAAGCCCTTCATTTCCCATCGCCGCAAGATAAACGCCGACAGCCAGCGCGCAGAGCGCCTGGTTGGAGCAGATATTGCTGGACGCCTTCTCGCGCCGGATGTGCTGCTCTCTTGCCTGGAGCGTCAGGACGTAACCGGTCTTGCCATTGTGATCCTCGGTCTGACCGACGATTCTTCCCGGAAGCTTTCTCATCATGCCGCTCACGCAGGCCATAAATCCAAGGTACGGCCCTCCGAATGAGAGGGACAGTCCAAGCGGCTGTCCGTCCCCGACCGCAACGTCGGCGCCGTATTCTCCTGGCGTCTTTAAGACTCCAAGGGAGATCGGGTTCACGCTCATGATATATTTGGCGCCTGCCTCATGTGCGATCCGGCCGATTGCTTCCGCATCCTCAAGATTCCCATAATAGTTCGGATGCTGGATATAAACGCACGCTGTCTCCTTGTCGATATGCTCTTTCAGATATTCCATATCTGTCATTCCGTCCTTCTCCGGGATGATCAAAAGCTCCATCCCGTTTCCTCGCGCGTAGGTCCTGATCGTTTCCAGCGCAGACGGAAGGATCGCAGCAGAGATCAGCGCTTTCTTTCTCTTTCTGTCCCTGCACATTGCAACACCTTCAGCCGCTGCAGTCGCCCCATCATAGACAGATGCATTGGAAACATCCATACCAGTCAGGTCGCAGATCATCGTCTGATATTCAAAAATAGACTGCAGGATTCCCTGGCTGATCTCCGCCTGATACGGCGTGTAGGCCGTCAGAAGGTTTTCCTTCGAGATCACGCTCTTTACTATGGACGGGATAAAGTGTCTGTATGCACCGGCGCCGCGGAAGATCGTACGGAATATCCGGTTCTTTGCCGCGAGCTTTTCCATCGCCCTTCTTACCTCCAGCTCGGACTTCCCTTCCGGAATATCAAGGCCGTTTTTCACCTTTACATCCTCCGGAATGTGGGCAAACAGCTCGTCCATAGACCGGAATCCGATCTCCTCAAGCATTTCCCGGCGCTCTTCTACTGTATTCGGAACATAGCTTCCCATATGGGTCACCGCCTTTCTCTTACTCCTCTTCGCTCTCTACAAATGCTGCGTACTCCTCAGCTGTAAGAAGCTCCTCTGCCTCAGATACCTCTTTTACTTTGATGAACCATGCGCCGTACGGATCCTCGTTGATCTTCTCAGGAGCATCGAGCAGCTCCTCATTGATCTCGCTGACAATACCGGAAACCGGTGAATACACATCGGAAACGGCCTTTACGGACTCTACGTCTGCAAACGGCTCGCCCATGGTCACCTCGTCCTCCGCCTCCGGCAGATTGACAAATACAATATCGCCAAGCTCGGACTGCGCATAATCTGTAAGACCGATCACCATTACGTCGTCTTCCTCTTTCACCCACTCATGTGTCTTTGCATATTTTAATTCTTCTCTTAATTCCATGATAAATCTCCTTTTCTTAGTTTTGACTGATTTTCTTATTTACTTCTCTTGTAAAATGGCAGTTCCACAACCTCTGCCTCAACCATTCTTCCGCGGACGTCGACCTGTACGCTCGTTCCGATCTCGCAGCTGTCCGCATTTACAAGCGCCATAGCGATCGGATATCCAAGATACGGGCAGTGTGTTCCGGAAGTCGTATGTCCGACCGGTTTCCCGTCCGCAAATACGTCCTGATGCTCACGGATGATTCCGCGCCCTGTCACCTTAAGTCCGATTCTCTTGATGGAAGGTGCGCCCTTCGCTTCCATCGCAGCCTTTCCGATGAAATCGTCCTTTTTCATCTTTACTGCAAATTTAAGACCCGTCTCCAAAGGTGAAACATCATCGTTCATCTCATGTCCGTAGAGCGGCATCGCTGCCTCCATACGAAGCGTATCTCTTGCTCCCAGACCGCAGGGGATCAGTCCGTCCTCTTTTCCTGCTTCCAGAAGAGTATCCCACATCTTTTCCGCCTGATCCGCCGCGAGATACAGCTCCACGCCGTCCTCTCCCGTGTAACCTGTCTTAGACACGATGCAAGGAATACCTGCCACCTCAACATCGAACTTCGCATGATAGTATTTCTCCGGAATATTCTCCTCATCTGTCAGCTTTCTCAGAATGTCGATGGCCTTCGGCCCCTGAAGAGCGAGCTGCGCATAGCTTGCAGAAACATCTGTAAATGTCGCCTCGCCGAACTGATGATCCAGCATCCACTGGTAATCCTTGTCCTTATTCGCCGCATTGACAACGATGAAGTATTTCTCATCCGCCCTCTTGTAAACGATCAGATCGTCCACGGTTCCTCCGTTCTCGTTGCACATCGGACTGTAACGCGCCTGACCGTCCACCATGTTTAAAAAGCTGTTCGTCAGAAGCATCTGAAGGTTTGCCAGCGCATCCTTCCCTTCGCACAGCACTTCTCCCATATGGGATACGTCAAAAAGACCGGCCTGTGTACGCACTGCCATGTGCTCTTTGATCACTCCGGTCTTGTACTGAACCGGTAAAAGATAGCCGCCAAACGGTACAATCTTTCCTCCTGCTTTTACATGTGCGTCATAAAGTGGTGTTTTAAGCTCCATGTCCTTTTCCTCCTCAAATACTGATGATTCGATTCCGCCTTTCCGCCTGCCGCTGAATCCACAGCAGTCAAAACGGGCGTCTAAGACGTCCCTTCGCAGCATACACAGCAGCGCAGAAAGGCAGATAAAGCTGTTCCCTTTCAAGGGAACCTTTTATCTGCCTCTGTCCTTTTACCTGAAAGATTACCCGGATCACAAAATCCCCACAATACAAACGATCCGGTTACTTCGTCGGTACAATATAAAACTTGTTCTCCAGAGTGTCATCCAAACCTGATCCTTTTGCCTGAGAGTTTCTGCACTGCACCTTCGGCGCCGTCTTTATACGAACAGACGGTCTCTCTCAAGTCCTTCATCTGACACTTTTATTCTATTAAAGTTCCACAAAAATGTCAATTGTTTATGTTTTAACATAGTGCTTTTTGCACAACTTCTGCAACTCCGTTCCGCGCGTCCTGATCAGGCTTATGACAGCTTCACCAGTCCGAACGCCTGCAGAAGCAGTACTGCAAGCAGAACCGGAGCTACAAATTTAACCATAACAATATAGAGTTTCTTCCTCCCGAACTTATATCCCCCATATTCTACCTCTTCAATGACAACCTCCGGTTTCACGATCCAGCCGATCAGAATACACGTCAAAAATGCAACCAGAGGCATCAATACATTATTGCTGATATAATCCAGAAGATCCAGCACCTGAGCCATCGAGCCATTTGGAAGAGGGAGCTCGAAATACAGCAAATTGTAGCCAAGGCATACCACAATACCGGCAGCCAAAGTTACGATCCCATCCAGCGCCATCGCTTTCGTACGGCTGATCCCAAATCCGTCCATCATGCTGGAGACAACCGCCTCCATGACCGATACGGAGGAAGTGATCGCCGCAAAGGCTACCATCAGGAAAAAGGCAAGTCCGACAAAATTTCCCGCCGCTCCCATTGCCTCAAAGACTTTTGGGAGAGAGACGAACATAAGTCCCGGTCCGGCCGACATACCTTCTACCCCCATAAATGTATAAACCGCCGGAACGATCATCATTCCTGCAAGAAACGCTACCGCCGTATCGCAGATCTCGATCTGGTTGATCGCCTGTCCAAGGTTTGTCTCCTTCCTGGAATAGGATCCGTATGCGATCATGATACCCATAGCGACGCTGATGGAAAAGAAGAGCTGTCCCATTGCGTCCATCAGGACCAGCAATGCTTTCCCCAGGGTCAAGCCGGTAAAATCAGGGATCACATAAATTTTCAGGCCTTCCAGCCCCGTCCGTGTAATTCCCTGCGCGTCCGTATGCTTCAGCGTCAGCGAATAGACCGCGATCACAATGATCAGAATGAACAGGATTGGCATCAGTACCTTGGAAAAATTCTCAATTCCGTTATTTACTCCTTTGTATATGATAAACATGGTCGCTGCCAGAAACAGAAGAAACCAGACGACCGGTTCCCCCTGCTTTGTTATATATGCTGTAAAATAACCATCTGCCGCCGCATCCATCCCTTTCCCGGTGAGAAAAGTGATCAGATACTTAAATACCCAGCCGCCAAGCACACAATAATATGGCAGGATGATCGCCGGGATCAGACATGCGATAACACCGATCCCACCCCATTTCTTATGCAGCTTTCCGTATGCGGTAAGCGGACTCTGCCTCGTCTTTCTGCCGATCGCAACCTCGGTTGTCAAAAGGGCAAATCCAAATGTCAGCGCCAGGATCAGATAAAACAGCAGGAACAATCCCCCGCCGTCCTTTGCCGCAAGATACGGAAATCTCCAAATATTCCCAAGGCCGACTGCACTGCCTGCCGCCGCAAGCACAAATCCAATAGATCCCGAAAAATTACTTCTACTCTCTTTATTCTCCATGTAAAACTCCCTCAATAAAACCAAATCAATCCTGACAATTATGTATTTTGTCATAGATAGAGTTTTTTGTCAAATTGCAAACTGACATTTCCCCCGTATTATGCTATGATACAAAGAAAAGGAATCCTGAGGCAGAGCTTCGGCGATCCGGTTTTAAAATGGAACGGAGGGAATTTCCAATGATAAGAAAAGCAAAGGATTGTAACGTAGAATACCGTGAGCACATGCGTGACGGAGACGGTACTGTGGAGATCACAAATTTTGCCACGCCCAAAGAGCTTAACGACAAGGGCCGCCTGTTTGCCAGGATCACACTGAAACCGGGCTGCGGCATCGGCTATCATGTGCATGAACAGGACAGCGAGATTTTCTACATCATGAAAGGAACTGCCGAATACAATGACAACGGCACGATAACGACCGTAACAGCCGGAGACGTCACCGTATGTCCGGCAGGAACCGGGCACAGCGTCGCTAATAAAACGGATGAGATTGTGGAACTCATTGCAGTAATTGTCTATGTATAATGGAAAAGCTATGGCGGGAAATCAACCCGCCATTTCCTGTCTTTTTTCCCGCCCGGTTTCTTCCTACCGCTGTACGCGGTTCATGTAATATTCCCACTCAAAGATCGCCCGTGTGAATTCCACGATCAGCTCGTAGGTATCTGTCACGGAATCATCGTACTCTTCTTTATTCGGGAACTCGACCCGCAGAGAATATGTGAATACTCCATTTTCCTCCTGTATTTTATCCATCGCAAAGAGCATTGCCTCTCCAAACGTCTTTGTCAGTTCCCTTGTCTCGTCGGCCGTCAATGGCTCGTCCGGAACCTCGCTTATGAGAACTTCATTCGCGTTGTAGCATTTGTACCCTTCTTTTACTGCCGACAACACCTTGCCTCCCTGAAGCCGGACTGTCGTCGTTCCCGCATAGCTTTCCGTAAAATTCGTATTCTGGGAATTGCGCGGCTTTACGATCAGCGCCTCCAGCTCCATCCGTATCTGATCCTCCAGGATCTCGAATCCGCCGATCACACAATCCTCAAATGAAAAATTCTCTATCTCGTTAATTGACCGAAAACCCATTTCTTCTACTCCTCCTGCAATACTTCTGATTATAAGCGTGCCGTTCCCGTGGTAAGGACGCTCTTTGCTGTTTCTTTGCTTTTGGCGCATCCGCCAAAAAGGCGCCGCCCTCACGCGACGCCTTTCTTACAGCAGATTATGATTTATGAGAACAATGGCTTTAACGCCTCTGCAAGCGCATCCTTCTGGGCCTGCGCCTCTGCCAGATCTTTGCCAAGGGTTGTAAAGTATGCCTTGATCTTCGGCTCTGTTCCGGAAGGACGAACAACAACGGTAGCTCCGCCCTCGAGCGCATAGATCAGAACGTTAGATGATGGAAGGCCTGTCTCCTCCGGCTTCATGTAATCCGTAACCTTCTCTACCTTATATCCTGCAAACTCCGTCGGCGGGTTCTTACGAAGCTCTTCCATGATGCCAGCCATCTTATCCATTCCTGTAAGTCCCGGGAACTCAAAGCTGTCAACCTTGTTAAGGTAACGGCCATACTCCGCGTAGATCTCTTCCATTCTCTGCTTAAGAGAGCTTCCGATGCTGCGGTAGTAAGCAGCCATCTCGCAGATCAGCATGGAACCGATAACCGCATCTTTATCGCGTACATACGGGCCTGCAAGATATCCATAACTCTCCTCGAAGCCGAAGATAAAACGGTCAACCTCTCCGGCAGCCTCAAGTCCGGCAATCTGATCGCCGATCCACTTGAAGCCTGTCAATACGTTGCGCATCTCAACGCCGTAATGTGCGGCAATCGCGTCTGCAAGCGGAGTGGAAACAATGGATTTCACTGCAACTGCCTTCTCAGGCATGGTTCCCTTCTCGATACGTCCTGCGCAGATATAATCCAAAAGCAGAACTCCAACTTCATTACCGCTTACCAGCTCATAAGAGCCGTCCGGGCACTTCATAGCGATACCCACACGGTCTGCATCCGGATCCGTGGCAAGCATCAGATCCGCCCCAGTCTCTTTGGCAAGCTCAAGTCCAAGCTTCAGAGCCTCGAAAATCTCCGGATTTGGATAACTGCAGGTTGTAAAATATCCATTTGGATATTCCTGCTCCGGCACGATTGTAATATCGGAAATTCCGATGTCATTCAGAACCTGTGTAACCGGTACAAGTCCGGATCCGTTTAACGGACTGTAAACCAGTTTCAGGCCTGCACTCTTGCAAAGTCCCGGACGAACCTGACGATCCTCGATCGCCTCATAAAGCGCTTTCTTACAGTCATCGCCCACGAACCGGATCAATCCCTTTTCAACACCCTCTGCAAAAGAAATGTATTTTGCACCTGTAAGGACGTCCGTCTTCTGGATCTCCTCATATACGATAGCAGCCGCATCGTCTGTCATCTGGCATCCATCCGGGCCGTATGCCTTGTAACCGTTGTATTTTGCAGGGTTATGGGATGCCGTAACCATGATACCTGCATTGCACTCATAGTAGCGTGTAGCAAAAGAAAGAGCCGGAACCGGCATTAACGCATCATAAATACGAACATGGATCCCATTTGCTGCAAGAACGCCTGCTGCTGTTTTAGCAAATACATCGCTCTTCAAACGGCTGTCATAGCTGATAGCTACTGTCTGGCTGCCGCCCTGAGTCTTAACCCAGCTCGCAAGACCCTGTGTAGCCTGACGTACAACGTAAATATTCATGCGGTTAGTACCTGCTCCAAGCACGCCGCGAAGTCCGGCCGTACCAAACTTTAATGCAACAGCAAAGCGATCCTTAATTTCCTCGTCATTTCCTTCGATCTTAGCTAATTCCGGCTTCAGGTCTGCGTCCTCGAGATTCGCAGCCAGCCAACGTTCATACTCTTTTTGATACATCTTTAAGTCACTCCCATTTTCATAATATGTATATTTTGAACAAAATTACAATTATAATATACATTTTTTTATCAGATGCGTCAATGCTATTGTTGCAGAGTCTCTACAAAAACCGGAAGAAGTTGTTTCTTTCGGGACACAACTCCCTTTAAAAGGATCTGCTCCGCATCTTCCGGGATGTCATACGCCTCCCGGATCAGAGATCTTGCATTTTGTCCGGCACACAAAAGCTCTGTGACCTCATCCGTGATATCGGTCAGCATGATAAATACCATATTGAGCCCCTGACTCGCCAAAAGCTTTTCGAGATACGGTGTGATCTTCTTTTTCATATCTGCGCTCTCTTCGTGATCCATAAAGTTGATCTGCCCGACGCCAAAATCGATGCCGCCGATGGAAAACCTCTTGAAATCCTGTGCACAGATTTCCTGCGCCGTCTTATCGCTCAGATTGCTTCCGGCCTTGAATATCTCCTTCCCCAGATCATTGATGTCCACTCCGGCTATCTGCGCCAGCCGCTGGCAGGTAGCCGTATCGACCGCCGTACAGGTCGGCGAACGGAACATCAATGTATCCGATACGATCGCCGAGCAGAGAAGTCCGGCGTTTACCGGGTCAATCTCAATTCCCGCCTCATCATACATCTGCGTGATGATCGTTGCCGTGCAGCCCACCGGCTGATTCCGGAAATATACCGGCCCCAGAGTTTCAAAGCCGCCCAGTCTGTGATGATCGATGATCTCAAGAACCTCCGCCTGATCGATACCGTCCACCGCCTGAGTCGCCTCATTATGATCTACAAGAATTACCTGTTTCCTGTGTACGTCCATGAGTCTCCGTCTGGAAATAAGGCCGATGTACATGCCATGCTTATCCACAACCGGGAAATTCCGGAAACGGTATTTTGTGATCGTCTCCCGGATATCCTCCACCCAGTCAGTCATACCGAAGGTGATCACATCTCTCGTCATAAAATAGCCAACCGGAATACTCTGATTGATAAGCCTTGCCACGGTAAACGTATCGTACGGCGAGCAGATGATCCGGCAGCTTTTTTCTTCCGCAAGCTTTAAGATCGTCCGCGACGGCTTCGCTCCCTGACAGAGCACCAGAGCGCTCGCTCCAAGCTCCAATGCGCACAGCTGCGACTCATAGCGGTTTCCAAGTATTACAAGATCATTTTCCTCAATAAATTCCTCCATCGTCTCCGGACTTGAAGCTGCGATCGCAACCTTTCCCTTATCAAAATATCCTTCCGAATCTCCGAGAACGATCTTTGCATTCAGCGTCTCTGCAATACTGCTGTATTTTGTACATGCCTTTGCCAGCACATATGCATCCTGTACCTCCATGTAAGACTTCGCAATATCTGTGATCGTGATGATGCCTTCCAGTTTCCCTTCCTTCAGGATCGGAACTGTCTGGGAATTTTCACGGCGCAGAAGCTCCCATGCATTTTTGATGGACTCGCACTCTTCAATTCCCGGCATATCATGAATATTTACATCCTTTACCTCCGACCGTACCGTCGCAAGATAGCGCGGCGCCCGCACCCCAAAGCGTTTCAATACATAATGTGTTTCCTCATTGATCTGCCCCGCCCGCTTTGCCACATAATTATTGCCGGTCGCAAGCTTCTTCAAATTTGCATAGGCGATCGCCGAGCAAATGGAATCTGTATCCGGGTTCTTGTGCCCCACAACATAGATCCTTTTCTGTTTCATTTTTTCCATACACTCATACCTCCCAGACCTTCTCTTTGTATAAAATTTAACGCAGCGGCTTTCGCCGCTGCGCTTCTTTAAAATTGATCCATTCCCTCTATACCTTTTGCAATACTGCTGCAATGCATTGTTCTGCTCCCTGTAACTTTGATTTCCATGTCGCCACAGAGTAAGTATAGCACAAATCCATTCTTTTTGCTACTTTGCTTCGTTTGCTGCATTCATAAATCTTTTCTGACAGGCATTGTCACACGATCACGTTC
>CAZPXF010000032.1:0-22520 GCA_964590945.1 uncultured Lachnospiraceae bacterium | reverse complement strand
GCATCCCCGAAGCTAAAGAACCGGTATTTCTCCTTCACCGCCTCTTCATACGCCGCAAGCACATGCTCCCGGCCTGCCAGCGCCGATACAAGCATGAGAAGTGTGGATTCCGGCAGATGAAAATTTGTGATCAGCGCATCCAGTATTTTAAACTGATATCCCGGATAAATGAAAATATCCGTCCACCCGCTGGATGCTGCGATCGAGCCGTCCTCCTTCGCCGCAGACTCAATGGTACGGCAGCTCGTTGTCCCGACACAGATTACCCGGTGGCCTCCGGATCTGGCTCTATTCATTTTTTCCGCCGCTTCCTTTGATATCTGATAAAACTCCGAATGCATATGGTGATCCAATATGTCATCCGCCTTCACCGGGCGGAAAGTGCCAAGACCTACATGCAGCGTCACCTCTGCAATATCTACGCCTTTCTCCCGGATCTCTTTTAAAAGCTCCGGTGTGAAATGAAGCCCCGCCGTCGGCGCCGCCGCTGACCCGGAATGCCTGGCATAGACAGTCTGATAGCGGTTTTTATCCTTGAGCTCGTGCGTGATGTATGGAGGCAGAGGCATCTGCCCAAGCTGATCCAGTACCTCCTCAAAGATTCCATTATAATGAAACCGGATCAGCCGGTTTCCCTCTTCCACAATATCAAGCACCTCTGCTCTCAGAAGTCCGCCGCCAAATTCCAGCCGCATTCCCGGCCTTGCTTTCTTTCCCGGTTTGACAAGCGTTTCCCAGATATCGTTCTCCCTGCGCTTCAGAAGGAGCACCTCTACTTTTCCTCCGGTATTTTCCCGGCTTCCGATCAGACGCGCCGGAATTACTTTTGTATTATTGATCACAAGACAGTCCCCAGGATCCAGATATTCTGTAATCTCTTTAAAAATATGATGGCTGATCTTTCCAGTTTCCTTATCCAAAACAAGCAGTCGGGAGCTTGATCTGTCCTCCAGGGGATCCTGCGCGATCAGTTCCTGAGGAAGCTCAAAACTGAAATCTGTCCTTTTCATGTTATGATCCCTCCCCGCTATCGGAAGCTTCCGCATCATTTTCCAGAGGCTCCGGCGCTGTCCCATGTACTACAGGATATAAATGAATTTTTTTCGCATAGATCACACGTGTATCGCTCAGCTTATCGTGAAGCCCGGCCTTCTCCCGGTCAGCGCCGATCATAAAATAGCCGATGCACAGAGTGATCCGGCTCAGGAATTTTCCGATACATTCTCTGTATAAAACGGTAAAAAGATCCGGATTCTGTCCGTCCTTCCCAACTACGCGAAGATTCATCGCCATCTTTCCGACCGTCGCGCCCTTAAAATATGTCAGGATCACAAAATAGGCCAGCGCAAGCACATATTTCAGGATATCCTTTAATGTGAACCGGAAAAGCACCGCTGTCGAAAACAATCCTGCGCCCGATATCAGATCGGAAAGGCCAAACGGTATGCAGATGATCCATATACATGGAGTCAGGATGCACCAGTCGATCAGCCATGCCGCAAGCCTTGCAAAAAATCCTGCATATACCGTATCTTTACTGCAAATTTTCTGCATAATACATCGGCACCCCGCTTCCAACTTCATCTTTCAACTCACTTAACACCTGCGCCTCTGACTTCGGAAGAATCTCATCCAGCTTTCCAAATAATTCCGCGAGAATGGACGTTCCTTTTGATCTCTGGTAAAAATCATCGACGCCTGTCTCTGTCTGGATTTCTTCCCTGAAGTCCTCATACAGGCCGATCTCATCGACCAGATTCAGCTCCAGAGCCTGCTTCGCTGAGTAGATCCTGCCATCCGCAAGCTTCTTTACTTCTTTTTCGGACATTCCGCGTCCCTCTGCAACGATTTCCACAAAACGTTCGTAGGACTCGTCCACGATGGACTGATAGATTTCCTTCTGTTCATCATTGAGGGAACTCCAGTCCTTGTTATCCCCGCTTGTAATGCTGTAATACTCTATACCAAGCTTCTCATAGAGTCCCTTCAGATCATAGCCGGATATGATGACTCCGATCGAACCTGTCGTCGTATTTGGATTTGCACAGATCTGGTCTGCCGGCATGGAAATATAGTATCCGCCGGATGCAGCGTAATGCGCCATATATCCCCAGATCTTACGTCCTGTTTTCTCTTTGTATTCCTGCAGCTTCTGATACAATTCCCCGGATTCGTAGACCGCTCCTCCCGGGGAATCCACATACAGAAGAATACCTTTGTTGTATTCATCATCCATCAGGTCGTCAATATAATCTATCGTATCATCATGCTGATAACCTGACGTCAGGTCAAAGCCGGAGACCGACGTCTGCTGCTGAATCGTACCCTCCACCGTGACCACAGCAATATAATCATTTAACGGGGCGGATCCTTCTGTATTTCCCTCGAACAATTGCTCTTTTAACTCGTCGGCTGATCTGCTGATTGCCTTATTAGAAAGGATTGCTGAGCCAACTCCCAGCAATCCGATCAAGACAAATGCTATCGCTGCAACCGCAGCTCCGATCCATCTTTTCTTATTCATAATTCCTCTTTCCCACTACTGACGCAGTTCAATTCCAAGACCCGTAAGTCCATGAAGGATCTTCTTCATGGCAGCCTGAACGTCGGATTCCTCCAGGGTTCTGTCCTTTGCACGGAATACGATGGAGTAGGCAACCGACTTGAAGCCTTCCTTGATCTGGGAACCCTCATAAATATCGAACAGGGAATAGCTCTCAAGAAGCTTTCCGCCTCTCTGCTCGATGATCTCCTCGATCTGTCCCACCAGAATCTCTTTTGGCATCACCATACTGATATCCCTTGTCACAGCCGGATATCTTGCAATACCCTGATACTTTCTGTCATAGCTTGCAGCCTCTGTGATCTCAGGCATATCCAGAACAGCCACACAGGCTCTTCCGCCAATTCCATAGTTGTCGGCAACCTGCGGGTGGATCTCACCAAGGAAGCCCACGACCTTTTTATTGTAAATAATATTTGCCTGACGTCCCGGATGAAGATAGGGTCTTCCCGCATCCGGATCGTATTTTGCTTTCTGATCCATCCCAAGCTTATCAAATATTTCTTCGATCACGCCCTTCATTGTAAAGAAATCGCCTTCTCCATACATTCCGAAGGTCATCTGCATTCTCTCTTCCGGAAGTTCTGTGACCGGAAGCTGCTTCGGAAGATAAATATTGCCAAGCTCATACAGGCGGACATTTTTGTTTCTTCTGTTATAATTTGTCGCGAGCGACGTCAGCATTCCGTTCAGGGAAATGGTACGCATAATGCTGTAGTCCTCTCCCAGAGGATTCATGATCTCAACTGCTTTACGGATCTCGTCGTCCGCCGGGATCAAAAGCTTGTCATACACCTTCGGACTTTCGAAGGAATAACACATGCCCTGGCTGAATCCGCAAAACTCCGCCACCTCGCGAACCGTCTCCTCAATGCGCAGCTTGTAGGAAAGCTTGCCTGCGGTGGCCTCTCCCTTCGGAAGCGTTGTAGGAATATTATCATATCCGAAAAATCTCGCGACCTCCTCTGCGATATCCGCCGTACGGGAAATATCCTGACGGAATGTCGGGGCAACGATCTCATTGGTCTCCCCGTCATAAGCAAGCTCCACTCTTGCCAGATATTCGATCATTTCCTCTTTGCTGATATCCGTTCCAAGAATTGCATTGATCTTCTCCGGCTCAAACGGCACGCGGACCGGCTTCCGCTCTTCCGCATATACGTCTACCATGCCGCCGACTACCTCTCCGGCTCCCATCTCCTCGACAAGCTGGCACGCCCGGTCAATGGCTGCCTGCGCATTGTTCGGGTCAAGTCCCTTCTCAAACTTGCCGGATGCATCCGTACGAAGTCCGACCCGCTTGCTGGAAAGACGGATATTGGTCCCATCAAAACATGCCGCCTCGAAAAGCATCGTCCTGACGTCGTCCGTGATCATGGAGTTCTGACCACCCATGATACCCGCGATACCGACGGATTTCTCACCGTCGCAGATCATCAGGACGTCCTCATCCATCTGGCGCTCCTGCCCGTCCAGAGTTACAAAGGTCTCGCCTTTTTCCGCACGTCTTACGATGATCTCTCTTCCCGCGATCGTATCCAGATCATATGCATGCATCGGCTGGCCATACTCTTCCATCACGTAGTTTGTAATATCAACAAGATTATTGATCGGACGGATCCCGACAGACGCAAGTCTTCTCTGCATCCACTCTGGCGACGGCCCGATCTTGATATTCTTCACAACCCTCGCACAGTAGCGCGGGCAAAGATCCGTATCCTTCACCGTTACCTGAATGTAATCGTGCGCATCCTCATCATTTCCCGTTGCCGTCACATGCGGAGGAATGAATTTCTTATGAAATGTAGCTGCTGCCTCCCTGGCAATACCGGTCACGCTGAAGCAGTCCACACGGTTGGACGTCACCTCATATTCAAAGACAACATCGTGAAGTCCCAGCGCCTCGACAGCGTCCGCCCCTGTCTCAGCATCCTCCGGGAAAATGTAAATACCGTATTCCGGCGCCTCCGGGTACATATCCGTGTTGGAACCAAGCTCCTCGATGGAACACATCATGCCGTTGGACTCGATCCCGCGAAGCTTCCCCTTCTTGATCTTAATTCCGCCCGGCGTCATCTTACCATCGTGACTTCCTGCCACGCGTCCGCCGTCCAGAACGACCGGGATCTTATCTCCCTCTTTCACATTCGGAGCGCCTGTGACGATCTGAATCACCTCGCTGCCGATATTCACCTGGCAGACGATCAGCTTGTCTGCATCCGGATGCTTCTCTGTTTTCTCAATCTGACCGATGACAATTCTCTCCAGATCGGCGTCGAGCTCCGTATAACCCTCCACCTTTGTTCCGGACAATGTCATCGCATCCATATATTCCTGCGCACCCGCCTCCAGATCAGGCACATACGCTTTCACCCATGATAATGAAGTATTCATCTGTTCTTCTCCTCCCTTAGAACTGTCTCAGGAAACGGATATCGTTCTCGTACAGCAGTCTCATGTCATCAATCTCATATTTCAAAAGCGCGATACGCTCAAGACCTACGCCAAAAGCAAATCCCATGTACTCGTCCGGATCGATCCCGCACATCTCAAGTACATGCGGATGTACCATGCCGCAGCCAAGGATCTCGATCCAGCCCTCGCCCTTACAGAAGCGGCATCCCTTGCCGCCGCACTTGAAACAGCTCACATCCATCTCTGCGGAAGGCTCTGTAAATGGAAAATGATGCGGACGGAATTTTGTCTTTGTTCCTTCTCCGAACAATTCCCTTGCAAATACCTCCAAAGTTCCTTTCAGGTCTGCGAAGGAAACGTTCTTGTCGATGACCAGTCCTTCGATCTGATGGAAGGATGGTGAATGTGTTGCGTCCACCTCGTCGGAACGGAACACACGTCCCGGAGAGATCATACGGATCGGAAGAACTCCTTTTTCCATCGTGCGGGCCTGTACCGGGGACGTCTGCGTACGAAGCACGATCTCTTTGTTAATATAGAACGTATCCTGCTCATCCTTTGCCGGGTGATTTGCCGGGATATTCAGCTTCTCAAAGTTGTACTCATCGTACTCTACCTCCGGACCCTCAATGACCTCATATCCCATTCCGACAAAAATCCGTTCAACCTCCTCAAGAGCGATCATATTCGGATGCGGATGTCCGATGGAGCTCTTCTTTCCCGGAAGTGTTACGTCGATGACTTCCTTCTTCAGCTTCTCCTCGCGGATCGCCGCCTCCATCTTCTGCTTTGTCTCTTCGAGAACCTCCTCGATGGCGGCTCTTGTCTCATTGACCATCTGCCCGACAGCCGGACGATCCTCCGGCGCTACATCCTTCATTCCCTTTAAAACAGCAGTCAGTTCCCCCTTTTTGCCAAGGAATCTGACACGCGCTTCATTCAGTTTCTCCGGTACATCCGAGGCCTCGATCTGACGGATCGCCTCCTCACGGATGCTCTGTAATTTCTCTTTCAATGCTTTTCCTCCTTACAAAAAAAGCTCCATCCCACAAAGGGACGAAGCATATTCGCGGTACCACCCTGATTCCTGTCGCTGACAGGCGCTTAAGTATGCGTAACGTGCATCAACGTCATTTCCTATTAAGTGCACCGGGGATAGCGCTTCGACAATGCTATCGCATCCATACAATGGTTCAGAAATGCTGCTCACATGGGAAATTCAGTTTCTATCTGAACTTCGGAAAGCTTTCAGCCCGGCGACTCTCCGTCTCTGTAAGAAAATAAAAACCTACTATACATGGTCAACGCATTTTTCAAATCGAATTTTATTGTAACTATTCTACTCTCGAATGTCAAGACTATTCTTCTTTTTCTCCTTCCGCTCTCCGTCAATCTTCTCGCAGTAAATATTCACAACGCCGCCGAGCAGCATGACATACATAATAAAATAGAACCAGAGCATCAAAAGGATGATCGTCGTCATGCTTCCGTACATCGACGAGAATCCACGGAATACATCCATATAAATTGAAAATACAAAGGAAACCAGCAGCCATCCGATGGATGTAAAAACCGACCCGGCGATCTGATATTTGATCCTGCGTTTCTGGTTGGGAAGGAAATGGTAAACCAGCATGGAAAATACAAATAGCGCTCCGAGTGATGTAACGACCCGGATTCCGATCAGACGTTCCACAACCTTTTTCATAAATGGGAAATGACCCACAATAAGCGCTGCAAGGCTGTTCCCAAATACCAGCGATACCAGCACAAACATAATGATCACGATCAGCAATAATGTATACGCCATCGCGCGGACGCGCACAAAAAAATAATTTCGTGTCTCTACGCAGTCATAAATACAGTTCAGTCCCGACGTCATAGCCATAACACCGCGTCCGGCCGACCAAAGCGCCACAACAGCCGTGATCGGGATGACCATTGACGATCCGGCATATACCTGATTCACGATCATACGGATCAATGGTTCGATCGTACTTGGAAAGATCGGAATGATCATCTCCAGAATATCCAGCTTGGTAAACGCCGTATACCGGACAACCGTCAAAAGAAGCAGCAGGAACGGAATAATAGAAAGTACCAGAAAATACGCCGACTGCGCCGCATATGCGCCCACATGATCGTAAGTGATCACCAGCGCGATCTCTTTGATTTTATCCTTGCAAAAATGAAAAATTCTGCTTATCTTACTTTTTTCCATAAATATGTTCTCTTTCTGCACTCTGCTGGAGATTGTAAGAGTATATCACAAAATATCAGTACACTTCAACCCCGGAATAAAACTTTTGTAAAATTTCTATGTAATTTTTTCCACATCTTGCCATTTCATTTGCTCCGTTCTGGCTCATGCCGATCCCATGGCCATATCCTCCGCCCGTGATCACATAGTCGTCCCCATCCTTCGCAATCTCAATAAATGCACTTGGCAAAAGTTCGCTGCTGTCAGCATAGGAGCCATCATTTTTCTTGATTTTATATCCGCTGCCGCCCAGGGCTCTGCGGATCTTATTTTCCGTCTTTACCGTAAGATTCCCCCCGCTCCCGGATACCTTCATGGTAATGGCCGCGCCGCCTTTATCCCGTTTGGTGATCTTTATGGACTGTATTGTGCCAAGATTTTTTCCTGCATACTGACTCAAAAGATTGGATAAAAGCGTCCCCGAAATACGTGCGTTCCACTGATACCACGGAAGATCCTTTTCATAATCCTCATCCCCGTCCGACACGGCGACGCTTTTGAGATACGGACATTTTTTCTTCATGTCCGAGCCCCATACTGCTGCAGAGGCTGTTCGCCCGCAGGAGGTCGAATAATAGTAAGCCTGAATGATCCCGCCCTCATACCAGATCATCTGACCCTTTGTCTCCTTCACAGCCTGATTGGCTGATTTCGCATAGCTGCTGTTGGCGTAAACCTGGAAAGAAGTCGAATCATCCATATTTGCCTGATAATCCTCATAGGCGTAGGAATCCAGATGCATACAGGCGAAGCTTCTCGCACAGACGGCCTGTGCTTTCAGAGCCTCCATTTCACAGGAGGACGGCATTTCACTTGGAACGACGCCATATAAATACTGCTCCACCGGAAGCTCGTTCACGATCACAATTCCTTCCGCAGTCGGATACAAATACAGCGTTCCCCTGTAAGAAGGATGTCCGCATCCCCGGTTCAGCGACGTGACCTTCACTTTCCCGTTTCCGCTGTTCTTAACAGTGACCACTCCGCTTTGAAACCGGTCATCATCCGGAGCCAGAGTTATTTCCCCGTGAACCGTCTCCTTCTGATCTCCATATGAAACAGATAATCCCTTTTTGGCGTAGAGCTGCACCTTTGAATGACAGATTCCCCGATAACCGTCCGTCTTCAATAAAATACGGATGTTTTTCCCTTCGGTTCGCTTTGCGCTTTCTGTATCTTCCTTCTCTTTCTCCGGCTCATCTGTATTTCCAGACTCTGATCCTTCTTCCGCCCCGACAGCCGCAGCAATGCTCTCCTTAATACTGGCGTTCCCGCTGACATTCGCCCTGCACAGATGCAAAAGTCCTGTATTTAACAGCAGCACAACTGCCAGCAGCGCTCCCGACTCTAATATCCTGCGAATCAATTTCTACCTCTTTGTCCATCTTCTCTTCAATGTATGCATAAAGGCGGCTGCATTATGCAACCGCCTTTATGCTGAAACCCAAAATGCCGTTTTCTGTTTTTTGACTCCTAGCTATCCGCCAGGTGGGTAACCGCATCTGCTTTTCTGCCTTCCGCTACATTCCCGGCGGCCTGACATATTACAGAGATATAGGAATCCCGTTTAAAGTTTTGTAGGTTCAAAAATACAGAAGTATCGCACATTTCAGGCTTTGATATTATTATATTCCCATTTGTGCTGTTTTTCAATCATTTCAAACTTATTTGGTGAAAAATACCATCTTAAGATGCGGCGCCTTATCGTATTGGCCGGGCGCTAATGGTAACATTTACTCATCCTTAAATCCTTCTCCGACAACTTCACTGGATTCCATGATAACCGTAAATGCCGTCGGATCCATGTTTCTTACCATCTTCCGCACGATATACATCTCCTTATTGCTGCAGGCACACATAACAACCTTTTTTTCATTTCCGGAATAGCTTCCCTCTCCTTTCAGGAAAGTACAGCCGCGATCTGTAAGTTCCCCGATCATCTGTGCGATCTCTTCCGCTCGATCGGTAACTATCAGTATCATTTTCCCGGCGTCAATACCGTACACCAGCTTATCTACAGCTGTCGAGAGGATGTAGCTGATGATCACTCCGTAGATAATTCCGTCCACATTCTGGTAGATCGCTCCGCCAATCAATACGATCGAGGAATCGAATATAAAATTGATTTTACCCAGTGAAATATGCGGCTTTAAGGCGCGTATTGACATCGTGATAAAATCGATGCCGCCTGTGGACGTGCCATTCTTATAAATCAGCCCGTATCCCACTCCGGTAAATATGCCCGTGCAGATTGCCGCGAGCATCCGATCGCCGGAATACACCGGAAGCAAAGGCACCACGAAATCCTGTATTACGGATCCAATGATGATTGTCCTGACCGACCGGACAAAAAAATCTCTCCCGAGTATCTTAAAGCATCCGATTGCGATCGGAATATTCATAACCATGGACATTCCGCCGATCGGCAATCCAAACAGCTGGTAAAAGATCAATGCGATTCCGCTGATTCCCGTCATTGGAAATTCTGCGTTGGCTGCAAAATTATAAATTCCGACTGCGATCAAAAATCCTCCTGCGATATCAATAGAAATGTCAAATGCAAGTGATTTCATCTTACTTTTGTTTTTCATAATCTCCCACCTCCAAAAATGTTAGTCGGCGCAGGCACGCCTGAATATTCTTTAAAAAAAGCACCTACAAATATATTCCGAAAAATATAATCGCAAGCGCTTCTGCTCTTCCGTACTATAGTCTATATGATTTGTCCGAAATATGCAAGAGGATTTCAAAAAAAATTTCCTCCTCCCAACCGTGGCGGCAAATTACTGGATTCCGAGAATGTCGCGCACTTCCGCCTCCATTGCATCGGCCTCGCAGATACGGTTATGGCGGATATCGGCGTCGCGGATCTCCTCGATCGCATCCGGGATCCTCGTGCCGGATACCTTTTTAAGCTCATCGATCAGATCGAACTCCTCCAGCTTATCATAAGCCGGGTCGATGGATGTCATAACGCTTCTTGCAAATTTATACGGACTTGCAGTGGAGGCAATGACCGTCTTCTTTTCATCGCCGGATTCCTCCCGGTATGCCCTGTACACAGAAGCTGCGACCGCCGTATGTGTGTCGATCACATAGCCTGTAGATGCATAGATATCATGAATACTCTGATGTGTTTCCTCCTCGGAAGCATAGCCGCCGACAAAATCCGAAAGACCAGCCTTCATTTCTTCAGAAATCTCATAGACGCCGGATTCCTTCAGATTCTGCATCAGCTCTGAATTCTTTTTATCATCCTTTCCGGTCAGGGCATAGATCAGACGTTCCAGATTGCTGGAGATCAGGATATCCATGGACGGGGATGTTGTCAGGATGAATTCCCTGTTCCTGTCATAGGTTCCTGTCCGGAAGAAATCATACAGGACTTTATTTTCATTGGATGCGCAGATCAGCTTGTCGATCGGCACGCCCATCTGTTTCGCATAGTAAGCTGCCAGAATATTGCCGAAGTTCCCTGTCGGAACTGTCACATTGATCTTCTCGCCGTCCCGGATCTCCCCATTGGCAAGAAGCCTTGCATATGCATATACATAATAGACAACCTGCGGCACAAGGCGTCCGATATTGATGGAATTGGCGGAGGAAAACTGCAATCCTGCTGCATCCATATCCCCCGCAAGAGCCTGATCCTCAAACATCGCCTTCACGCCGCTCTGGGCCTGGTCAAAATTACCGTGGATTCCCACAACAGATGTATTATCACCCTTCTGCGTCAGCATCTGAAGCTCCTGCACCTTGCTTACGCCGTCCTTCGGGTAAAAGACAATGATCTTCGTACCCTTCACATCTGCAAATCCAGCCAGCGCCGCCTTTCCGGTATCGCCGGATGTTGCCGTCAGGATCACAATTTCGTTTTTTACCTTATTCTTCTTCGCAGATGTGATCAGAAGATGCGGCAAAATAGAAAGCGCCATATCCTTAAATGCGATCGTACGTCCATGATACAGTTCAAGGAAATATGCATGGTCTGCATATGTAAGCGGAGCGATCTCCTCCGTATCAAATTTGGAATCATAAGCGCTGTTGATGCAATGCTTTAACTCCTCCTCTGTAAAGTCTGTCAGGAACAGCTTCATAACTTCACAGGCAACCTCCTGATACGACATATCCTTCAACTGATCCATCGGTACAGCAAGAGCCGGGATATATTCCGGCACAAACAGGCCGCCGTCCTCAGCAAGTCCTTTCAGTATTGCCTGTGAAGCAGTTACCTTCTTCTCTGAATTTCTTGTACTGTTATATAATAATTCCATGGTTACTTCCTTTCTTTCCCCATCTTCCGCAAAGGAAATACTCCGATGCGTCATCTGCAAAAAACATATGGCCGTCTGTCGCATACATATTCACGCACGTCATTATATCATACTTTAGAATAGAATCAAAATATTTTTTCGATTCTTTTTTCCTGTACCATTATTCGTACATTTCTTATTTTATAATATAGATACAGAGCCGGTGACGCTCCGGTTCAGACCTCGATCTTACAGACACAGCTATTAAAGGAGGAGAACACCATTATGAACAAATCGTTTTTTATCAAAACCTTCAAAGATCTGCTTGCCGGCGCTGCTGTTGGAGCCGGCATCGTAATTCTTTATTTTGCGATGATCTTTGTATAGGTCGCGGCGCTTCCACTTTCATTTCACTCATCTGCCGCACCGTATGTACGCTGCAAATTGTAAACTTTATTCTCTGTTCGGTTGACACTGTAAGTTTTCCATGCTACTATTTAAAAAAAATCAAAGAAGGTAGCATTATGATTTCTGAATTACAAACAACTGACGATCCGGTCCTCTCCCGCGCGGAAGCGATCGAGATTCTGAATACCCCGGATGATGAGCTGGATGCACTGATCTCCCGCGCGGAAAAGCTCCGCAGAAAATATAAGGGCAATCACGTCAGCATCCACATTCTGACCAATGCCCGCAGCGGCAACTGCTCGCAGGACTGCGCCTATTGCGCCCAGTCCTGCCGTTCCGAAGCCAGGATCGATAAGTACAAATGGGTGGATGACGAAAAGCTTTATCAGGACAATGAATTTGTCAATGAAAACCATCTGTCCCGGCACTGCATCGGACTGAGCGGAATGAAATTTACAGACGCAGAGATCGAAGAGCTTGCGAAGCGCATCCGGGTCATGAAGGAAAAGGGTACTCACCTTTGCTGTTCCATCGGGTTTTTGACGGAGAAGCAGGCGCGGATGCTGAGGGATGCCGGACTTGACCGGATCAACCACAATCTGAACAGCAGCCGATCCTACTACGCCAACATCTGTACCACGCACACCTTTGACCAGCGCGTAGAGAATATACATATGCTTCAGCGGCTCGGATTTGAGATATGCAGCGGCGGCATCATCGGTATGGGGGAAAGCCGGGAGGATGTTGTGGATATGCTTCTGGAGCTGCGCGAGATCCAGCCGGAAGCTCTGCCGATCAACTTTCTGCTCCCAATCCCGGGCACGCCGCTGGAAAATGCGGATATCTCTTCCCTCACCACCTCCTATTGCATGAAGGTTCTCTGTCTTGCAAGGCTTCTGGTTCCCAGATCAGATATCCGGTGCGCCGCAGGACGCGAAGTCTATTTCAAGGGCGAGGAAAAGAAGCTCCTGAGTGTTGTTGATTCTATTTTCGCCTCCGGCTATCTCACCGCAGGGGGACAAGGCATCTCTGACACGATCAAAACTATCACGGACGCCGGATTCACTTACGAAATAGAATCGGCGTAGAATATCGACAAAAGCGCGGATACGTTTTCCATATCCGCGCTTTGTTCATTCCGGCTATATATACCGCATCTTTTCTCTCCTACCCAGGCTCCTGCATTCCAAAATAGATTTTCTCCGACGTCGCCGGAAGCTCACGGATGCGGACTTTACATGCGTTGTAGATTGCATCTGTGATCGCGCCGGACGGCGTATTGATGACGATCTCTCCGATGGATTTTGCCCCAAACGGCCCCTTCGGCTCATAGCTGCTCTCAAATTCCACATGGATATTCTGCACATCCAGACGGGACGGGATCTTGTACTGCATAAAGGAATTGCTGCCGCATTTTCCCTTCTCATTATAAACAACATTTTCAAACATCGTCATACCGATACCCTGCACAATGCCGCCCTCCACCTGAACGCGTGCAAGCGCCGGATTCACCGGGGTTCCGCAGTCTACGACCGCGTCAAATTCGATCAGTTCGATCTTACCCGTCTCCTTATCCAGCTCGATCTCTGCCATGCCGACCATGTACGGCGGCGGCGAGCTTTGGGAGGAGTGCTGCGTCGCAGCAAAAAGCGGTCCCTCATCATTCATTCCCTGAGTCAGATTGCCAAGTTCGCAGAGACTCAGGGACTTTTCTCCGTTGACCTGATAAAATGTCTTTCCGTCGAAATCGATATCCTTCGCCGCAAGATCCATATGCTTCGCCGCCCTCTCAAGCATCTTTTTGCGAAGCTCCTGACATGCCAGCACCGTCGCCTGTCCGGTCAGATATGTCGTACTGGATGCATAAGAACCGGAATCATATGGGGAGACGTCCGTATCTACGCCGTGGACACTGATATTTTCCATCTCGCAATCCAGACATTCCGCCGCAATCTGCGTAAGGATCGTATCGCACCCTGTTCCCATATCCGAAGCGCCGATCATCAGATTGTACGTTCCGTCATCCGTCAGGCGGATATTGACGCCGGCTGTATCACAGTTGGCGATCGAAGATCCCTGCATGGCAAGGCTCATACCGACTGCACGCACTTTTCCATTTCCCATATCCCGGCAGGGGTATTTCTCGTCCCAGTGCATCATTTCCTTGCACCTTATAAGACAGCGGTCCAGCGCGCAGCTTTCGTTCCGCTCGTTGTAATATGCCGGCATGACCGCCCCTTCTTTTACCAGGTTTATGGCGCGGATCTTTGCCGGATCCCTGCCCATCTTATGGCACAGCTCATTGACTGCGGATTCCAGTGCGAAAATACCCTGCGTCGCACCATACCCGCGGTACGCCCCTGCATCCATGACATTCGTATAGACAACCGTCGCCCCAAAATGAAAGGCCTTTGTCTTCCCGTAGAGCGGGATCGATTTATGCCCGGACAGACCGACCGTTGTCGGCCCATGTTCGCCATAGGCTCCTGTGTTGGACAGCGTATCAAGACTGATGGCATTTATGATTCCGTCTTTCGTCGCGCCGACTTTCACATGAATCTCCATCTCATGGCGCGGACTGGACGCGATCTGCGATTCATAGCGGCTGTACACGATTTTGGACGGTTTTCCTGTCTTCCAGGTTACAAACGCCGGATAGACCTCCACGACAGCCGTCTGCTTCGCGCCAAAGCCGCCGCCGATCCTCGGCTTGATCACACGCACCTTGTTTTTCGGAATCTGCAGTGCGTGGGCGAGAATACGTCTCACATGGAACGTGATCTGCGTGGCCGCCACACAGTTCAGCCTTCCGTAAGCATCCATATAGCAGAACGCACGGAACGTCTCCATCATCGCCTGCTGGTTCGCCTGCGTATGATAAGTCTCCTCCACAATGTAATCGCACTCGGAAAACGCCGCTTCCAGATCGCCGTCCTCCGTCACTTCCTCGTACACAAGATTGCGCTTCGGGTTTCCCCCGCATTCCACAAGCTGATGCCAGTCCTCCTCCGGATGCACCAGGATCGGATGATCCTTCGCCTTGCGGAAATCCAGAAGCGGCTCCAGCACATCATACTGCACCTTGATCAGCTTCATCGCCTTATCGACCGCAGCCTCACTTTCTCCCGCAACGATCGCCACCGCATCGCCGACATAGCGAACATGCGCATCTAAAATCAGATGATCGTGAGGACTCATCTCCGGATACGTCTGTCCGGCGATCGTGAAACGCTCCTGCGGTACGTCCTCATAGGTAAATACCGCCTCGATCCCCGGAACCTTCATGGCTGCCGCCGTATGAATCTCTTTGATCACCGCATTGGCGTAAGGACTTCTGAGAATTTTGACGGTCAGACAATCCTTCGGCGCCAGATCCTCCGTATAAACAGGCTTGCCCGTCACAAGCTGCATTGCGTCCACCTTGCGGACCGGCTGGTTTACTACCCGCATTCTACGCCTCCCCCTTCTTCATCTGCAAATAATTCTTTATCGCCCGGAGCTGTCCCATATATCCGGTACAGCGGCAGAGATTGCCGGATAAATACTCCCGGATCTCATCCTCGGAAGGATCGGAAAGCTCCCGCTCCATCGCAAGCACATTCATGATAAATCCCGGACTGCAGAAGCCGCACTGCTCAGCCCCCTCATCCGCAAGAAAACCGCCGAATTCCTCCGCTTCCTTCTGAAGTCCTTCCAAAGTCGTAACCTCTTTTCCATCTACGCGCGCCGCAAGTATGCTGCACGAGAGCTTTGGAGTTCCGTCCACCCACACGGTGCAAAGTCCGCAGTTTGTCGTCTCACATCCGCGCTTCACACTGTAACAGCCCTTGTCCCGCACAAGATCCAAAAGCAGCTTATCGGCGCTTATATCCGCCTGCACTTTTTTCCCATTTAATGTAAACTGGATCCGCATTTCCGAACGCCTCCTTCTACGATCTGACAGACTGCGCGCTGTATATACACCTTCGCCAGATGCTTTCTGTACTGCGCGCTTCCGCGCATATTGCTGCTGTACGTAAACTGCGCCGCTGCGTTTGCTGCAAATGCAGACACGTTTCCTGCATCTTCCAATTCTTTCAAAGGCTTCTCTGTCTCAAAAAGCTTTGCGCGCCCGGATCTGGCTCCGACCGCGATCCTCCATGTATCGTTCAGACAGGAAACGCCGCATGCGATCACAGGGAAATCGGTCGCTGCCTCCCTGTGGGACTGATACGCCGCACATCTTCCGTCCTTCTTGATGATAATACGCACGAGAATATCCCGGTCATACTTCATATCCGCAAACTCCGCAAGCGGGATCACCCCGCCCTTATACAGCTCCACATAGGTATCCAGCGCAAGCATACAGGTCAGGATATCCGAAAAGCCGAAGCGGCCGAATATACTTCCCCCAACCGTCGCCGTATTCCGGAACTGCGTCCCGACAATGTGTTTTGTGCACTCCTTAAAAACGCCGTCAAAATATAGATTCAAGGCTTCGTGAAGCTCAAGCTGGCGCAGGGTGCACATGCACCCGATCGCGAACGCCTCCTCTGTCTCCTCAATGCCGTCAAGGCCGAGGCCGGACAGGTCGATCCCGGTCTGAATGCTGCGCGTTGTCATCTTCATCCACATGATCCCGCCAAGCACCGCATTGGCCTTTTTCTGGTTCAGCTCATAAGCCTCCTCAAGACTTGCCGCCTTCTGGTAATTCTTCAAAGTGAACATGATTCTCCTCCTCACTTTTGATCCTGAAAATCTCCTGGCGCCGCCTTAGTTCTCATTTTCCTCTTTTTCCGGAAGAATGATATTCAAAATGATCGCAACCAGCGCTGCCGGAACGATTCCGGAACCGCCGAAGATCAGCTGGATTCCCTGCGGAAGCTGGGCCAGGATCGCGCTGTTTGCGCCAAGACCATATCCAAGGCCGAGCGATACGGAGATGATCGTAATATTTCTTCCTGTAACCGGCCATTTTGTTACAAGCTGGATACCGCTGACAACAATAGATGAGAACATCATGACAGCCGCTCCGCCGAGCACGCTCTGCGGCATAATGGAGATCAGCGCCGCAAGCTTCGGGAAGATTCCGCAAAGAACAAGAAAAACAGCTCCGCACGCCAGGGCTTTGCGGTTCACGATCTTTGTCATTGTCACAAGTCCTACGTTCTGGCTGAAGGAAGTATTCGGAAGCACGCCGAAAAGCGCCGCCAGAGAAGAACCAAAGCCGTCGCACGCAACTCCGCCTGCAAGCTCCTGATCCGTCGCCTCACGTCCCATGCCGCCTTCCACGCAGCCGGAGATATCGCCGACAGTCTCAACCGCAGTTACGATAAACATGATGAGCATCGGCACGATGGCTCTCGCATCGAACACAAGCTTCACCGGAACCGGTCTTGGGATGGAGATCCAGCTTGCAGATGCAACCTTATCCCAGTTCAGAACCCACGCCTTTGTAAATTCCACGCCATCCGCGTCAATACCGGTCGTCGGAAGCACAACGCCCATGATCGCGGCAACGATATATCCAACGATAATACCGATCAAAATGGAGGAAGCGCTTGCGATTCCTTTTATCCAGTGCTTGACTGCGATAATGACGATCAGCACAATCCCTCCAAGAACAAGATTCTCAACAGACCCGTAATCCGCCGCGCTGCTGCCGCCGCCAAAGGAAGCCACGCCCACGCTGATCAGGGAAAGTCCGATGGACAAAACGACCGTACCTGTAACGACCGCAGGGAAAAATTTCCTCAGCGGTTTCAGACAGAAACCCAATATCCCTTCAAAAATACCGCCGATCAGAGAAGCCCCCATGATCGCGCCATAGGCGATCACGCCGCCGCCCATAACGGCAGTAATACTGTTACAGACTCCGATAAAGCCGGAGCTTGTACCCATGATGATCGGCACCTTGCCGCCGACCGGCCCGATTGCAAAAAGCTGGATCAGTGTAACCACGCCTGCGATCAGCATTGCATTCTGCAAAAGCATGACCTGAAGATCCGCATATTCTGTTCCTGCTCCCATTCCGCATGCTCCGGTAATGATAAGGAGCGGCGTCAGGTTGCCGACAAACATCGCCAGTACATGCTGGAGTCCAAGCGGGATCGCCTGTGAGAGCGGCAACTTGCCGTAAAAATCATATGCCGCCGGATTTGTTCTGTTTTTCTTTTCTTTCATTCTCATCCTCCTGTTTTTCCTTGCTATGCCCGCTTCAAAACCGGGAAAGAGGTATGCAAGATCCCCAGTCTTGAAACATAAGTTTTCTGTTCATCGCTCAGCATTTCCGCCTGATTGATGACTGCCCTGTAATCGCAGAAAACCCCTTTTTTCTGTCCTCTGTCATGCAGAAGCAGAGTGACAAGGTCATCCACGCTCACCAGATCTTCCGGTTTTTTCGCAAGAATTTCACAGACCTTACCGGTACGGCAGCTTACGTCCGCAATCCTTTGACCCACAGCAGCAGCTCCCAAAACGCCCAAAACAAGCTGGGTCATATCCGGGATCACAGGTTCAAAATGCTCCGGCGCCTTCACCGGAAGTTTCCTGGAACCATCCGCCTCGACCAAAAGAACATCACAGTATTTCCTGAGCGTCTCCAGCTCCGTCTTCGGAAGTCCATGCATCTTATGCGCTTCCTCCGGAATCCCCACAGTGACTACCTCTTCCCTTACTGCCGACTTTATAAACGCCTCTCTGAGAGATGCATCTTCCGTAAGCACAGCGTAACGGTTCGGGATCGCCATATGTGTCGTAGTCGTCACGATCACCCTTTTCCCCAAATCAAAAAAAGCCTCCGCCAGCGCATACAACAATGTTGTCTTCCCCCCTGCGCCGACCGCCGAGATCACATGATAACGCTCCGGATCAATCAGTAATGTCTGTAAAATATCTTCCATTAAAACCTCTCCTGATGCTGTTGCCGGAGCGGTTAAAGGGCTCTTGAATCACTCCGCACCGGCTGTCATTGTAAAAGCCACGGTCTGCATAGACAGACAATGGCTTTACAAGTTACAACATTATTATCCACATTTATCTGGAATTGTCAATATCATTTGGATTATTTTGAATTATTTTGAGACAAAACAGGAAAACAAGATGATTCCCTACTCGCAGCGGGCAAGAAGCTCCTCCCACCTGCGATCCACTTCATTTTGGAATGCCTCGATCAAAAATTCGTTTCCCGGCTTGAACAGATGCCTGAATCTTCCCTGTTTGATCAGGAAATCCTCAACCGGAAGCTTTTTCTTCGGCTCGTAGTTCAGCTTCCATTTCCCATGCTCTACCTCAAAGAGCGGCCAGTAGCATGTTTCCACGCCCAGCTTACAGATCTCCATGATATCCGGCGTATTGTATCTCCACCCGCGCGGACACGGCGCCATGATATTGAGGAACGCCGCCCCCTCCGTGTAAATCGCTTTCTCCGCCTTTTTATGGAGGTCGCTGAAATTGCCGATAAAGGTTGTCTGCGCCACATACGGAATGTCATGCGCCGCCATGATCGCAGCCAGATCCTTCCGGTTCTGCGGTTTGCCGTTGGACTGCGAACCGACCGGAGTCGTTGTCGTATCTGCATACATCGGCGTTGCGGAGGAACGCTGGATACCCGTGTTCATGTAAGCGCCGTTGTCATAGCAGACGTAAACCATGTCGTGATTCCTCTCCATCGCCCCAGACAGGGACTGCAGTCCGATATCGTATGTACCACCGTCGCCGCCGAATGTGATAAACTTGTAGGTCTCATCCAGCTTCCCGCGCTTTTTCAGCGCGCGGTACGCAGTCTCGACGCCGCTCAGTGTCGCGCCCGCATTTTCGAATGCATTGTGGATATACGAATCCTGCCATGCCGTATATGGGTAAATGAAGGAAGATACGTCCAGGCATCCGGTCGCATTGCCGATCACCGCCTTATCCCCCTCATGAAGTCCCCGAAGGACGTTTCTTACTGCAATCGTTCCGCCGCATCCGGCGCACATCCTATGTCCCGGAGCCAGACGTTCCGGTTTATTCATTGTCTCCTTGAAATTATAACTCATGCCCTGTCTCCTCCTACTCTCTGAGTCCCATGTATCTGAAGCCTTCGCCTGCGTCGCCGGTTTCGGCGATCTTTTCAAGCTCTGCGTAAACATTTTCCATATCCTCTACCCGGACGTCTCTTCCGCCAAGACCATAGACGTAGTTCACAGCCTCGCAGGAAGCCTTCGCGCGGAACAAAGCCGACATCACATCCGCCCCCAGCGGCCCGCCGTGATCGCTGTAGCTCTCCGCGCGGTCCATGATGGCAACCGCCTTCACATTCTTCAACGCCTCCGCGATCTCTTTTGCCGGGAACGGGCGGAACAGACGGATCTTGATAAGGCCGGCCTTTTTTCCCTGTGCGCGGAGCGCATCGACGGCATCCTTTGTTGTTCCCGCCGCAGATCCGATGATGACAACTGCATACTCCGCATCCTCCATCTTATATTCCTCAAAAAGCCCGTAGGAACGCCCCGAAAGCTTTTCAAATTCCCGGGCAACGTCCAGCGTCACCTGTTTTGCATTGTGAAGCGCTTCTGCGTGCCCCCTCTTTGCCTCAAAATAATAATTGGAAACAGCATATGGACCGAACGCCATCGGCATCTCCGGATTCAGAAGATACTGCTCCGGCTCATATTCGCCGACGAAATTCTTCACATCCGCATCATCCAGAAGCTCCATATTCTCCACCGCATGGCTGGTGATAAAGCCGTCCTGGCAGATCATGATCGGAAGCCTTACATCCGGGTGCTCTGCGATCCGGTATGCCTGCACAAAATTGTCGTAGGCCTCCTGATTATTTTCCGCGTAAATCTGGATCCATCCGGCGTCCCTTGCCCCCATACTGTCGGAATGGTCGGCGTTGATATTGAGAGGCCCGGAAAGCGCGCGGTTTACAAGCGCCAGCGCGATCGGAAGCCGGTTGTCTGCCGCCACATACAGCTCCTCCCACATAAGTGCAAGTCCGCACGAAGAAGTTGCCGTTACCGCCCTTGCGCCCGCCGCAGACGCGCCTACACAGGCGCTCATGGAGCTGTGCTCGCTCTCGACCGGGATGAACTCCGTATCCGCCTCCCCATTTGCGATCATCTGCGTAAAATACTGCGGGATTTCTGTGGAAGGAGTGATCGGAAATGCCGCCATCACATCCGGATTGATCTGTCTTAACGCGATCGCGATCGCCTCATTGCCTGATAATCTGTCTTTCCTTGCCATCTTATTTTCCCTCCTTCATCGTGATCGCATGAACCGGACAAACCTTTGCGCAGATGCCGCACCCCTTACAGTGCAGCGTATCTACCGGAAGCCGTTTGCCGTCCTGAACCTGAATACAGCTGTCCGGGCAGACCGGCGTGCACAGAAGGCACTGGATGCATCTGCTCTCATCGACCTCTGCCTTTACTGTCGTCCACTCGCCCGTATGAAACTGCACGGATGTCCCGCCGCCATAGATTTTGAGCCCCTCTGTCAGATCTCTCCAGCCTACGGTCTCATTAATCTTTGATATATCTGTTCTCTGTGCCATTACCTTACCTCCTTCAGCGCCATGCGGAGCGCCTGCATGTTTCCTTCGATAACCTCCGGCTTTTTCGCGAATTTATGCCGGAAGGAAGCTTCCATTTCCCTTAAAAATACATCCTCATCCATAACGCCGCTCACCTTCACGATGGATGCAAGCATCGGTGAATTCGGGAAATATTTTCCAAGCGTCTCCATCGATACCTTTCTCGCGTCGATCGTATAGACTTTGCCTTTATAGCCTTTCAGATGAGGCGCGATCTCTTCTTTACTCTTCTCCGTATTGACGACGATCGCGCCATCCTCCTTCAAGCCCTTCGTAACGTCCACGGTTTCAAGAAGGCTCTCATCCACGACTACGACAAACTGCGGGTCGTAGATATTGGAATGTACACGGATCGGGTGGTCGCTGATCCGGTTGTAAGCCGTGATCGGCGCTCCCATACGCTCCGGACCATACTCCGGAAATCCCTGTACATATTTTCCTGTCTGGAATGCAACGTCTGCCAGCAAAAGCGCTGCCGTTTTGGCTCCCTGGCCGCCCCGGCCGTGCCATCTGATCTCCAAGTTTTCTCTCATAATCTTTTCCTTTCCATGTGACGATTTCCCCGAAGTACCGCATTTCGCATGTCTGGCAACGAAAAGGGAACCTCTACCGGAGCTTCCTTTCGTATGTCTGGCAACAAAAAAGCTTTGTCTCTAATTTATTTAGAGACAAAGCCTGAACTCTGCGGTACCACTCTATTTGCTGTAAATATACAACCACTCTATAGCATCTCGGATCTGTTGATCTGTCATCCATCCTTTAATGCCGGATACTGTAACGTGTATCAGACGTTCTAACCTAATCGTTGAAAAACTTTCAGCAGACAGCTCCCGGGTGATCTTCCAGCTTCTCTCTTCCCTGCCTCTCACCAGCCGACAGTTCTCTGTGCAAGAATACAAAACTGTACTTTTCCCATTCATCACATTTGTATATAATATTTCAAAACCAATTATCAGTTTACCACATTAAAGTAGTATCTGTCAACAACAAAAATAATATTTAACTCAGGTTAATCTGATAAAAACGATAACACTGCCGTGCTTTTTATTCCGGATACCT
>CAZPXF010000031.1:0-22577 GCA_964590945.1 uncultured Lachnospiraceae bacterium | reverse complement strand
TTCTCTGATTCCTCCTGTTTCAATGGCTTCTATACTTATAAGTCGTCTGAAATCCTATTCCTCTTCCATAGGAACAACGATCAGATCCTTTGTATAGCTATTGAGAACCTCGCAGCCATCCTCTGTGATCAGCACAAGGTCTTCGATACGGACGCCGATCCCCTCGTCGGCAAGGTAAATACCCGGCTCGATCGAGAAGCACTGTCCAACCTCGATAATGTCTTCATTTACGGAAGAAACATCGCCCCACTCATGATCCTCAAGGCCGCAGGAATGTCCGGTTCTATGTGTAAAGTATTCGCCAAAGCCCTTCTCAGTTATGTAATCACGGCATGCAAGGTCAACATCCTTCATCTTATTGCCCGGCTTTGCCGCTGCAATGCCGCGCGCCTGAGCCTCTTTTACTACCTCATAGACTTCCCTTGCCCTGTCGGAAACTTCGCCGATAAATACAGTTCTTGTCATATCGGAAGCATAGTTATCTTTGAATCCGCCGATATCGATAACTACACAGTCGCCCTTCTTACCCCTGGAATCATCTGTGCAGTGATGCGGATCCGCTGCATTCCCGGCATAAGCTGTGATAGGATCGAAGGAAACGCCCTCGCATCCATGAGCCTTGTAGATCTCGCGAACCTTTGCATCCAGTTCAAGCTCTGTATATCCCTTGACAACAAGCGGGATAACCTCATCTATAACCTCATCATTGATCCTGGAAGAAATACGAAGAAGTTCCTTTTCCTTCTCATCCTTAACCATACGTACCCGGTCAACGATAAGAGAGCCATTTCTGAACTCGCTTCCGCCGCCCAACTCCTGCAGTCTCAAAAGGAATTTCGCCGGCCATGTCTTGTCGATACCGATCGGCTTGTCCTTCTCTACAAAATGGGACATGATCTCAACACCGTCGTCAATATCATCATACCAGACAATCTCAACGCCCAAATCCTTCTTCTGCGGGAACAGCTTGTTGATCATGATCTTATGATTACCATTTACATTCAGATAAAGAGCAAGCAGTCTCTCGCCCGGATGAATCCAGGCTCCTGTTAAATAAAAGATGGCGACCGGGTCAGAAATGATCATCTGCGGCATACCCTGTTCTTCCATCTTCGCTAAAATTCTGTTCAATTTACCTTGATCCATGATAGAATACCCTCCTTAAAATAACAAATGAATTCATAATCTGCCATCCAGATTACTGAAATCATTATAGACTTCATTATAATCAAAGTCAACAGAGTTCACAAAAGTGAAACACAATTCCAGTCTGTTTTATAACTTTTATACAACTTCATTCAGGAATACGCGCGAAAGAGGCTGTATAAATGCAGCGAAATCCGCTCTTCCCCGGTACCCGAAGAGGATCTGCACCAGCTCCGGGACAGAATAAGCTTCCTCCGTCTCTATCTTGTCCCGCACTTTCTCCGCACAGATTCTTCCGCCGGATGCGCTTAGTCGGAAAACCCCTTCATTTGCCCGGATCGCCGGATCCGTCACCGCAAGCTCCATCCTGAAATCGCAGACCGGACTTAGCATTTCAAAAAAAGCCTCCAGATGGATGATCCGCGCCATGATCGTCGGCACGCCCTCAGCTCCCGGATATAAAAGACCGCGGCATATAACCTCCGTAGTCTCATCGCCCGTGAGACTGTACACGCAGGCTCTTAAAAACCCGTCATACTCCGCCGCTGCGATACCCGGTTTCATCCCTGCGCCAGCGAGCGGTTCCATGATCTCCCAGCCGTCCTCTTTCCCAAAAAGGAAAAATCCTGCCGGAGCATTGTCATACAAGGCGATCATGATCCCGCCATCTTCGCTCTTCTGCTCAAGGATCTGCCGCCTGTAATACGGCTCGTCCCGGACTGCCGCGACGTCCGCCCGATTACAAAGGATCTCCCGCGCCAGTCCGCCAAGAAGCTTTGCATCGGATGCATCGGCCGCCCGAAAGTCCCAATGTTCCGACCGCTTTCCGCTCACCGCTGTTTTCTCCTGATCGTACACAAACCGAAAATCAAACGGCAAATAAATTGCTTCGTCCGCAGGCATAAGAAAGGTAAACGGCTCTTTCTGTTCATACATATGCGCAAATGCTTCCTTCAGCAGCCGCGTCATACAGCCGCGGTGACGGTATTCCGGTTCGGTTGCAACTGCAACAATGTAATTACATACTGCATCGCCGCGTCCGATCTGAAGCCTGTAGGGGTTCAGATGCAGCATCGCGGCATCCTTTCCATCTATGGAAAGCGTAAGTATCTGATTGTCCCGGTTCTTTTCGTTATAATAATAATCCAGAAACTGCTCCGTATCCTCCGGAAAGATGCGTTCCCACATAGATCTTGTCCGGTATTTCTCCATATTTTTCAAATCATGAATCTGCATTTCTCTTCCCCGCGCATCCCGGACAACCCGCGCAACCGACGGCGCTGCCGGATATCTCTCCATATTCATCCGCCTCGATCACAGGATAACTGAAATCCTGCATTCTTTGCAGACAGCAGATTGCCTGAGAGGAAATACCCTCGCCGCTGCCGGTAAATCCAAGACCTTCTTCCGTTGTAGCCTTCACATTGATCTGATCCACATCGATGTGAAGAACCTCCGCCATATTCCGGCGCATCTGCGGAATATGCGGCGCCATCTTCGGTCTCTGCGCAATAATCGTCGCATCGATATTCTCAATAATATAACCTTTTTCCTCCAATAGCTGTCCGACCTTTTGGAGAAGGAGCAAACTGGAAACGCCCTGAAACTCCGGATCCGTATCCGGAAAATGCTTCCCGATATCGCCCAGGGCTGCCGCTCCAAGAAGCGCATCCATGACCGCATGGAGCATAACGTCTGCATCCGAATGACCCAGAAGTCCTTTCTCATACGGTATATCAACTCCGCCGAGTATCAACTTTCTTCCTTCCACGAGTCTGTGGACATCATAACCCATCCCTACACGCATCTCAGATCCCTCCTTGAACCATCTCCTGTGCTTTCATTGCGAACAGAAACCTCCGCCGGAGCTCTTCTTCGCATACATGATAATAGTAAAAAAAGAGTCCGTCTCCGAACTCTCTTCTTTCGTTGCTATGCGTACAATCAAAAGATCCCGTGAACCTTTTTAGTAGCGGGAGGGGGATTTGAACCCTCGACACCACGGGTATGAACCGTGTGCTCTCGCCAACTGAGCTATCCCGCCATTTTTGATAAGTGGGACCTACAGGGCTCGAACCTGTGACCCTCTGCTTGTAAGGCAGATGCTCTCCCAGCTGAGCTAAGATCCCATAAATCAAGCAGCCGTTCTGTCGACTGCTTGACCATTATACAATTATTTCATTCTTTCTGTCAACACTTTTTTTCAATTCCTACATATTTTTTTACCCTGTTTTTACCCTGCATCATTCACGCCTGTCTCCTGCCGTTGTTTCTTTTCTGCAGAATAATACCAATGATTATGGCGGCGGAAAGCGCCAGCAGTACGGCATATTTCCAGATATTTGTAATATCTCCGGTTTTTACTCCTTCGTCTGGTTTCGTTTCCGTCAGGCTCTGTTTTGTTTCTTCGGTTTTGACGGAAACAGTCTGGGACTGGTCGTCGATATCGCTGTGCTCTGCAGCCAATACGTCTGTTCCGCTGATATACACAGACTCAAATACAACCAGATCCTTTCCGCTAAGACCGGAAGCATCAAACGCAAATGCTACATCTATGCTTCCTTCCGGTTCCTCCGCTGTGAACTCCGTCTCCGCCGTAACCTCTTTCCCGTCAACCTTCACCGGTTTCCCATCTTCTTTATCCATCAGTACGCCTTTTACCGTATATTCTACTCCAGCTGCAAGCCCACTGTATTCGACCGTATCAACTATCGTGATCTTCCCCGCCAAAACCGTATGCGTTCCATCCTCCTTATTGACGGCTGTTGTCCCGATCTGCGGTTGGATGTAAGTGACCGTCTGACCTTCGTCTTCGATATCCTCATGCTCTGCGATCCCGATCTCACCGAGTTCTTCATCAACAAGAAATGCCTTTTCGAATACGACGATTTCTTTCCCCTGCAGCTCAGACGCATCCAGCGTAAAGCTTACATCGACGCTCCCTTCTTCCGCCTCGGCTGTAAAGGCCGTCTCAGCAGTCAGTTCCCTGCCATCGGCAAGAAGCGGCGCTTTTGTCTCCTTGTCATAAATGGTTCCCCGGACAATATAAGCAAGTCCTTTTATCAGTCCTGTATACTGCACCGTATCGACGATAACAGCTTCCTGCCTTGCAATACCTTCCTTTGTCCCGGTCATCGGATCCTTTGCTGTCGTTCCGATCTCCGGCTGGATGTAAGTGATCGTCTGACCTTCATCTTCGATATCCTCATGGCCTGACACTTCTATATTGCCGTCTGCAATATATACTTTTTCAAATACAACAATGTCCATACCCTTCAGATCATATGCATTCAGGTCAAATACAACGTCCACCGTCCCATCCGCCTGCTCTGCTGTAAAGGTTGTCTCTGCCGTGATCTCTTCTCCATCGATCAAAACCGGTTCACCGGTTGACCGGTCCATCAGCCTGCCACGCAGAACATACTCTGTCCCCGGCACAAGGTTTTCAAACGCAACCGTATCGATGATCTGCGCATTTTCTCTGGTTATTCCACTGTTCGTTCCTGTCAGCGGATCCTTTGCCGTCGTTCCTATGATCCTTGTATCGTCGTTCCCGACTGTCAGCTCATAGAGTTCCACACCTTCTGTCAGTCCATTTTCATCGATCGTAAAGGTATATACCGTATCATTAAGAACATATCCCGGCGGCGCCTGAACCTCCTGTATCTGATATGTGCCCGGACTTAAATACTGTAATTTGATCTGACCGTTTTCGTCTGTCGTATAGATTTCCCTGACAGACATCTCCGGATCGATATCGTCTGAAACACCTGCGTTCCATATTTGAAATGCCGCGCCCTCCAAAGCAAGATCGGTTCCTTCTTTCACCTTGTTTAATACAATCGTTGTCGGCTTATTCCGGATCTCCCCAAGATCGATTTCCACAACCGGAGTATATTCATCCTGATAGGTAAGTTCAATGCCATATACGGTTTTATCCAGAATATATCCCTGCAAAGCTTTGGATTCCTGCACGGTATATCTTCCAAGGAACAGTTCCTTCGATTCTCCGGTTCCATCTTTTCCTGTTGTGAAGACGTCCGCCGTCTCGCCTTTCTTCAGACGCACCGTTCCCTCCGGTGTTACAATATCCTCTGCAGCCGTCACGGTAAATTCGGCTCCGGCTATTTTCTCTGACGTCTCCGCGTCTGTCTTTGTAAGCTTGATCCTTCCCATCTCATTGTCGTCCGGAAATGTAACCACAATCGGATCCTCCCATCCGTGCAGCTCATCAATCGTGATTTCCATAAGTTCCTCATTCAGAAGATAGCCGTATGGAGAATGAACCTCTTTCAGATAATAGGTTCCGGCGTCGAACAGCTCCGGAAATGTAAAGGATCCCGTCTCATCTGTCCGAAAGCTGGTCGCTGTCTGCTTCTTCGGGTACTGCGAGACCGTCAGCTCGATGACGTTCTGATCTGCATCCAGGATTTGAAATTCCGTGTCTGCGATCGGGATGGTCTTCCCGGTAGACCGGTCTGCCTTTACGACCTGAATTGGGGTATATATTTCCATATTTACAATACCGTAGTAATAGGTCTTTCCGTCCTCTTCAACGGATGGTTCCAGTACGGCCTCAAACGGCTGGATCCTGTCATATTCACTGTATGGATTCTTTGTTTCCTCTACGATGTAAGTATCATAGACAAGATTTCCACGGTCACTGATCCCGAGACTCTTTGTGCTGGCAACGCCGTTCTCATCCGTTACGATCTTCCAGCTTTCTTTGGTCGTTTTGGAAGTAATCGTAAATTCCACTCCCTCCAGAGGCTTGCGGATGCCGCTGAAATCGTCGTCTTTATTCTCTCCGTACTTCATCAGCTGGAGATCCGCGCGCCGGATCTGATCCTTGATCGCGTTTTCATCGACAGCGTAATTGGAGATCCGGGCCGTCTGATCCGTACCGTTTTTCTCGATCCATATCTTTTCCGTAGTCTCATCGATCAGGTAGCCCTTCGGTTCTTTTGTTTCCGTGACAAGTACCGTCCCCAACGGCATGGTCAGTTTTCCATTGGAATCATAGTATAATGGATCGCCGCCGATAAAGTATTGCGGATCATCTGTATATTTTGCTTTCCCGTCCGCATCCGTTTGAAACTTCCACGTCCGCTTTGCCTGACGTGCTTTGGCTTCCTCTACAGAATACTTCCCGTCATAATACTGCACTGTAAATTCCGCATCCGCAAGAGATGCGCTTCCCTGGGCGGCGGCTTTTTTCGTTTCCCGGTCCACCTTCTGAAGCAATATATCAAAGTACCCGCTCTGCGGCTCTTCCTTAAAAGATGTCCCGTTTCCCTTATAATGCTGGTCTTTTTCCTTCAGCTCGACCTTATACGTCTGTCCGTCGATGGCGTAACCCTCTGCCGTTTGCGTCTCCTTCACCCAATAGTTTCCAAGGTACAGCTCCAGTTCCGGCGTCTTTCCGTCCGAATCTGTTGTTAAAGATGCCTGATTGCCATCTGCATCCACCGCCTGCGCCGTGCAGGATGAATCTGTATAAACGGTGTAAACTGCGCCGCTCAGGTTATAGCAGCTATTCCCGTCCGTAATACTCTTATTGGCAGATTTCTTTTCCAGAGACAGATAAGCGGTCCCCGGTGTTTCCTGTACCTTTAATGTGGTTGTCGTTCCTGTCTTGATCGTAATCTTCGACTTTGTGCTGCTCACGGTATAGCCATCGGAAGCGGTTGCCTCCCTGACATAATATGTTCCGGTTGTAAGCTCGACTGTACTTGTACTGCCATCCGCCTTTGTTTCCAGCGAGGCGACTTTATTATTACATGCGCTGTCGGAATAGACAACATAGGCCGCGCCTTCCAGTGTGTAACAGGAATTTCCATCGGTTACGTCCGGTTTGTTTGAGCTCTTTTTCAGCTTCAATTTTCCTGTCTTTGGCTGGCTTTCATTCAATATGACCATAGGCTGCTTCTTAGAGCTGGATGGATAATAGATGAGGCATGTCCCGTCAATTTTGTCGTTCCCTCCATTGTACTCCCCCGCCGCCTTCGCAAGCTTCTTTGCCACGGCTGCCAGCGTTGGATTGGCAGCAAAGGTTCCCCGGTAATAGCTCGGATCCCGGATCAGCCAGATCGCCCACTGCGTAATGTCGTGCGCGTCCTTTTTGGAATATTTCGTCCCGTAAATGGTCGTATGCTTTGGATAACCATAATACATAATATAGTCATATGCATGCTGGTAGGCGCTGCTTGTATCAAGCTTCATGGATGTGCCGCTGGTGCCCGGGCCATGTGCATTGGCGTTCCCGCAGTAAGCCAGCTCGCCATTTCCGCCGCGATATACCGTTCCGCTGTCGATTCTTGAAAGCGAAGTATCGATCGTCTTTTTAAATATCACTGTACCCTCCGCGCCGTCGAAGGGATCTTCCGTTTCTTCCTCCGTAAACGTAACATGGACCGACTGCGTCATCCCGCCATAGACACCAAAGGACATCGAATGGGATCCTGCCGAATCAAATCCGACTACATATTCCAGATAATTGCCTGCATCGTCCAGAATGAAGATCTCGTCAATATCATACCCGGAATCTGCTTTCGCCGTTATTTTAACCTGTGTTCCGGCCTCATAAGAAATCGATTTGGATGAAGAAACGGCTTCGCCGTCCACGGTTAACGTTCCGTGATTTCCAACGGTATAGTTTACAGTTCCCATTTCCGTGCCATAGTCTACTTCACCATCCGGAATATCTTCTCCTTCTTCCTCCAGATCTTCCTCCTCAGAGACGTCCCCTTCCTCCGAATCGTCCATATCGTCCAGCGAAATTGCTGCAGCTGCATATTCGGATATAGGATCGCCGCTTCCCTGCGTACTCCCGGAGTCTTCCGCCGCGGTTCCGGAAAAGGAAATACGGATCTGCGTTTTTTCTTTTTTAACGGTGATCTCCGTCTGGAACTTAACCGGATCATCAAATTCCGATATCTCCTCCGCGTCCATCTGCACTTTGGAAATCACATACTGATCCGAAGCTTCCGCCGAAAGCTTCACCTCCGTACCGACCGGGTATTCCAATTCCCTTTCCTCGCCGGTATTCTCTATAACTGCGTCATCATAGCCTGCAGCAGATACCGTTATCTTTCCGCCGGCCTCAGTAAGGCAAATCGACAGGATACCGGATTCTGGAATTTCTGTTCCATATACGGGTATGGACTGCATACATACAACAAAGCACAAGATCAGACCAAGAAATGGTTTCAATGTCTTTTTCAATTTGTATTTCATACATAACCTCCTCATTCTCAAAAATTGAAATCTTCTTTCGTATTTCACAATTTCATCTTTGGAATGTCGGGTATGTTGACAGTGAATCATACGTACACAATCATAGGCATCCATCCTTTCAATATGGAAATCTGATTCTGGTATCTTGCCGATCCGGCATGAATAAAAGATCGGGGAAATTCCCCTGTTCAGGCTGTGGAACGGTTCATAAAAACCAGCCTTGAACAATTTCAACTATAACACAATCATCCTTCAATTGCAATTCATTTTTCGACGAAAAAGCGCGCCCGTTTCCCGGCAAAAAAGCATCCGTCTTTCCGGAAAAATACTGCCCCCGGCAAAATACCAGGGGCAAGGAACATTGTTATTTAAAATACTTCACTCCGGATTCAAAGATCTTCATATCCTGTTCTCCGTAAATATTGATCGCTACGGAGTCTCCGCGTCTCTCGGAATGCGCCATCTTGCCAAGCGCACGTCCGTCCGGGCTTGTGATCCCTTCGATCGCAGCGTAGGAACCGTTGATATTCCACTCCTCATCCATGGAAATATTTCCTTCCGGATCGGTATACTGGGTTGCGACCTGTCCATTTGCAAATAAGCGGTCGATCCACTTCCTGCTTGCTACGAAGCGCCCTTCCCCGTGGGAAGCCGGATTCGTATAGACTCCTCCCAGCTCTGCTCCTGAAAGCCACGGGGATTTGTTTGTGACAACCTTTGTATACACCATCCTGGAAATATGACGTCCGATCGTGTTATATGTCAGTGTCGGTGAATGTTCATTCTGTCCGGCGATCTTTCCGTATGGAACGAGTCCAAGCTTGATAAGAGCCTGGAAACCGTTGCAGATGCCAAGCGCCAGTCCGTCGCGCTCATTCAGGAGCTTCTCGACCGCTTCCCTGATCTTTGCATTCTGGAATGCAGTTGCAAAGAATTTCGCGGAGCCGTCCGGCTCGTCTCCCGCGCTGAAGCCGCCCGGGAACATGATGATCTGCGCCTGCCCGATCGCTTTTTCAAACTCGGAAACCGAATCACGGATATCCGCCGCCGTCAGATTGCGGAATACCTTTGTTGTCACATTCGCGCCTGCGCGCTCAAATGCTTTTGCACTGTCGTACTCGCAGTTTGTTCCCGGAAATACCGGGATAAATACGTTTGGAACCGCAACCTTATTCTTGCACACGTACACATCCGCACTGTTGAACAGGATATTTTCAATCGGCTCTTTGTCCCCGGAAGCACGTGTCTTAAACACCTTCTCGAGCGTTCCCTTCCACGCCGCCTCCGCCTCATCAAGCGTGATTACAACATCTCCGTAAATAAATTTCTGCTCCGCCTCGACAGAACCGATCCGCTCATGATCCGCTGTCAGCTTGTCTGCCAGATCCGCCGGAACTTCCGCCACAAGCGCGCCGAAATCCGGGGCAAACAGGCGGTTCTTCTCTACGGAGGTATGGATCTTTATGCCGAGTCCGTTTCCAAACGCCATCTTGCTGACAGCCTCCGCAATACCGTGACGGCTCAAAACATACGCGGAGACGATCTTTTTATTCCGAATATCATCTGCGATCCTTCCGTACTGGCTCATAACCTTCTCATAATCCGGAAGGTCGTACGCATTTCTCTCGATCGGAAGATATACGATCACATTGCCCGGCGTCTTGAACTCCGGCGTGATGATCTCATGTTCTTTTGCAACATCAACAGCAAAGGAGACCAGTGTCGGCGGAACGTCAATATCCTGGAAAGTTCCGGACATGCTGTCCTTTCCTCCGATGGATGGAAGTCCATAGCCAAGCTGCGCGTCGAACGCGCCAAGAAGCGCTGAAAAAGGCTGGCTCCATCTGGACGGATCCGCTGTCATTCTGCGGAAGTATTCCTGAAAAGTGAAGCGTATCTTCTTATGATCACCGCCTGCCGCCACAATCTTCGCGATGGACTCTGTCACCGCATAGACCGCGCCGTGATACGGGCTCCAGCTCGACAGATACGGATCAAATCCATAGCTCATCATCGTTACGGCGTCGCATTTCCCTTTCAGGACAGGAAGCCTGGCAACCATAGCCTGCGTCTCGGTCAGCTGATATTTTCCGCCGTAAGGCATATAAACAGAACCTGCGCCGACAGACGCATCGAACATCTCCACCAGACCCTTCTGTGAGCAAACGTTCAGGTCGGCCAGCGTCTCGAGCCATTTTGCCTTGACATCCTCCACCTCCGGAGCTTTCAAAACCGTGTCCGCCTTATCGGGAATATCCACCGCAACCGACGTCTCCTGATGCGCTCCGTTCGTATCCAGAAATGCTCTGGAAATATTGACGATTTCTTTTCCTCTCCACTTCAGGACGAGCCTTGGCTCCTCCGTCACAACAGCGACTTCCGTCGCCTCAAGGTTCTCTTCCTTCGCACAGGCAAGGAACTGCTGGACGTCCTTTGGATCTACAACCACCGCCATACGCTCCTGGGACTCGGAGATTGCGATCTCCGTTCCGTCAAGACCCGCATACTTCTTCGGAACCTTGTCCAGATCTACGGTAAGACCATCCGCAAGCTCTCCGATCGCAACGGAAACGCCGCCGGCGCCGAAATCGTTGCATTTCTTAATCATATGGGCGACTTCCTCCCGGCGGAACAATCTCTGAAGCTTTCTCTCTGTCGGTGCGTTGCCTTTCTGAACCTCCGCGCCGCAGACTTCGATGGAAGCCTCCGTATGGACCTTGGAAGATCCCGTCGCACCGCCGATACCGTCGCGGCCCGTCCGCCCGCCGAGCAGGATGATGATATCCCCCGGATCCGACGTCAGACGCTGTACCGCGCGTCTTGGGGCGGCGCCCATAACCGCGCCGATCTCCATACGCTTCGCGACATAATCCGGATGATAGATTTCTTTCACAAGTCCGGTCGCAAGTCCGATCTGATTGCCATACGAGCTGTAACCGGAAGCCGCGCTGCGAACCAGCTTCTTCTGCGGAAGCTTGCCTTTCAAAGTCTCCTTCACGGATACCGTCGGATCTGCAGCCCCTGTCACGCGCATCGCCTGATATACATAAGTACGGCCGGAAAGGGGATCGCGGATCGCTCCGCCAAGACAGGTAGCCGCGCCGCCGAAAGGCTCGATCTCCGTCGGATGGTTGTGCGTCTCGTTCTTAAAATTAACCAGCCATTCCTCGCTCTGTCCGTCCACCTCCACAGGAACGACGATACTGCACGCATTGATCTCATCGGATTCCTCCTGATCGTCCAGCCTGCCTTCCTTTTTCAGCTTCTTCATTGCCATGAGCGCAAGATCCATCAGGCAGACAAATTTGTCATCCCGGCCTTTGTAAATCTCTGCGAACGTATCTTTATAGTTCTTATAAGCATTTACGATCGGTTCTTTATAATCCCCTTCGCCGAACTCTACATCCTTCAGCTCTGTGGAGAAGGTTGTGTGACGGCAGTGGTCGGACCAGTACGTATCCAGCACGCGGATCTCTGTCATGGACGGATCGCGCTTCTCTTCCTTTGAAAAATAATTCTGGATATGCTGGAAATCCCTGAATGTCATTGCAAGTCCCAGGGAATCATAAAGCTCCTTTACATCCGTTTCATTCTTCTGGCAGAAGCCGTCGAGGATCACGATATCCTCCGGTTCCTCGTAATCTGCGACCAGCGTCTCCGGCTTTGATGCATTGTTCTCACGGGAATCCACCGGATTGATACAGTGGCTCTTAATTGCCTCAAATTCCTCATCCGTGATATCACCCTCGATCACATAGGTAGTGGCGGAGCGGATCACCGGTTTCTCATCCGCGTTGATAAACTGCACGCACTGCTCTGCGGAATCCGCCCTTTGGTCAAACTGTCCCGGAAGCGATTCTACTGTAAATACACGGCTGTTCGCCGTTATCTCAAACTTCTCACGGTATAATATATCTACCGGCGGCTCGGAAAAGATACGCGTACATGCAGTCTCAAACGTCGCATCGCTGATATTCTCCACATCATAACGGATCAGGATGCGGACGTCTGTAACCGTCCGGATGCCAAGGTAGCTCTTCACCTCATGCGCAAGATCATTTGCCTGAACTGCAAAATCCGGTTTTTTCTCAACATAAACTCGTCTTACATTGCTCATAATGAACCTCCCTGTTCGGAAATTATTCGTGATTTATTGATTCTATCTTACCACAAGCCTTTTCATAAGTACAATTAATATATCTTAAATTACTTATTAATTATATTAATACTTTGCATTTACATACACAGTATGTTAAAATAAATTTATTCATAAGGAGGGCTAATGATGGATATTAACTATGAATTATATAAGGTTTTCTATTATGTCGCGACAACACTCAGCTTTTCCGATGCATCGAAGAAGCTGTTTATTTCCCAGTCCGCGGTCAGCCAGTCGATCAAGGCGCTGGAAAAAAAGCTTTCCATGACGCTTTTCATCCGGAGCACAAAGAAGGTGCAGCTTACGCCGGAAGGTGAGATCCTTCTGCGGCACGTCGAGCCTGCCGTCAACCTGATCCGCCGCGGCGAATCGCAGCTCATGGACAGCAGCGCCGACGGAGGTCAGATCAGGATCGGCGCAAGCGATACGATCTGCCGCTATTACCTCGTTCCCTATCTGGAGCGTTTTCATAAGAAATTCCCGGGCGCCCACATCAAGGTCACAAACAGTACCTCCATCGGCTCTGTCAGCCTTTTGGAAACCAATCAGGTAGATGTGATCTTCACCAATTATCCAAACTCATACCTGAGCAATGTGTATTGTGTCACGAAGATCAAAGAATTTCAGGATGTGTTTGTCGCCAACTCCGCATTCAGGGAGTTAAAGGGAAAGCAGCTCTCCTTCCAGGAGCTCCTGCACTATCCGATCCTGATGCTGAGCCGCGACAGCACGACCAGCGAATTCCTGCACAGCCAGTTCCAGCAGCAGCAGCTGGATCTCGTGCCGGAGATCGAGCTTAACAGCAACGATCTGCTCATCGACCTTGCCAGGATCGGGCTCGGACTTGCATTTATCCCGGATTATTGTATTCCGGAGCAATCCGATCTGTTCCGGATCGAAATTGCCGCAAGCCTTCCAAAGAGACAGATCGTCATGGCCTACAACGAACGTATCCCTCAGACAAATGCAGTAAAAGAATTTCTGCATATGTTTGAACCGCCGGCCGATTAGTTAATATCCCCGCCGCGGGCGGCAATTACTCCGGAACAGGGGCACAGTCCCAGAATTCCTCCAGTCTCCCCGCCGTGTCCGAAAGACGCACGACGTCGAATTCCTCCCACTCCCGCGGGAAGATCTCCCGGTACCTGCGCGTCAGGAAACGGTCGTCCAAAAGAAGCACCACGCCACGGTCGTTCTCGGTACGGATCACCCTTCCCGCCGCCTGCAGGACTTTATTTGCGCCCGGATAGAGATAGGCATAATCAAATCCATTTTCACCCTTCTCATCAAAATAGCTTTGCAGGATCTCCCGCTCCACACAGACCTGCGGAAGTCCGGTTCCAACGATCATAGCTCCGATCAGACGGTCATCCGTAAGATCGATCCCCTCCGAAAATATTCCGCCCATGACGCAAAAACCGATCAGGCTCTTTCCCCGGCCACGCTCGAATCCGGCAAGAAATTCTTCCCTTTCGTGCTCTTTCATGTACTGGCTCTGAACCAGAATATCGACGTCATCGAACGCTTCGTTTTCCCTCTCCCATTTTGGCATATCCGCGATACTCTGCCACGCCTCATACACATTCTGCAGAAACTGATAGGACGGAAAGAACACCATATAATTTCCCTTTTTTACGGCCGCAGCCGCGCGGATATACTGCGCATACCTCCGGTACATATCCGATCCCCGCATCGTGTAGCGGCTGCTCACATCGCGGCCGATCAGAATCCTTTGGTTGGCAGGGTCAAAGGGTGATTCCACATAAATTGCATAATCATCCTCCGCCGTACTGAGAAGCTTCTTATAATAACGGATCGGCAGGAAGGTCGCAGAGAAGAAGACCGCGCTTCTCCCGCATTCCAGGAAACGTTCCAGATTCACAGCGGGATTCACACAGAACAGCTTCAGCATAAAGCTTCCGTCCCCGCGAAATTCCGTGTAGATCCTGTAATTATCATCCACACGATCGTACGTACTCAGAAAGCGACGCACCGCAAAGAATAATTCCAGCACCTCATTGCAGAAATCGTTGTCGCCGCAGGTCTCCAGCACACGCTCCATCTCCGAATCCAGATTCATAAGCCTGATTACAAGACTGCCGATCTCCTTTAACAGCTGATACCGGCCGCACTCCTTTTTCAATTCCAAAAGCGCACGGTTACAGGCTTCCAGCTGTTTTTCCAGCTTTTTGTCGTAGTATTTCGCACGCCTTTTCAGTTTCAGGAAATCCTCCTTGACAAGAGCGGCGCTGTACATCTCCCGCCCCCGCTCTACAAGATTATGCGCCTCGTCGACCAGAAACAGATATTCCTCCTGCCGTCCCTCCCCGAAGAAACGGCGCAGATACGCATTCGGGTCAAACGCATAGTTATAATCACAGATGATGCCATCCACCCATGTCGCCAGATCCAGTCCCATTTCGAACGGACAGACCTGATGCTTTCGGGCATATTCCCCGATGACGTCCCGCGTAAATTCCGATTTCGATACCAGAAGGTCATACACCGCGTCGTTTACCCGGTCAAAATGCCCCTTTGCATATGGACACAACTCCGGATTGCAATCCGCCTCATCCAGAAAACAGATCTTCTCCTTTGCAGTCAATGTGATCGTCTTCCACTGCAAGCCCTCTTCCCTGAGCTGTCCGAAAGCCTGCTCCGCAGCTGTTCTTGTGATCGTCCTGGCCGTCAGATAGAACACTTTATCCGCAAGTCCTTCCCCGACCGCCTTTACCGCGGGGAAAATGGCCGCGATGGTCTTCCCGACTCCCGTCGGCGCCTGTATAAACAGCTTCTTCTTCCGAAGGATCGTCCGATACACGGAGGTTACAAGCTCCTTCTGTCCCTTTCGATATGTAAATGGGAATTCCACCGGGCCGATCGATGCATCACGCACCTTCCTCCACTCGACCTGGAACCGCGCCCAGCGTTCGTACTGCCCGAGAAGCTCATCCATGAACGCTTCCAGCTCCTCCATCGTATAACTATACCGGAAACGCCTGATCTCTTCCGTCTCCATCTGACAGTAGGTCATCTGTATGCCGACTTTCTCAAGGTCATGCTCCTTCCCGTAAATAAATGCGTAGCACTTCGCCTGCGCCGCATGAACCCTGACGGGTTCCCTGATAAGCTCCAAATCTCTTAAAACGCCCTTGATCTCATCGACCACCACTTCTTCGTCCGACTCGAAAATCCCATCTGCCCTGCCCTCCAGCTGAACAGTAAAACAGTCAAAAGGAAACTGGTATTTCAACGTTACCTCCGAACGGTAACCGCTTCCCATGCTTCTTTGGATCTTTCGATGGATCCTTGCCCCGAGCTGCATAGTCTCAGCGTCCTTTTTCCCTCCGCTTATACGATTGTCAAGATCTCCCTCGCGCAAAATAAATTCTACCAGATTGCGCACCGATATCCTGATCTGATCCACTTTATTCAATCCTCTTTTCTCTCAAATCAATTCCTGATACTATCCAGTATACACAATGAACCGGAAAAAAGAAATCGTGAACTTTTTCCGCTGCAAAAAAATACATGCTTCAGACGCCTCTTTTCCCAATCGGTTTGTCTGAAACATGTATTTCCCTTTTCGCGACGCAGTCCTTCTTCCGTTAGCGATGCAATCCTTCTTCCGTGCTTAAGCGGCGCGGTATTTATCCAGCACCTCTTCAAATTCCGGATTCACTCCATTGTACCGCACTGTCAGCTTTTTCGACAGATCCAGGCTGAAAACTCCCATGATAGATTTCGCATCAATGATGAAGCGATTATAAAATATATCAACATCAAAATCACACTTCTCAGCCGCACGTACGAAATCCACTACCGCATCTCTGTTCAGTTTAATTTTTTTCTCGTTTTTCAAAAATAACACGTCCTTTCATAAACGTTAAAATTTACATGCAAAGACAAGTGGTAAATTCCTCCTGCCTTTACATGTATTATCTTTGAAAAACGGATTTTTTACAACGGCATCTTTTGATGAATTTGCACAATTTTTAAAAATTTTTTTGTGCAGATTGCCATAACAATTTTCTCAAATTAAAAATATGAGTAAAATTATCAGTCTATTTCACCAAATCAGTGCTTTACTCCTCTACAGCGGCGATCACCTCAACCTCACAGAGAACGTTTTTGGGGAGCGTCTTAACCGCAACGCAGCTTCTTGCCGGTTTCCCTGTAAAATATTTGCCATACACTTCATTAAACGCTGCAAAATCTCCCATATCCGACAGGAAGCACGTTGTCTTTAATACCTTGTCAAAGGATGTCCCTGCCGCCTCGAGAATCGCTCCGAGATTCCGGCAAACCTGCTCTGTCTGCTCCGCAATTGTCTCTGCCTCGATCGCGTCTGTCTCAGGGTTGATTGCAATCTGTCCCGCTGAATACAGAACTCCGTTATGGATATATCCCTGCGAATATGGTCCGAGCGCCTTTGGCGCCTTTTCTGTCGCTACTGTTTTCACAATAAATTCCTTCTTTCCATTATTTATTTGCGAGCTTATATGTCTCGTAGATATCTTCGGTATCCATCACCTTAAATCCGCCGATGGTGCGCGCCCCTTTGCGGGAACAATTCTCTGCAAGGACTCTGCAGTCTTCATCCGTAAGCTCCCCGATCTTCAGATCCGGAAGGCTGACCGGCATATCCAGCGACCTGAAGTATTCCACGGTCGCAGCGATTCCTGCTTTCGCTGCCTCTACCGGGTCGCTCTCTTCAATTCCCCAGACCTTACTGGCATATCTCTGGAATCTCTCCGGCTCCTCCGGATATACATAGGTCGCCCATGCTCCCCAGACTGCGGAAAGGCTTGCCCCATGCGCGACGTCATATTTCGCGCTCAATTCATGTCCGAGCTGATGCGGTGCAAAGTCCGTCACTGCTCCAAGACCTGTAATTCCATTATGGGAAATGCTTCCGCACCACATAATATCGCTCATCGCGTCATAATCCTCCTGATTTTCAAACGCGACGCGCCCGGCAGCTATCGTTGTGCGTAAGAGTCCCTCTGCGATCTCGTCTGTCAAAGTATTTCCCTTTGTATGTGTGAAATAACGATCCAGAGTATGCATCATAATATCAACGATGCCGCAGGTAAGCTGATACTTCGGCAGAGTATAGGTAAGCTCCGGGTTCATGATCGCGAATTTCGGACGGTTGAAATCTGTGGAAAGTCCGATCTTCTGTCCGAGTTCCTCATTTGTCAGAACCGCAGAATCGCTTGTCTCGCTTCCTGCCGCGGAGATCGTAAGGATAACCCCGACCGGAAGACTCTTTGTAAGCTCTGCCTTATGTGTCCAGATATCCCACAGCTTCAGTTCCGGGTTGGCAACTCCGTGAGCGATTCCCTTTGCCGTATCGATCGAGCTTCCGCCGCCGACAGCAACGATCATATCTGCCCCGAACCCGGCCGCCTTTTTCACGCCCTCCTCAGCATACGCAAGCCTCGGATTCGGCCTGACTCCTCCGAACTCGATATACTCGATTCCCTCTGCCTCAAGCTGCTCCTCCACTCGCTTTAAAAGGCCGCTCCTGACAACGCTTCCGCCGCCATAGACGAGCACGATTCTGGAGCCGCCCCATTTTTTCACCTCCGCGGCGGTCTGAAGCTCTGCATCCTTGCCAAACACGATCTCGGTTGGCGTGTACTGTACAAAACTCTGCATAACAAGATACCTCCTTAATTCAATTTCGTTAGCTTATTCGTTTTATATGTATATTTATATATCTTATTATCTTTGCTTACTTTACAGCTCTTTGAAGTAATATCATAGATATAAACGCCCGTATACTTTTGTGAAGATTTGAAAGTTTTGATCAGTTTCTTACTTTTCCCGTTTTTGGCGCTGCATCTGTAAAGGGTCGCCTTCTCCATGCTGTCTTTCGGATACACAACATAATACAGTTTACCGCCAGCAAATGTCGGCGACTTTCCATAAGAAGTCAGCTTTTTAACCCTGGAAAGCCCCTTTGATGTAATTTTATATAATGTTAAAGTATATGGCGCTACATCCGTCCGGTACTCTTTAGCGCCCACCACATACTTCCCATATCTTGCCTCAATCGTACAATTACTGAGAATCTTCTTCGTTTTCTTTGTATCTGTATTATACATATATGTCCAGTATTTCCAGGCATCAAAAGAAGCCCTTGTGACAAAAATCTTATTTCCGTAAATCGTACTGATATAATAGTTATCATCGCTGACTGTTTTGAATGTCTTAAGCTTCGTATTCTTTCCCGAAGACAGGACATACTTATACAAAATATTCGAATAGGTATAATATACCTGCTTCCCATTCGAATATGCGCGCCCGCTTATCGGTGTTAAGGTATATCCGCTCCCCTTCTTTGTTGACACATAATATTTGCCATTTGTCATCTTAAAATAATACTTCCCGCTCTTTTCAACCGTCGATGACCCGGTAAAAAGCTGCTTGTAGCTGCTGGCCGCCTCGGCTTTCATTCCGCTTTTCCCGAAGATCCCCGCGCACAGCGCAAGACATACCGCAAGCATCAGAAGCCAGTTTTTTCTTTTCATTTTCATCCCTCCTGTTTTGATCTCAGGTCAATAATTACCTGTTTTTCGATTTTAAATTAAATTCATTATAACAGTAAAAAATCATCCGGACAAGTCTTGCTTTCAACTGTATACTTTGATACACTGATAGTAATGAATAGACAGATTTCTTATCATTTTTGTCGTTCGATTTTAGTTTACATAGCGCTTTATCTTCAATATGACAGAATTTTTAAATATATTTTCAGATATTTACGAAAATCATTTTGACGATTTTGCTGTTATGAATCCAGTGTAGAAAAGGAGGATGTATCATGTATTTCAAAACAACAGAAACTCATGAGGAATTTCGTCAGACGATCCGCAAATTCGCGGAAGAGGAAGTAAAGCCTTTCGCTTTTATGATGGATCAGAACAACGAATTCCCGACGGAAGCTGTAAAAAAGCTTGCAGAGCTTGGTCTTATGGGAATCCCCTATCCAAAAGAATACGGCGGCGCCGGACTCGATGTTATAAGCTATGCCATTGCAGTTGAAGAGCTTTCCAGGGTGGACGGCGGCGCCGGAGTTATTTTATCCGCCCATGTTTCCCTTGGGACATGGCCGATCTTCCAGTTCGGGACAGAAGAGCAGAAACAGAAATACTTAGTTCCTCTCGCAAAGGGTGAAAAGATCGGCGCCTTTGGCCTTACAGAGCCTAACGCCGGATCGGATGCAGGCGGAACTGAGACAACCGCAGTCCTTCAGGGTGATCATTATCTGTTAAATGGTAATAAGATTTTCATCACCAACGCACCAAAGGCAGATACCTATGTTGTGTTTGCAGTTACAACACCAGGTATCGGAACAAAGGGAATATCCGCTTTTATTGTTGAAAAGGGCTGGGACGGCTTTGAATTCGGCGATCACTATGACAAAATGGGAATCCGTTCCTCCTCCACAGCAGAGCTGATTTTTAATGATGTAAAGGTTCCGAAGGAAAATCTCCTGGGAAAAGAAGGCCAGGGCTTTAAAATTGCCATGGCAACGCTGGACGGAGGACGTATCGGAATCGCATCTCAGGCGCTTGGAATCGCACAGGGCGCTTTTGAAAATGCACTTGAATATTCCAAAGAAAGAGAACAGTTTGGCAAACCGATCTGCCGCCAGCAGTCTATCTCCTTTAAGCTTGCCGACATGGCGACCAAACTGCGCTGTGCCAGAATGCTTGTCTACAGCGCCGCTGAATTAAAAGAACACCATGAGCCATATGCAATGGAAGCAGCCATGGCTAAAATGTACGCTTCTGATATTGCGCTGGAGGTTACAAACGACGCCCTCCAGATCTTCGGCGGAAGCGGTTTCCTGAAAGGAATGGATGTAGAGCGTGCATACAGGGACGCAAAAATTACCACAATCTATGAGGGGACAAATGAAATACAGAGAGTTGTCATCGCATCTCATCTGATCGGGAAAATACCAAAATCCGCCTCTTCCTCCGGAAAAAGCGCAGCGCCGAAGAAGCCTGCTGTGACAGGAATCCGCAAGAAGATGATCTTCAAGAGCGGCTCCGCAGAAGAAAGGGTTGCCGCGCTTGCCGAAAACCTTGTCAAGGACGGATATGATTTCTCCGTGGGGATCGACGCCGATACCCCGATCAACCAGGCTGAGAGAGTTGTGAGCGCCGGAAAGGGAATCGGAGCAAAGGAAAATATGAAGCTCATTGAAGATCTCGCTGCTGCAGCCGGCGCAGCGATCGGCTCCTCCCGTCCGGTGGCAGAAACTTTGAAATATGTTCCGATCGACCGCTATGTAGGAATGTCCGGCCAGAAATTCACAGGTAATCTCTATATCGCCTGCGGAATCTCCGGCGCAAGTCAGCATCTCAAGGGGATCAAGGACGCCAGCACGATCGTGGCGATCAACAAAAATGCAAACGCGCCTATTTTCAAAAACTGCGACTATGGTATTGTCGGAGATGTCATGGAGATTCTTCCTCTTCTGGCACAGGCGCTGGATAATGGCGAGCCAAAGAAACCGGCGCCGGTTCCGATGATCAAAATGAAACGTCCGACGCCTCCAAAACCGGAACCGATCGGTCCAACTTATATATGCAGCGGCTGCGGATACGAATATAATCCTGAGATCGGCGATGACGAGAACGACGTGCTGCCGGGCACCTTGTTTGAGAAGCTTCCGGAAGAATGGGTCTGCCCGGAATGCGGGGAAGGCAAAGAACAGTTTATTGAGGAATAAAAGGAGGTAAATGACATGTATTGCGTAAGAAACGTAACCGAAGATTTATACTGGATCGGCGCCAATGACCGCCGTCTTGCATTATTTGAAAATATTCATCCGATACCGAAGGGAGTTTCGTACAACGCTTACGTACTTCTGGATGAGAAGACAGTTCTTTTTGATACGATCGACTGGTCAGCCTGCCGCCAGTTCCTTGCCAACCTGGAGCATGTTCTGGACGGGCGCAGTCTGGATTACATGGTGATCAATCACATGGAACCGGATCACGGCGCATCCATCGAGGAGATCCTGCTCCGCTATCCGGACGTAACGATCATCAGCACGGAAAAATCTTTTATGCTGATGCGCCAGTTCGGTTTCTCCATTGACGGACATACTCTGGATGAGGTTGCAGAGGGCGATACGCGCACCTTTGGAAAACACACGGTAACCTTCGTTTCCGCTCCAATGGTTCACTGGCCGGAGGCTATGGTGACCTTTGACGTGACAAGCGGCGTTCTCTTTGCCGCAGACGCCTTTGGCTCCTTCGGCGCTCTCGACGGACACCTCTTCAACGACGAAGTGAATTTCGACCGCGACTGGATCGACGAAGCCAGACGTTACTACACAAATATCGTTGGAAAATACGGTCCTCACGTACAGCTTCTTCTGAAGAAAGCTGCCGGGATCGTTGACGATATCAAGTATATCTGTCCGCTTCACGGGCCGGTGTGGCGTTCTGATTTCGGCTATCTGCTCGACAAATACAACCACTGGAGCACATATGAGCCGGAGGAAGAAGGCGTAATGATCGTGTACGCTTCCATGTACGGCAACACAGAGGCGGCAGCCGGAGCTCTGGCGGCGAAGCTCTGCGAGAAAGGAATGACCAATGTTGTGATGTACGATGTATCGAACACACATGTGTCCTATCTGATCTCTGAGACCTTCCGCCTGAGCCATATTGTCCTCGCAAGCGTGACCTATAACCTTGGAATTTATCCGGTTATGCACAATTATCTGATGGATATGAAAGCGTTGAATCTCCAGAAGAGAACCTTTGCCCTGATTGAGAATGGCTCCTGGGCATGCAAATCCGGCGATCTGATGGAGAAATTCATCAATGAGGAGCTGAAAAATATGACTGTACTCAGCGACAGGCTTTCTCTGGCATCCTCGCTGAAACCGGAAAAAGCGCATGAACTGGATGCGTTCACAGATGCAATCCTGGCATCCATGAAAAAAGAATCCTAATATATAAGGTTATAGAGAAAATCCTGAGCATCTGCTCAGGATTTTCTC
>CAZPXF010000030.1:0-22725 GCA_964590945.1 uncultured Lachnospiraceae bacterium | reverse complement strand
GCCCTCCGGCAATTCGAGCGGCTCCGTATAAACTTCGCTGTCCTGTGAAACGTCCGAGCCGTCCATTGTATAATAGATCGTTCCTGTTCCCGTAAGCTCCAGCGTCTGGATCGAATCATATTCCCCGGCTTTCAGGCTGAACTCCGGCTCATCCACTATGTAATCCCGGAATCTGTCCCTGATCTCTTCGTTGGAACAGGCATCCAGCATGACGTCGATTTTTTTAGTTTCTCCGTTTTTCTCATAGTATTCGATCAGCGCCTGATAAAGCTCCTCCATGCTGTCATGTTTTTCGATCGCAGCCTTTAAAATCGCTTCCGCCTCTTCTCCAAGATCCTGTGCCAGACAGACATTCGCCTGTCCGATATAGGAATCCGGGAGATCCGGATCGATCGTCTCCGCCCTTTTGAAAAACGACATGGCAGCGTCATACTGCCCGTTCTGATAAAGCAGAGTTCCTATTCCGACCTGCATCCGATAGGATAAGAATACAAATATCCCGGCAGCGATCAGCGCCAGCAGTATCAGGAGTATCCATTTCCACTTTCCTCCGCGCCGTCTTCGCCTTCTGTCCTGCTTCCGCTTTTTTGCCTTTGGCTTTTTTTCGGGAGGGATCACCGCTGTCTTTCTCTGCAGCAGATCCTCTGACTCCCGGTCAGGCCCGGATGTCTTCCTGTACGCCGTTCTTTTTTGAAATAGTTTTGTTGCGTAAATATCTGTTTCTACCTGTCCATCGCTGCAGAACTGATTTTTCATTTCCTGCTCAAGAATATCATCCAGCGGATTGTAATCCGGGATCACGAGAAATTCTTTTCCGCATTTTGGACATACGAGGGAATCTTCAGGTATTTCAGTGTCGCAGAATCTGCACTTCATGACCTGTTTTCCTCCTTTTTATAAGCATTCATCCATATATTGTTCCAACTGCTCCATCGACATGAGAACCTTTCGGGGTTTGGTTCCTTCTTCCTCTCCTACGACGCCGGCCTCACAGAGCTGATCCATGATCCTTGCCGCCCTGTTAAATCCGATCTTCAGGCTTCTCTGAAGCATACCGATCGATGCCTTGTCCTTATCAACGATGATCCTTGCTGCCTTTTCAAAATATACGTCCCGTTCGCTGCCGCCGGATGCATCCATATCTGTTCTGGCGGACGCACCGATACAGCTGTTGACCTGCGCCTCGATCTCACTGCTGTCCTCGTCTCCCGTTTTGTTGCTGCGCAGATATTCCGTAACTGCCTGAACCTCTTCATCAGAAACAAACCCTCCCTGAATACGGACCGGCTTCTGATAACCGGATGGATAATACAGCATATCTCCATTTCCAAGAAGCTTTTCCGCACCGTTCATGTCGAGGATGGTTCTGGAATCCACTCCGGAAGAAACGGAAAGTGCGATTCGGGACGGCATATTTGCCTTGATAAGTCCTGTGATAACATTTACTGACGGCCTTTGCGTCGCGATCACCAGATGGATTCCTGCCGCACGCGCAAGCTGAGCCAGACGGCAGATCGCCTCCTCCACTTCGCCGGGCGCAACCATCATAAGATCTGCAAGCTCGTCCACTACAATGACGATCTGCGGCAGTTTCTCAGGCTTATTCTCATCCTCGATATCCCGGATCGAATTCACCTTAGCATTGTACCCTTTCAGATCGCGTGCGTTGTATTCCGCAAATACCTGATATCTCCGGGTCATCTCCGTTACGGCCCAGTTCAGGGCGCCGGCCGCCTTCTTCGGATCCGTTACAACCGGGATCAACAGGTGCGGAATACCGTTGTATACCTTAAACTCAACGACCTTCGGGTCGATCATGATGAGCTTTACCTCATCCGGCTTCGCCTTATATAGGATACTCATGACCAGTGTGTTGATAAATACAGATTTACCGGAGCCGGTCGTTCCCGCGATCAGGACATGCGGCATCTTTTGGATATCTCCGATGACTGTCTTTCCGGAAATATCGCGTCCGACTGCGAAAGAGAGCCTGGATTTGCTCTTCTGGAAAGCAGGCTCCTCAAGCATATCGCGGAGCATAACAAAGGATTTCTCCCGGTTCGGAACCTCGATGCCGACTGCAGCCTTGCCCGGGATCGGCGCTTCAATACGGATATCCGGCGCCGCCAGATTCAGCTTGATGTCGTCAGAAAGGCCGACGATCCGGCTGACCTTGACTCCCTGATCCGGCTGAAGCTCATAGCGGGTGACAGAAGGGCCGCAGCTCACATCCGTTACCGTAACTCCGACGCCGAAATTCTTCAGAATATGTTCCAGCTTATCCGCCATCTTTTGCAGATAAGCATCCGAATCGCCGGGAATTCCAGGCTTCCCTTTTTTAAGCAGGCTAAGCGGCGGCAGACGGTAACCGTCCTCCGCGTCCTTGTCCTTCTGTTCCAGAGCTTCCCGGATCTTTCCGGCCTCCTTCTCCGCCTGCGCACGCGTCTCCTTCGTCTTTCTCTGGCGGCGTATCTTTGCATTGTCCGCCGGGACGTCCTGTTCCTGGATCTCCGTCGCCGGAGCCGCCCTTCGGATATGAAGCTCTTCCTTTGAATCTGCCGTCTCCTGCCCCTTAACAGAAGCATTTTCCGGAAGCGCCGCTGCATGCAGCTCCCGGACCTCCGGACTCTTTGTATCTTTTAAGGTTGTATCCATGGAAACGCCATGGATCTTGCGGGCATCACGGCGCTCCTCTGTGCGCGTATTCCCGCGTCCACTTTCCCTTTTTCTTTCATATGTATCCGGTTCTGTCTCCCGGCCGCCTTTTTCATCGCTGTGCCGGGTTTTGGACAGGGAAGTCTGCGTCTTTTTCCGGGGCTGCGGAAGCTTTCCCTTCTTCAGCTGCTTAAGAAGAGACTTCTCCGTGATCAGGATCCCTGCGATAATAAGAAGGAATATCAATATAATATATGTCCCGGCAAGTCCAAAGGCGGGACAAAAGCCCTTCGTGACAAGTCCTCCGATGAGTCCTCCTGCCGTCTTATGATCTCTGGCATACTGGTAAAATTCATACACCTTCGTCCCGCTGTCGTAGCCCACAAGAATGAGCTGCAAAAGGGAGCAGATACATATAATGGCCGCAATCCCCGCGCATACCTTTACATATGCGACCGAATTTCTGCTGTTGGACGCCAGAAACGCAGCCGCAATAAAAAAAACTACCGGAATGATATAGGCGATCCACCCGAAGACGCCAAAAAGCGCCCCGGATACCTTTCCGCCTATAAAACCCCCCAGTCCAAAGTTGCTGATCAGCAGTAAAATACTGACACCAAATGCCAGTATCACCGCTGCTTCTCTATATAATCCGTTATCCTGCCGCTGCTTCGCAGCCGCTTTTTTTCTCGTTGTATTCGTCTTTTTTTTCGAACTTCTGGATGCCAAACGAATTCCTCCTGTCTTTTTGCATACATATTTAAGTATAACATCCGAAAAAAAATATGTCATTAGTTATTTTTTACGTTCTTCGATCATCTCATGGAGTTTCTGCAGTGCATCTTTCATACCTCCGACAGCGTCGATAAGCCCTTCCTTTACAGCCTCTTCGCTTTCCAGCATAGTTCCCACATCCTTGACAAGCTGCGTCGAATCCATCATCAGCGTCTCCACCCTTTTCTGGGAAATATGGGAGTGACTGGACAGGAAGGATGTGATGCGGTCCTGCGTCTTTTCAATGTTCCGGTAGCTTTGGATCACACCGATAAACAATCCGCTGGAACGGACCGGATGGATCACCATTGTCCCGCTTGGAACGATAAATGTGTAATCCGCCGCGACGGCAAGCGGCCCTCCGATAGAATGACATCCTCCAAGCACAAGAGATACGGTTGGCTTACTAAGAGACGCGATCATTTCCGCGATGGAAAGTCCTGCCTCCACATCTCCGCCAAGGGTATTTAAGAGGACAAGCACGCCTTCGATCTCCTCACTGTCCTCGATCTCTGCAAGCTTCGGCAAAACGTGCTCATACTTTGTCGTCTTGGAATTCCCGGACGACGCCTCGTGGCCTTCAATCTCCCCGATAATGCTCAGAAGATAGATCTTATGTTTCTGCTTATTTTCATTCAGATAAAGATCTCCTGTCTCCCGGATCTGTTCATTGCGGCTCTCATTTTCACTCATTTCAAATACCGTCTCCTTTCGTCATGTTCTGAAGATAGTATTTGGAAAGAAAAGCAAAATATACATTTAAAAAGACTGCTGCAGCGCAGCAGTCCTGTCCATTGTCGATTACTCAGCCCAGTTGTGATATACCTGCTGGACGTCGTCATCCTCGTCAAGAAGATCCAAAGTCTTATTAATGCCATAAAGATCCTGCTCGTCCGTAAGCTCTACATATGTCTGCGGGATCATGGTGACCTCTGCGCCTGCCATCGGAATACCGGCTTCCTCAAGCTTCAGACGCACATCGCTGAAATCGTCCGGATCCGTAAGGATCTCGTAGCTGTCCTCCTCCTCGGAAAAGTCCTCCGCGCCCGCGTCCAAAGCTTCCATCATAAGCTCGTCCGCATCCATCTCGCACTCTTCCTTATCGATGATGATCTGTCCCTTCTTGTCAAACATAAAGGAAACGCAGCCCGGCGTACCGATATTGCCCTTTCCCTTTGTAAATGCATTTCTGACGTTGGAAGCCGTGCGGTTCTTGTTGTCTGTCAGCGCTTCCACAATAATTGCGGTTCCGCTCGGACCATAACCTTCATATGTAACTCTCTCATAATTTGCAGCGTTCGCATCGCCGGCCGCCTTCTTGATACTTCTGTCGATGTTGTCGTTCGGCATGTTATTAGCCTTAGCCTTGGCGATAACATCACGGAGCCTGCTGTTGTTCGCCGGATCCGGTCCGCCGCCCTCCTTAACTGCAACTGCGATCTCACGGCCGATCTTTGTAAAAATCTTACCCTTTGCAGCGTCATTTTTCTCTTTTTTATGTTTAATATTGGCAAATTTTGAATGTCCTGACATAATTCCCTCTCCTAACCATCTGTATTTTCACGATACATACACAGCATCTTCTGTATTTTAACACTATTTGTCAAGCTTTTCAATTATGACTTTCTGAATGATATTGTCCTCCGCGTTGATGACCCGGAACAAATATCCTTCGTACTCTACGTTGCACGTTTCACCGTCCTGCGGAATGTGGTCCAGACAGTCGGTCAGAAAGCCGTTGAGCGTCTCATACTCATCCTTAAATGAAATCTCGAAAAGATCGGTGAGATCATCCAGTTCTGTCATGCCGTTTACTATGTACGAACCATCCGGAAGCTTTACAACATTTTTCTCTTCCTCATCGTGCTCATCCAGGATATCCCCGACGATCTCCTCCAGAATATCCTCCATCGCTACAATTCCGGACGTCTGCCCGTATTCATCCACAACGATCACCATATGGATCTTTCCCGCTTTCATCTGCCGGAAAAGACGGTCGACGTCTCTTGTCTCCGGTACAAAATAAGCCTTCATCATAGCTTCATCCAGATCTTTCAGCGGTTTTTGGCGCAGCTCCTTCTGAAAGTAACATTTCATCGCGTCGCGCAAGTGGATGATGGCGATGATATTATCGATATTCTCCAGATACACCGGGAAACGGGAATTCCCTTCATTTACAATGAAATGAAGCGCATCTTCCAGCGTCTGTTCCCCGTCCAGCGCCACAATATTCTTGCGGTGCGTCATAATATCCTTCGCATCCTTCTCCTTAAACCGGAAAATATTACGGATCATCTCCGCTTCACTGTCCACGCTGTCGCCCTCATCCGCGTTCTCATCGAGGATCGAGATGATTTCCTCTGCGATATCCTCATCCGTATGTTCCCCTGCAAACAGGTTTCTCAGTCTGTTCATGATCCTGCCGTCATCGTCCATATTTTTTCCTTTCATATCTTATGTATGAAGTCCAATGCTCACAGAAAGGGCCTCATCTACCCGGTGCATCATCCGGCTGTCCAGATGACACACATGATCCTTCAGTCTCTGTTTATCGATCGTGCGGAGCTGTTCCAGAAGAACCACCGAATTGCGCACGATCCTGTATCTTCCCGCATCAATTTCAATATGCGTAGGCAGTTTCGCCTTATTCATCTTCGATGTGATCGCCGCACAGATCACCGTTGGACTGTGACGGTTTCCCACATCATTTTGTATGATCAGGACCGGTCTTACGCCTCCCTGTTCAGAGCCGATGACCGGACTTAAATCCGCATAAAAAATATCTCCACGTCTGATATTCACAAAATTCACTCTCCGATATTGATGATACTTTCAGTATTACCATATTTATCGGAATGTATTCAGTGACCGAAATAATCCAATTGTTCTACGATCCGGCCGCCGGAGATATATTCTCTCGGTATACGCTTGCCCAGATCGCATACAAACTCATAATTAAACCGTCCCGACAGCTCGCTCAGCGTCTCCACAGGAAGATACTCATCTCCGTCGCGCCCGACAAGCACAGCCCGGTCGCCGAACTTTACATCCGGGATCTCCGTCACATCCACCATAAACTGATCCATACAGATGCGTCCGAGGATCGGAGCCTTCCTTCCATGGATCAACACATAGCCTTTATTCGACAGACTTCTCGGGTATCCGTCCGCATATCCTACCGGAATGGTCGCAACCTTTGTCTCTCTTCCCGTTACATATGTTCCGCCGTAGGAAATCGGCGTCCCTTCATCCAGCCATTTCACAAAGGAAACCGTAGAGGTCAGCGTCAACGCCGGTTTCAAACGAACCGGATCTGTTGCAACCTCCCCGGATGGATACAGGCCGTAAATGGAGATTCCGGCGCGTACAAGCTCTTTTCCGGCGCCGATATTCTCTATGATCCCGGCGCTGTTCGCACAGTGATGGTATTGAAAACGGAATCCCAGCTGCGCAAGGCGCTTCACCACCCAGTCAAAACTTTGAAGCTGTCCATATGCGGAAGTCTTATCCTTCTCATCCGCCCGTGCGAAATGTGTAAAAATGCCTTCCAGTTCCAAAGAATCATATCCGGACGCCCTTGCGATCTCCTGCACGCCTTCTTCCGTCGGGAAGAACCCAAGCCGGCTCATCCCCGTATCGATCTTCACGTGCGCATAGGCTTTCTTTCCCATCTGCCTTGCGCACTGTGCGATTTCCTCTGCAATCTCCGCGGAGTACAGATTCATCCGGATATCGTACTCGATCAAAGTCCGGTACTGATCCGGGAAAACCGCCCCGAGAAGCAGGATTGGCTTCCGGATTCCCGCATCTCTTAAAAACACGGCTTCTTCAACGGTCGCGATCGCATAGCCCCAGATATAGTCCATCTCTTCAAACATGCGTGCAAGCTGCACTGCGCCATGTCCGTAGCCATCCGCCTTAACAACAGCAATGATCCTACTGCCCTGTGCAATATTTTTCTTCATCTGCTCCATATTGCTCTTTATTGCATCCAGGTCGATATGTGCGCAGACTCTGCTGTATGTCTTCATTTATCTTTCATCTCCATATTCATTGAAAAGTTCTGTAAGGCCCGCAAATAAATCACTGGCCAGAACGCTGTAATATCCCTTCCGGCTGCTCATGAGCTCGCCTGCAAGTCCATGCAGATACACTCCAAGAGCCGCTGCTATGCCCGGAGCCATGCCCTGCACACAGAGTCCGGCAATGATCCCTGTGAGTACATCCCCGGAACCGCCTTTTGACATTGCGGAATTCCCCGATGTGTTGATATACTGCCTGCCGCTCCGGTCGCAGATCATAGTAACCGCATCCTTTAGTATACACACATCTGCAAATCTGTGAAGTACCATTTCCATCGATTTGATGCGAAACTCCGAAACTTCCGCCGCCGTCCGTCCGGTCAGCCTTGCCATCTCCATCATATGGGGCGTCACGATCTTCTGACAGCCGCCCGCAGATACAAATTCCGGATGCTCCGCCAGAATATTCAGCGCATCTGCATCTATTATACATAGCTTTGTGCAATGATACAAAGTATCTTTTACAAGATTTACCGAAATTTCACATTTTGAGAGCCCCGGTCCTATGATTACCGCATCCGCCCACTTCAATTCCTTTTGAAGCTGTTCCGGTTCATATGTCTCATAACAGGATATAAGCGCCTCCGGAAGAAGTCCCGCAAGAACGCTGCGGTTCGCCGCATGAGTATAAACCTTCACAAGTCCTGCTCCCGCAATATATGCTGCCTTTGCCGCAAAATAGGCCGCGCCGCACATCGCTTCGCTCCCGGCAGCCACGAGCACCTTCCCATAAGTCCCCTTATGTCCGGAGGACTTTCTGACAGGGAGCAGGTGACGGATATCCTCCTTTTCCAGCAGCATGGTTCCGCCATTTTCAAGGGAATGCTCCGTGATCCCCACATCATCCAGGATCACCTTGCCCGCACAGGTTCTGCCCGGATAAAGAAGCAGCCCCCTCTTCAGGAATCCGAATGTCACCGTGACGTCCGCCTGAAACGCGGTCCCAAGCACTTTCCCGTCATCCGCCGAGATTCCGGACGGAATATCGGCCGCAATCTTACAGCCTTTCATGCGATTCACAGTATCGATGACGTCCGCACAGCGCCCTTCTACGTTCCGGCTCAGCCCTACGCCAAAAATTGCATCTACTATAATACTATATTCTGCTTCCGGTTTTCTGTCATAGATTTTCCCGCGATATGCGAGAAAAATATCATGCTGCCTTCTGCATTCTGCCGTCATATGATCCGCATTTCCAACAAACCATACGTCCGCATGCATCCCCTGGAGCAGCAGAAGCCTTGCCGCGGCAAAGCCGTCTCCTCCGTTATTCCCGGAACCGCAAACGATCAGTACGTTTCCCTTATGCTGTGCATATTCCATGACCTGCCCGGCGAGCTTCATCGCCGCGCGTTCCATCAGAACTGCGGACGGCATTCCGAAATGCTCCATCGTGTACCGGTCCGCCGCTTTCATCTCCTGTGCTGTTACAACATATTTCATAATAACCCGTTCCTCCAGATACACTTACCCGTCCGCCTGCACTTCCCTTCCGGCCGTTCCCATGATGGGAAGGGCAGACTCTTACCCGTAAGAGCGCGCCCATGGCGTGCAATCGAAAAGGAAACCCCACCGGAGCTTCCTTTCACATGCCTGGCAACAGAAACGTGTAAAAGAAACGGTTCCCCGTGTTCCTTTACACGTCTACACTCTTACCAAAACTATTCTTCCGATTCCCTGTGTTCCCTTCTATATGAACACAATCTGTAAGAAAGCTTCATCAAACTCTCCGACAGATGAACATTCTCAACAAGAACATTCGGTGGAAGGCTGATATCCGTATGCGCAAAATTCCATATTGCAGGAACTCCATTTTCAGCAAGCATCGTAGCAATGCCGCCCGCCTTTGACCTTGGAATGGTAAGCGCTGCAATATCGATCTGATTCTCTGCAATAAAATCCTTCAGATCTTCCATCATATGAATCTCAACTCCGCGTATCGTAACGCCCTCAAGTCTTGGATTCACATCGAAAAGTCCCTTTAATACAAAACCGCTCTTCTCGAAATTGTAATTAGCCAGCGCCTGTCCTAAATTTCCTGCTCCGATAATAATAAAATTATGGCTGTGATCCAGTCCTAAAATCTTGCCAATCTCCGTATAGAGATACTTCACATTGTATCCATATCCCTGCTGTCCGAAACCGCCGAAATTATTTAAATCCTGACGAATCTGAGAAGCAGTAACATTCATCCGCTTGCTTAAATCGTTCGATGAAATCCGTTCCGCTCCGCTATCAAGTAAATCGCCTAAATATCTATAATATCGCGGCAACCGATTAATTACGGCCTGAGAAATCTCCCTTGACTCCATTCTCATTCACCTCTTCCTCAACTACTACGACTCATTATATAAAATGAATAACCATAAGTCAATATTTTGTCTAAAAAAAGACAAATTTGCTAAATTTTCTACAATGATAGCCGCGCCACATCTTCTGTTTTTCATCAAAATGCCGACTTCTGTCGCATGGCGTCCTGTATAGACTGCAAGCTTAACCAAACTGATATTTTCTGCGCAGCATTTGCTCAACATTTAAAATCATTTCTATTGTTTTTCCTGCAAATTTCGTTATAATTATTAAAGACAGCGCCGGTGATTGCCGCCGCTGAGATTTTCAGGAGGTACTTATGATTTTATCCTGTCACAATATCAGTAAATCATTTGGCGAAAATATTATCGTAGAAAATGGTTCTTTTCATATAGAAAATCACGAGAAAGCCGCCCTTGTCGGTATCAACGGTGCCGGCAAGTCCACGATATTGAAAATGATCATCGGGGAACTGGATGCGGACGACGGCGTGATCACGGTCAGCAGCGGCAAAACGCTCGGATATCTTGCCCAGCATCAGGATCTGGAAAGCGGACGCACGGTATATGAGGAGGTCCGCTCCGCCCTTCAGGACGTATTCGAGCTGGAACAAAGGATCCGGGAACTGGAGCTTTCCATGAGACATCTATCCGGCAGCCAGCTTCAGGAGCAGCTCGAACAATACCACCGCCTGACGACCGAATTTGAGCGGCGCGACGGATATGCTGCCGAAAGCGAAATCATCGGAGTCCTGAAAGGACTCGGATTTACGGAAGAAGATTTCACAAAGAAGGTGGACACGCTCTCCGGAGGAGAAAAGACCCGCGTTTCCCTTGGAAAACTGCTTCTGACAACGCCGGATATCCTTCTTTTGGATGAGCCGATCAACCATCTGGATCTCCATTCCATCGCGTGGCTCGAGGGATATCTTCTGAATTATAAGGGCGCGATTCTTCTCGTCGCCCATGACCGGTATTTCATGAACCGCGTCGTGACAAAGATCATTGAGCTGGAGCGTGGAAAAATCCGTATGTATCAGGGCAATTATAACCAGTACGCGGAGAAAAAGGCTCTGATCCGCGAAGCGCAGATGAAGGAGTATTTAAAGCAGGAACAGCAGATCCGGCATCAGGAGGCCGTGATCCAAAAGCTCCGGTCGTTCAACCGCGAGAAATCCATCAAGCGTGCGGAAAGCCGTGAAAAGATGCTGGAAAGGCTTACCCCGCTCGAGAAACCGGCGGATGATACCTCACGGCTTCATATCGAGCTTGTGCCATCCGTCCTCAGCGGCAACGACGTACTGTCCGTGGAAGGGCTTTCAAAAGCATTTACGGATACGCCGCTTTTTACGGATATCAGCTTCGATATCAAGCGCGGAGAGCATGTGGCGATCATCGGGGATAACGGGACGGGCAAGACGACGCTCCTGAAAATACTGAACGGACTGATCCCGGCGGACGCAGGCTCCTTCCGGCTTGGAAGCAATGTTGAGATCGGCTACTATGATCAGGAGCAAGAGCTTCTTGATCCGGATTCCACCGTATTCGAAGAAATCAGCAGCGCCTATCCAACGCTTACCAATACGCAGATCCGCAATACTTTGGCCGCATTTTTATTTACAGACGATGACGTATTCAAACGGATCCGAGATCTGAGCGGAGGCGAGAAGGGACGTATATCCCTTGCCAGGCTGATGCTGTCCGGATCCAACTTTATCATCCTCGATGAGCCGACGAACCACCTGGATATCGTATCGAAGGAAATACTGGAGCATGCACTGAATCAGTATCAGGGAACGGTGCTCTATGTCTCCCATGACCGTTATTTTATCAACCAGACCGCTACGCGCATTCTGGAATTAAAGGGACAGACCTTTATCTCCTATCCTGGAAATTACGATTATTATCTGGAAAAGAGGGAGGAACTCTCGGAGGTCTGTATCCGATCCGCTCCGGAACAGAGGAAAGAAAATACGGACAATTCCGCCAGGCTTGACTGGGCTGCCCAGAAGGAGCAGCAGGCGCGTGAGCGCAAGCGCAAAAATGAACTTGCCAGAACGGAAAACCGGATCACTGAGATCGAGCAGCGTCAGGAAGCGATCGATACGTTGATGACCCGGGAGGAGGTTTACACAAACAGCGTCCGCTGTCAGGAATTATCAAAAGAAAAAACAGCCCTCGAAGAAGAACTCGAGGAACTGCTCATCCGCTGGGAAGAGCTTTCATAATATATCGCGCCGCATAGCCGTTATCCGGCTTTTGCGGCGCAGTTTTTCAGGATCAATATAATTTTGCTCCGATCAGCTTCGGGCGGAAGCCCTGATCCTCCAGAGCTTTCAAAATCTTCATCTTATGCTCCGTTCCAAATGCCTCAAGCGTAACGCGAAGCTCCACGGCAGCCTGGCGGTTTGTTGAAACGAACTGATTGTGATCCAGACGGATGACATTTCCATTCTGTTCCGCAATGCAGGTCGCAACCTTGACAAGCTCTCCCGGACGATCCGGCATAAGAACGGACACGGAGAAGATGCGGTCTCTCTGAATGAGTCCGTGCTGAACAACCGACGACATCGTGATCACATCCATATTGCCGCCGCTGAGTATACATACGACCTTTTTCCCTTTCAGATCCATCTGTTTCAGCGCGGCAACAGAAAGAAGACCCGAATTTTCAACGATCATTTTGTGGTTTTCCACCATATCAAGGAATGCCCCGATCAATTCATCATCTTCTACTGTAATGATCCTGTCCACATTCTCCTGAATATATGGGAAAATCTGTTTTCCCGGCGTTTTTACCGCAGTTCCGTCTGCAATCGTATTGGCAGACGGCAGAGTCACGACTTCTCCAGCCTCCAGAGAGGCCTTCATGCAGGCTGCATTTGCAGGCTCCACGCCGATGACCTTGATCTTTGGATTCAGCATCTTTGCCAATGTGGAAACGCCCGTCGCAAGTCCGCCTCCTCCAATCGGTACAAAAATATAATCTACGATCGGCAGCTCCTGTACGATCTCCATAGCGATCGTGCCCTGCCCTGTCGCAACGTCCAGATCGTCAAACGGGTGGATGAATGTATATCCATTCTCCTCCACAAGCTCCATTGCCTTTGCGTAGGCGTCATCGTACACATCCCCGTAAAGGATAACCTCGGCGCCGTAACCCTTTGTGCGGTTGACCTTGATCAGGGGCGTGGACGTCGGCATAACGATCACGGCCTTACAGCCATAAGCCTGCGCTGCATAGGCAACGCCCTGCGCGTGGTTTCCGGCCGATGCGGTGATCAGTCCCTTCCCCCTTTCTTCATCGGAAAGCGTGCTGATCTTATAATAGGCGCCGCGGATCTTATATGCGCCTGTGTACTGCATATTTTCCGGCTTTAAATATACCTTTGCGCCTGTCTGTTCGCTTAAAACACTGCTGTAAATGAGCTTTGTTTTATTGATTACCTTTGATACTACCTCTGTCGCGTTTTCAAATGCTTCCTGCGTGATCATTTAATTCTCCTCCTTTGTACTGTCGGTCCGGAACAGCGCTTCCACGAAATCATGGGAATTGAATTTCTGAAGATCGTCGATTCCTTCCCCGACGCCGATATATTTTACCGGAATGCCAAGCTCTGCCTGAATTGCAACCGCGATTCCTCCCTTGGCTGTTCCATCCATCTTTGTCAGGATGATCCCGTTAATATCCGTAACATTCTGAAATTCCTTTGCCTGCTGGAGCGCATTCTGTCCGGTCGTACAATCCAGAACCACCAGCGTCTCCTTGTGCGCGTCCGGGTATTCCCGGTCGATGATACGGTTGATCTTTTTCAGCTCCTCCATCAGATTTTTCTTATTGTGAAGACGTCCTGCCGTGTCGCACAGAAGAACGTCGATATTTCTCGCCTTTGCCGCAGCCAGCGCATCGAAAACGACCGCCGCCGGGTCTGAGCCCTCCTGTCCGCCGATCACATCGACTCTGGCGCGGTGCGCCCACTCGATAAGCTGTTCGCCGGCAGCCGCACGGAACGTATCCGCCGCCGCAAGAAGCACGCGCTTTCCCTGTCCTTTTAGCTGGCTTGCCATCTTGCCGATCGTCGTTGTCTTCCCAACGCCGTTTACGCCGACCACAAGGACAACGGATTTCTGCTCTTCAAAATCATATGCCGCCTCTCCGACGTCCATCTGCTCCTCGATGCTTTCAATCAGGAGATTTTTGCAGTCGGCAGGCTCCTTAATATGCTGCGCTTTCACCTTCTCTTTCAGATCATCCAGAATTCTTTCCGTGGCGCGCACGCCCAGATCTCCCATGATCAGAATCTCCTCCAGCTCGTCATAAAAATCATCGTCGATATTGGAAAAGCCGAAAAAGACGCCGTCAATACCATTTACAATATTGTCTCTGGTCTTTGTAAGTCCGGCCACAAGTCTCCCAAAAAATCCTCTCTTTTCTTCCATTTCTTCCTCCTGTCCCTTTAATCGTCCAGCTCATCTTCAAGCAGATCCACAGAAACCAGCGTGGATATTCCCTTTTCCTGCATGGTGATCCCATACAGTCTGTCCGCCGAAGCCATTGTCCCTCTTCTATGGGTAATCACGATAAATTGCGTATTCGCCGTCAGCTTATGCAGATACTGCGCAAATCTGCCGACGTTGGAGTCATCCAGCGCAGCCTCGATCTCATCCAGAAGACAGAACGGCGACGGCTTTAAATTCTGAATCGCAAATAAAAGTGCGATCGCCGTCAGCGCCTTTTCCCCGCCGGACATCTGCATCATATTCTGCAGCTTCTTTCCCGGCGGCTGCGCGATGATCCGCACGCCCGCCTCCAGGATATCCATATCCTCGACCAGCTCAAGGTGACCCTTGCCGCCCCCGAAAAGCTGGCGGAACACATTGTTGAATTCCTTCGAGATCGCGGTGAAGCGCTCGGTAAACTGCTTCCGCATCGCATCGTCCAGCTCGTCGATGATCTTAACAAGGGATCGCTCCGCTTCCTCCAGATCCGCGTGCTGTGCGCTCAGAAATTCATAACGCTCCAGAAGCGCTTTGTAATCCTCGATCGCATTGACATTGACAGAACCAAGCGCCTTGATCTCGCCCCGGATCTTCTGCATGGTCCTCTTCATCTCCGCGAGATCTGTCATGGCCGGATTGCGAAGCTCCTTTGCAAGACTGTATGTAATCTCATATTCCTCCCACATATAATCATAAAGCTTTGTCGTATTCTCCTCGCACATTTCTTTACGGCTGTTGAGACGGAAGCATTCTTTATCCAGATCCGCCATTCTTTTGGACATCTGATCCCGGTCGTCCAGAAATGTCTTATGCTTTTTGGAAAGCTCCTCCTTCTTTCCGGTGTTTTCCCTGATCCGGTTATTGAGCTCTTCAAAAATCTCTGCGGAATCCTCGATCGTGCGTTTCAGCTCGTCGATCTTCGCCTGCTTTTTCTGAATTTCTTCCGAGACGTCTCCCTGATTTTCTGAAAGCCCGTTCTCTTCTTCTTTCAGATTCCGGATCTCATTTTGAATACGCATGATATTTTCCGTATAAAAATCCGTTTTCTGTAAAAGAGACGCCGTCTCAAGGTGAAGCTCTTCCGCCGTCTTCTGACGCTGCACCTCTTCACTTTGCGCCTGCTCCAGCGATTCCTTCATTTCCCCGATCGACCGGGTAAGGCCTGCTTCCAGCTTTTCAGAGGTCTCCAGCTCGATTTCAATCGAATCCTTCTGCTCCTGAATATCCAAAGTCTGCTGTTCCAGCTCCCGGAACTGCCTTTGGATCCGTTGATTCTCCGCTTCAAAGTCCCCGGCCGCACTTTCCAGCTGCGACAGGTTCAGTTTTGCCGTATTTTGCACGATATAGGCCTCCTGAAGGCGTTCCTTAACCGTATCGATCTCGGCATATTTGCCTGTCCGGCTCTCCTTCAGCGCCTGCACATTCCTGCGGATATCTTCCAGCTTTGCTGCTCTTTTTTTAAGCTGGCTGGACATTTCTTCGATCTCCCGGCGTCTTCCAAGGAGGTTGGATGAATTCTTAAATGCTCCTCCTGTCATAGAACCGCCGGTATTAATAAGTTCGCCGCCCTTTGTCACGATCCGGAAGCTGTACCGGTATTTCTTTGCAATACGAACGCCGGAGTCGATGTGATCCACCACAAGCGTACGGCCAAGCAGGCTATGGATCAGATCCCGATACTTTCCGTCGCACTGTACGAGGGTATCGGCTATTCCGATGACGCCATCTTCCCCCGCCGCTTCCGGATGGCGGATGCCGCCGCCCGGCTGGATCGCCGTGAGGGGGAGAAAGGTTGCCCGACCGAATTGATTGGATTTCAGATACTGGATCATCCGTTTCGCCGTCTCTTCATTGTCGGTAACAATATTCTGAATCGAGCCGCCCAGAGCCGTCTCGACCGCCGTCTCATATTCCGGCTGAACCTTGATCAGATCCGCTACAACTCCAAGGATACCCTTTTCCTTTTCACGCTGCTCCATCACACGGCGGATACTGTTGCCGTACCCGTCATAACGTTCCGTAAGATTCTTTAAAGTCTCCAGCCTTGAATGACTCCGGTTATACTCCGATTCCTCCTGCCGGAGCATCTGGGATTTTACAGAAAGCTCCTTCTGGATACTCTCGATCTCATTCTCTAAAGCGGCATTTCGATCATTGAACTCCAAAATCCGGCCGCAGACCTCCTGAAACCTGTCCTTTGCTTCCTGAACAAGTTCCTTGTTTTTCAGAAGATCCGCATCCATCTTCTGTTTCTTTTGGGAAAGCTCCTCCTTCTGAACACGCACCTGCTCCATCATGGTATCATAGCGCTGGATCTTCGCCTTTGTCGACGCACGGGAGTTCAAAATATCGATGATCTCATTCTTATGGTTCTCCGTCTGTGTGCTGAGCTCCAGGATCCTGCTCTGCACAAGCATCAATTCCCGGTCTGCATCCGCCTCCCGCAGTTTCTTCTCATTCAGATCCGTCTGAAGCTCATTGCGATCCGTTTCCAGAGCATCAAGCTGGATCCGCCTTTCGGAAATACCGGACTCAATCATCCGGATACGATCAGAAATATGCTCATCATTCATCTGAACCTGGATGATCTGCTCATTTAAGACATTAATATTGCCCTCCAGCTGCTGTTTCAGAAGGGTCGTCTCATTCAGCTTCTTCTGCGCCGCACGGATCTCGTCATCCAGATCCTCCATCTCCTCCTCGATCTGGTGGTATTCATCCTTCGCATTTTCGTACTTTACATTCACCTCTGCCAGTTCATCTGAGGCCGTCCTGATCTTCTTTTCCAGTTCTTCGCTGATCCGGTTCAGCCGATCTGTCTCAAGAAGGAAAACATTGATATCGTAGGTCTTTAAATTCTCTTTTTTCTTTATATATTCCTTCGCCGTCTCCGACTGCCGCATAAGCGGATCCTTCTGCTTCTCAAGTTCCGAAAGGATATCATTGACGCGAAGAAGATTGGCTCTTTCATTTTCCAGCTTCTTAAGCGAGACAGCTTTACGCTTTTTAAATTTCACGATCCCGGCCGCCTCGTCAAAAAGCTCGCGCCGCTCCTCCGGTTTCCCGTTCAGGATGCGCTCTACCTGTCCCTGGCCGATAATGGAATAGCCTTCCTTACCGATACCGGTATCATAAAACAGATCCTGGATATCTTTCAGGCGGCAGTCTGCCCCGTTCATCATATATTCGCTCTCTCCGGAGCGGTACAGCTTGCGCGTCACCTTCACCTCGTCAAAATCGATTGCAAGCTTATGATCCGAATTATCCAGCGTTATAGAAACCATCGCATAACTAAGCGGACGCCGCAGCTCCGTACCGGAGAAAATAACATCCTGCATACTGCCTCCGCGAAGCTGACGCGCCCGCTGTTCACCGAGCACCCACCGGACCGCATCGGCTACATTGCTCTTACCGCTCCCATTCGGCCCGACGATCCCGGTGATCCCATTATGAAATTCAAAAACAATACGGTTCGCGAACGACTTAAATCCGTGAACCTCTATGCTCTTTAAATACATTATTATCCTCTATCTTCCATGTTCTTCAGTTTCAGAAGCGCCTTATATGCAGCATTCTGCTCCGCGCCCTTCTTTGTCTTCCCGGTTCCGCTTCCATATACGGCGTCTCCGATCAGCACTTCCACCTCGAAAGTCTTATTATGATCCGGACCGGATTCATGGATCATATGATAAACAATCTTCTCATCCCCGTCCGCCTGCACAAGCTCCTGAAGCATCGTCTTGCTGTCCGAAAACAGTTCTTTATGATCTAAATCATTTAAAACAAATTTCAGGATAAAATCCTGCGCACATTTATATCCGCCGTCCAGATAAATTGCGCCGATGAGCGCCTCTAAAGCGTCTGATACAATGGAATCACGGCTTCTTCCTCCCGTAAGTTCCTCGCCCTTGCCAAGCAGAATAAAACGCTCCATACCGAATGCGCGGGCAGAGAACGCAAGCGAAGGCTCGCATACCATACTCGCCCGAAGCTTTGTAAGCTTCCCTTCCGGAAGGTTTTGATTATTGCAGAACAAGAATTCACTGGAAACCAGCTCTAAAACAGCATCCCCGAGAAATTCCAGCCGTTCGTTCGACATAAGCTTGTCCATCTGCCTCTCATTTGCATAAGAGCTGTGGGACATAGCGTGTACAAGAAGTCTTTTATTTCTGAACTGATATCCGATGATCTCTTCTAACCGGTTTAATTCTGTCTCCATTTCAATCCTCACTTTAATTATTTGCAGATCAGACTTACCACATCGCCGATCGTGCGGGCAGCGTCCATCTTTCTGGAATCAAATTCCATATCGAAAACATCTTCCATCCCCATGGTAATTTTAAAAATGTCCAAAGAATCCGCGCCAAGGTCGTCCACAAATTCCGTATCCATTGTGAGCTCTCCGGCGTCTACATCCATCGTCTCGGCGATTATCTCGCAAAGCTTTTCAAATTCCATCTGTCTCCTCCTTATATATCAGGCACGATCAATCTTTTCTTTGATCTTTTCATTGATCCTCTGTTCTTTAAATGACACGCACTGGATAATGGAGTTGGATATCTCCGCAGCCCTGGAGCTTCCATGGGTCTTCACAACAAGCCCCTTCAATCCAAGCATCGGCGCGCCGCCGTATTCGCTCGTATCCAGCATACTCATGCAGCTTTTGAGCGCCGGCTTAATCAGCGCTGCGCCGATCTTGACAGAAAGTCCGCTGTTCAGAAGCGAATCCTTTATCACATGGAGAAGCGCGCTTCCTGCTCCTTCATATGTCTTCAAAAGGACATTTCCCGCAAACGCTTCGCAGACAACCACGTCCGCCGCTCCGCCCGGAACATCCCGGGCTTCAACGCTTCCGATAAAATGAATATCCGTGCATTCCTTTAATAACGGGAACGTCTCTTTCACAAGGGCGTTGCCCTTCTCCTCCTCTGCCCCGATGTTCAATATGCCGACGCGCGGATTCTTTACTCCCATTATATTCTCCATATAAATAGACCCCATCCTGGCAAACTGTACAAGATCTGCCGGCCTGGCGTCCACATTTGCTCCGCAGTCCAAAAGCAGGGACACACCCTTTGTTGTCGGGATCAACGGAGCAAGCGGCGGCCTGCGGATCCCCTTGATGCGCCCGACCAGAACCTGTCCGCCGACCAGACACGCGCCCGTGCTTCCCGCAGATACAAACGCATCCGCCTTGCCTTCCTTTACCATCTTCATCGCAACCACAATCGATGAATCCTTCTTCCTGCGGATCGCCTCAACCGGCGGTTCGGCTGTCTCGATAACCTCCGATGCATGTACGATCTCGAGCTGCTCTTTGGGGTATGTATACTTCCCCAACTCACGCGTAATGCTCTCCATCTGTCCTACCAAAAAAACCTTGATATCCTTTCTGCTGCAGACAGCATCCACAGCGCCCTTTACAATCTCCTCCGGCGCATGATCGCCGCCCATGGCGTCGACAGCCACCCTGGTAATCTCAGACATATTCTATCCTCCATATTTAAAAAACCATATTCACCAAAACCAACGCGTTATTTTTCATTTTACAGGACAACAATCCAAAAATCAACCGCTATTGCACGATACGATCCAGCCCGTAATTACATCATGCGGTTCAGCTTACGCAGAAAACACAGGATAATCCCGACGAGGTTCGTAATGAGGAAGATCTTCGGAAGACTTCCTATCACAGAAAACACCTGCCTGACTCCGATCAGGACCGATGGGCTGGACGGTATAAAATGTACGATCGTTCCGGAAACAAGTCCAAGCACAAGATAAACTGCAAATCCAAAGAGTCCTCTGCCGCTGTCGATACGCTGCACCATTCCGAGGCGCATTCCTCTCTGTGAACTCATGATCCAGAAAAACTGGATGATCGCAAATATAAGTACACATGCCGCCCCGATAAGATAAACCTCTTCCGGATAATTCTTCTCGTAAATAAATTCCGTCATAGATCCAAGAGCCGACCTCTGCGCCCAGAATCCTTTGAAAAGCTGTGCAACTGTCGCAAGCATCAAAAGGCCGGAAGCCCATTTCATGATCCGAAACACGATATGTACAGCAGTCCGCACTCCTTTCTCAACATGATAGGAAGCGCCGGAAATTCCCTTTTTCACGCGCCCGCCGGATCTGGAAGCACGCGGCTTCGAAACATCTTTCTTATCACGTTTACTTTTCCTGGCTTTCCCCGAACCGCAGCCTGGTTCATCCTCATGATCTTCCTCGTAATCATAATCGTCCGGATACCCGGACTCATACTCCGGCTCGTCCTCATCATCCTGTTCGTAACCGGATTCATAGTCCGGATCATCAGCATAACGATACGGCGCTCTCTGACTGCCTGCTCCGGACACAACGCTTCCAACCTCCCTGTTATATTCCGCATCCGCATCCGACAGAATATTGGACTCAATAGAGTCAAACATCGTATCATCCTCAAAAAGATCCAGTCCCGACTTTCCCGGCGTACCGCAGTTCGGGCAAAAATTGCCTTCAAACTCCTGACCACATTTACTGCATATCATAAAATCACATCCTAATCGAAATTTTTCTAAACTATACTATGGCGCTGAAGCCACACTTTAATAACCATTGTACTACAAATTTTGACTTATAAATCTTAATATTTTGTGAAGGATACTTCTATTTCATTCCTTCCGCGCAGATCTGCATTTCCTTTCCACAACCATCTGCATTCCAAGAAGTCTCTTGAATGTCATTTTAGATGACATTTATCCATCCTGTTATATTTTTTATATTCTTAATATTGACAGAAAGCAAAACAGAAATTACAATAATTCCAACAGGAAAATCCTGCTTTTATAAAATAATGTTATTTAAAACGACATTTATATTATTTTAAATAAGGAGTTCGAAAAATGAAAAAATTATCTCCGTCCCTCCTTGCAGAGGCCATTCATAATACCAGAAAAGCCAGAAAAATCACTCTTGAGCAGCTCTCCGCCCTCACCGGCATCCACAGAGCCATGATCAGCCGTATCGAAAAACAGGATTATATGCCGTCCATCCATCAGCTTGAAAAGCTGGCGCAGGCATTGGATTTCGAGATCACGGATTTATTTACAGATGAAGGAGCATCTTCCGCTGCTGTCCCTGCTGTCCGTCCGTATAACATTGCTGTAGCCGGAACCGGTTATGTTGGTCTGTCTATCGCAATTCTCCTCTCCCGGCACAATCATGTAACTGCCGTAGATATTATACCTGAAAAGGTGAATCTTATCAACAAGCGCAAGTCTCCGATACAGGATGCGTATATTGAAAAATATCTTGCTGACAAAAGCCTGGATCTGACTGCCACTCTGGACGGCGAAGCCGCTTACAAAAACGCCGATTTTATTGTCATCGCAGCGCCGACCAATTACGACAGCAAAAAGAACTTCTTTGATACCTCTGCTATCGAAGCGGTCATCGAACTGGTATTAAAAGTAAATCCGAATGCCATCATGGTCATTAAATCCACCATCCCGGTCGGCTACACCGCATCGGTAAGAGAAAAATATCATACAGACAATATCATCTTCAGCCCGGAATTTCTGAGGGAGTCCAAGGCGCTGTATGATAATCTCTACCCGTCCAGGATCATTGTTTCCTGCGACCCTGCCACCGAGACTGCCGCACACACCTTCGCCGCGCTCCTTCAGCAGGGCGCCATCAAACAGAATATCGAAACGCTTTTCATGGGATTTACCGAAGCCGAAGCTGTAAAACTCTTTGCCAATACATATCTGGCGCTCCGTGTTTCTTACTTCAATGAGCTGGATACATACGCCGAAATGAAAGGACTGAATACACAGGATATTATCCACGGGGTCTGCCTCGATCCCCGGATCGGAACACATTATAACAATCCGTCTTTTGGCTACGGCGGGTACTGCCTCCCGAAGGATACCAAACAGCTCCTCGCCAATTTCCAGGACGTCCCTGAAAATCTGATCCAGGCTATCGTAGAAAGCAACCGCACCAGAAAAGACTTCATCGCTGACCAGGTGTTAAATCTGGCCGGCTACTATAACTATCAGAAGGATAATGAATACGACATAAGCAATGAAAAGGAATGCATCATCGGCGTCTATCGCCTTACAATGAAAAGTAATTCTGACAATTTCCGTCAGAGCAGCATTCAGGGGGTTATGAAGCGCATTAAGGCCAAAGGCGCAACCGTCATAATCTATGAGCCGACGCTTGCAGACGGCACGACCTTCTTTGGCAGTAAAATAATAAATAATCTGGACAAATTTAAAGAAATGAGTCATGCCATCATAGCTAACCGCTATGATGCCTGCCTCGACGATGTGAAAGACAGAGTCTATACAAGGGACCTCTTTGGAAGGGATTAACCCAAAACACAGAACCCCATGCGCCATGCAGGGGTTCTA
>CAZPXF010000029.1:3508-23707 GCA_964590945.1 uncultured Lachnospiraceae bacterium | reverse complement strand
GGACGTTTCACAGGACAGCGAAGTTTATACGGAGCCGCTCGAATTGCCGGAGGGCGATATTCTTGTGAAGGCGATGTGCGTGAACGAAAAAGGGATCGAGAGCGACAGGATCACGCAGGAGTACAGGATCCATATCCCAGGCGGGAAATCGCCGGCTGTCACCCCGTCTACCGGACAATATGCAAAGCAGAAATGGATCGAGGTAGAAGTTCCGGACGGCTACAGAGCATATTATACGTTGGACGGCAGCACCCCTACAGACGAATCGGAAGAATATACTTCCCCTGTCCGCATGCCAGATGGAAGCAGTACATTTTCCGTCGTTCTTATCAGTAAAAGCGGAACGAGGAGTCCGGTCACAAGGCGTTATTATGAGAGAGTTGACGAATAGTTGCCCAATCAGGGCATATCCGGTTGTCTTTTTCAATGAGAAATGCTACAATACATTAATTAATATATAGTAGTTGAAAGTATAAACTGGAGGAAGAGCATGTATAAGATTGTAAAAGCAGAAAAACTTGCAGAAAAGATTTATCTTATGGATGTAGAAGCACCACGCGTTGCAAAGAAGTGTGAGCCGGGACAGTTTGTCATTGTCAGGATTGACGAGAAGGGCGAGAGGGTTCCTTTGACGATCTGCGATTATAACAGAAAGCAGGGAACGGTTACGATCGTACTTCAGACAGTAGGTGCATCTACAGAAAAAATGTCAAAATTACAGCCGGGAGACGGCTTCCATGATTTTGTAGGCCCGCTTGGCTGCGCATCGGAGTTTGTTTATGATGATCCGGAAGAGCTGAAGACAAAGAACATATTATTTGTTGCCGGAGGCGTTGGGGCGGCTCCTGTTTATCCGCAGATGAAATGGCTGCATGAAAAGGGAATCGATGCAGATGTTATTGTTGGCTCCAAGACGAAGAGTATGCTGATCCTTGAGGATGAAATGTCAGCGGTTGCCGGAAATTATTATCCCTGTACGGATGATGGTTCCTATGGATTCAGCGGAATGGTTACAGGTAAGATGGAGGAGCTTGCGGCGGAGGGCAGGAAGTATGACGTATGCATCATCATCGGGCCAATGATCATGATGAAGTTCGGTGTACTGACGGCTAAGAAGCTTGGCGTTCCGGACTGTATCGTCAGCATGAACCCGATCATGGTGGACGGAACAGGGATGTGCGGCGCCTGTCGTCTTCTGGTCGGGGGTGAAGTGAAATTTGCCTGTGTTGACGGTCCTGAGTTTGACGGATATCAGGTGGATTTTGACGCTGCCATGAAGAGACAGCAGATGTATAAGACAGAAGAAGGACGCGCACTTCTGAGACTGAAAGAAGGAAATACACATCATGGCGGATGTGGAAACTGCGGAGGTGACGATGAATGGATATGATGAAGAAAGTACCTGTCAGAGAGCAGGATCCAGTAGTACGTGCAACTAATTTTGAGGAAGTCTGCCTTGGCTATGACCGGGAAGAGGCAATGAGCGAGGCGTCCAGGTGTCTTGGGTGTAAGAATGCGAGATGCATAGAGGGATGTCCGGTGTCCATCCATATTCCGGAATTTATCAAGGAAGTGAAAGAAGGAAATATTGAGGCGGCTTATCATGTGATCAGCAAGTCATCCTCGCTTCCGGCCGTATGCGGACGTGTCTGCCCGCAGGAGTCCCAGTGTGAAGGGAAATGCATCCGCGGGATCAAGGGCGAGCCGGTGTCTATTGGGAAGCTGGAGCGTTTTGTTGCAGACTACGCACTTGAGCATGATATTAAGCCGGTGAAGCCGGAGAGTACAAATGGGCATAAAGTCGCTGTGATCGGTTCCGGTCCTTCCGGACTGACATGTGCCGGTGATCTTGCAAGGCTTGGATATGAGGTGACAGTGTTTGAAGCACTTCATGAGCTTGGCGGCGTGCTTGTATACGGCATTCCGGAGTTCCGTCTTCCAAAGCAGAAGGTTGTCGCAAGAGAGATCGATAAGGTAAAAGAACTTGGAGTTACTTTTGAGACGAATGTCGTGATCGGCAAATCTACCACGATCGACGAGCTGATCGAGGAGGAGGGCTTTGAGGCCGTATTTATCGGTTCCGGCGCAGGACTCCCGCGATTTATGGGAATCCCCGGCGAGAGCGCCAACGGCGTATTCTCTGCGAATGAATACCTCACAAGAAGCAATCTGATGAAGGCGTTCGATGATTCTTATGACACGCCGATCGTTCCAGGCAAAAAGGTTGCAGTTGTCGGCGGCGGTAATGTGGCTATGGACGCCGCGAGGACGGCGAAGAGGCTGGGAGCCGATGTACATATCGTATACCGCCGAAGCGAGGTGGAGCTTCCGGCGCGTGTGGAAGAGGTACATCATGCAAAAGAGGAGGGAATCATTTTTGACCTCCTGCAGAACCCGACAGAGATCCTTGTAGATGACAATGGATATGTAAAGGGCATGCGGATCATTAAGATGGAGCTTGGAGAGCCGGATGCTTCCGGAAGAAGAAGACCGGTTGAGATTCCGGGTTCCGAATATGAGATCGAGGTCGACACCGTTATCATGGCGCTTGGAACATCGCCGAATCCACTCATTTCTTCCACGACGGATGGACTCGAAACCAATCGCCGTAAATGTATCGTTGCTGACGAGGAGAATGGACAGACATCCAAGGCAGCCGTATTTGCAGGCGGGGATGCCGTTACGGGAGCCGCGACGGTTATTCTGGCTATGGGCGCCGGAAAGGCGGCAGCGAAGGGTATCGATGAATATCTGAGCAATCAATAATCAATTTTGATAAAACTGACAGGAAAACGGCAGAAAATCCTGTCAGTTTTTTTGCTCATAAGGGTTTCTTTTTCAAAAGGCATATGATATAATCTATGTAATGCGTTGATGCGTTAAAGCCTGAAAAGGCAAAAAAGTTGGGAGAGAGGTAAAGATATGCCGATTACGGATATTTTGGAGAGAAATTGCAAATTATATGGAAATGACGTATGCCTTGTGGAGATTAATCCCGGGGTAAAGGAGACCCGCAGAGTGACATGGAAGGAATATGAACTGATCGAACCGAATCCGGTATCTTATTACCGCAGGGAGATTACCTGGAATGTATTCAATGAGAAAGCAAATCGTTTTGCAAATCTGCTTCTGGAGCGTGGCATCCGGAAGGGAGATAAGGTTGCGATCCTTCTGACGAACTGTCTGGAATGGCTTCCGATCTATTTCGGCATTTTAAAGACGGGTGCGCTTGCCGTTCCTCTGAATTTCCGTTATTCATCGGATGAGATCAAATACTGTGTAGAGCTTTCGGAGGCGGATATTCTCGTTTTTGGTCCGGAATTTATCGGACGTGTGGAGGAAATTGCAGATGATATCAGCCAGAACCGGTTATTATTCTATGTTGGCGAGAATTGTCCCTCCTTTGCGGAGGATTATCTGACACAGACAATGAACTGTTCCAGCCAGTCCCCTCTGATCAGCCTGACGGATGATGATTATGCGGCAATTTATTTTTCATCGGGAACTACCGGTTTTCCAAAGGCGATTCTCCATAAACACAGGAGCCTGATGCATTCCTGCAAGGTTGAACAGAATCATCACAGCACGACCAAAGAGGATGTATTTCTCTGTATTCCGCCGCTGTATCATACCGGAGCGAAGATGCACTGGTTCGGAAGTTTTCTCGAAGGCGGCAAGGCCGTTCTTTTAAAGGGAACAAAGCCGGAGACGATCCTGAGAGCAGTATCGGAGGAGCAATGTACGATCGTATGGCTTCTTGTGCCCTGGGCGCAGGATATTCTGGACGCTCTGGACCGTGGGGATATTTCCATTGACGATTATGAGCTGAAGCAGTGGAGACTGATGCATATCGGCGCGCAGCCTGTACCGCCGAGCCTGATAAGACGCTGGAAGAAGTATTTTCCGCACCATCAGTATGACACGAACTATGGGCTCAGCGAATCCATTGGCCCTGGCTGTGTTCATCTGGGCGTGGACAATATAGATAAGGTTGGAGCGATCGGTATTGCCGGATATGGATGGCAGACCCGAATTGTCGATGAGAACAGAAACACTGTAACCCGGGGAGAGATCGGAGAGCTGGCTGTACGTGGGCCGGGCGTTATGACCTGCTACTACAATGATCCCAGGGCCACGGAGGAGGTTCTGGATGACGAGGGGTGGCTGTACACCGGAGATATGGCGCAGGAAGATGAGGACGGCTTTATTTTTCTTGTAGATCGTAAAAAAGACGTCATCATCAGCGGCGGAGAGAATCTCTATCCGGTGCAGATCGAAGATTTTATCCGCGAATACCAGGCAGTAAAGGATGTGGCCGTTATCGGACTTCCGGATAAACGTCTTGGTGAGATCGCCGCGGCTGTCATAGAGATCAAGGATGGATTTACATGCACGGAGGAGGATATCAATTCCTTCTGCCGGAAGCTTCCAAGATACAAGAGACCGAAAAAGATCATTTTTGCGGATATCCCAAGAAATCCGACCGGAAAGATCGAGAAGCCAAAACTCCGTGAGATTTATGGAAGCAAGATGCTTGTGGCTGCTCAGAATAAAGGATAATAAGGGTTTGGTATGAAGATTTCTATAATTACAGTTGGAAAGATCAAAGAAAAATATTTGAAAGACGCTATCGCTGAGTATGCGAAGCGTCTTTCGCGTTATTGTAAGCTTGAAATGATCGAAGTGGCGGATGAAAAGACGCCGGATCATGCCAGTGAAAATGTAGAGACTCTGATCAGGAACCGGGAGGGCGGCAGGATCATGAAGCAGATCCGCGCAGACAGCTATGTCATAGCTCTTGCGATCGACGGGGAAATGCTGGATTCTGTGGAGCTCGCGGAACGGATCGACAGTCTCGGTATCCAGGGCGTCAGCCACATTTCTTTTGTGATCGGGGGATCTCTCGGACTTTCCGGCGAGGTACTCGCGCGCGCAGATTATAAGCTCAGCTTTTCCAGAATGACATTTCCGCATCAGCTTATGCGGGTGATCCTGCTGGAGCAGATCTACCGGAGCTATCGGATCATCAACAGAGAGCCGTATCACAAGTGACTAACGCATCATCAGGGTTCCGCCGTCGATACAGATCACCTGACCGGTCAGATAATGAGCATCTTCGCTTGCCAGAAATGCCATGATCGGCGCAAAATCCTTCTGACTGTCGCCCAGCTTGCCGCCCAGAGGAATGGCAGACGCCATATAAGCGTCGTGAGCTTTTAACTGCTCCGGAGTCATGGACGCACGGGTTTTATCATACATAGGGGTCCAGATTGTCGGGGCGATCATATTCACACGAATGTTGTATTTTGCCCATTCCATTGCGACTGAGCGCGTCCATGCAGTGACGGCTCCTTTACTGGCAGCATAGGCTGCCTTCCCATTGTAGCCCTGTATTCCGCCGGCGCTGGTGAAATTAATGATGTGACCGCCATGTTCCTTCATATACGGAAATACAGATGTATTGGTCAGATACGTTCCGGTCGCATTCGTTCCCATAACAGATGCCCAGGTTTCTTCGGTGATATCCTCTGCCGGTCCGCCCGGAGCAATCCCTGCCGCGTGGATAAAGACGTCCACTCCGCCCAGAATATCAACAGACTTTTTCATTGCTTCATCTACGTTCGCTTTGCTGGTCACTTCAGTCCGGACAAAGGTAGCGCCCGTCTCCTTCGTCAGGCGGTCGGCAGCTGCTACGTTCCTTCCCCAGAAAACAACCTTTGCCCCCAATGGCGGGAATGCTTTTACCAAAGCTTCACCCATTCCACTGGTACCGCCGGTGATTATGATTTTTCTTCCTGTCAAATCAGTCATATGAATTCCTCCTAACATAAAATCTCATCAGTATACAATTGGATGACACACTCATCTTAATCAAAGTATAGCTTTCTGTACTCAGATTGCAATATATAGCGGCAATATTTTCCAAAATGTTAATAAATCGGGAATCAAAATCTTTGTGTAGACAGCAGTCCTTTTTTTCATGTATAATGTAACAGGCACATGGAAATGTAAAAATATGTAAGAATGGAGAAAGTACAATGGCATTGAGAGAAGACATTCATAAGGTACTTATAATTGGTTCCGGCCCGATCATTATCGGACAGGCGTGTGAATTTGACTATTCCGGAACTCAGGCATGTAAAGCCCTCAGGAAGCTCGGCTATGAGATCGTATTGGTAAATTCCAACCCTGCGACGATCATGACCGATCCGGAGATTGCTGATGTAACGTATATTGAGCCACTTAATGTAGATAGAATTGAGCAGATTATTGAAAAGGAGAGACCCGATGCATTACTACCAAATCTTGGCGGACAGTCAGGTCTTAATTTATGTTCGGAATTAGATAAGGCAGGCGTCCTTGAGAAATATCATGTTACAGTAATTGGCGTTAAGGTCGATGCGATCGAGCGTGGGGAGGATCGCATCGAATTTAAAAAGACCATGGATAATCTTGGCATCGAGATGGCAAGAAGTCAGGTAGCGTATTCCGTTGACGAGGCTCTTGCGATTGCCGACGAGCTGGGCTATCCGGTTGTCCTTCGTCCGGCCTACACTATGGGCGGAACCGGCGGAGGACTTGTCTACAATGTGGAGGAGCTTAAGACCGTCTGCGCCCGCGGCCTTCAGGCCAGCCTTGTGGGACAGGTTCTTGTGGAAGAGTCCGTTCTTGGCTGGGAGGAGCTCGAACTTGAGGTTGTGCGCGATGCGGACAACAATATGATCACCGTATGCTTTATTGAAAACATCGACCCGATGGGAACGCACACAGGGGATTCCTTCTGTTCCGCGCCTATGCTGACGATTTCCGAAGAAGTACAGAAGAGATTGCAGGAGAAATCCTATCGGATCATAGAGGCGATCCAGGTGATCGGCGGAACAAATGTCCAGTGGGCGCATGACCCTGAGACAGACCGCGACATCATCATTGAGATCAATCCAAGAACGTCCCGTTCATCGGCGCTGGCTTCCAAGGCAACCGGATTCCCGATCGCCCTTGTATCGGCAATGCTGGCTTCCGGGCTCACACTTCCGGAGATCCCATGCGGCAAGTACGGCACGCTGGATAAGTATGTTCCGGACGGGGATTACGTCGTTATCAAGTTCGCGCGCTGGGCCTTTGAAAAATTCAAAGGCGTGGAAGACAAGCTTGGTACGCAGATGCGCGCAGTGGGAGAGGTCATGAGTATCGGTAAGACCTATAAGGAAGCTTTCCAGAAGGCGATCCGAAGCCTTGAGACAGGCCGTTACGGCCCTGGCCATGCAAAGGATTTTGATACACTTTCCAGAGAGGAGCTTCTGAAGAGGCTCATTACGCCTTCCAGTGAACGTCATTTTCTCATGTATGAGGCGCTTCGGAAGGGTGCGACGGTGGAACAGATCCATGAGATCACGAAGGTGAAGGCTTACTTTATCGAACAGATGAAGGAACTTGTGGAAGAGGAGGAAGCGCTCTGTGTAAATAAAGGACGGCTTCCATCCGATGAGGCGCTTATTAGCGCAAAGAAACATGGTTTCTCCGACAAATATCTTGGCCAGATCCTTGAAATCTCCGAGGATGAGATCCGTGATAAGAGAATTTCCCTCGGCGTGGAGGAAGCATGGGAAGGCGTTCATGTAAGCGGAACAAAGGACAGCGCTTATTACTATTCCACCTATAACGCAGAGGATAAGAACCCGATCAGCGAAGGCAGGCCGAAGATCATGATCCTCGGCGGCGGCCCGAACCGTATCGGACAGGGTATCGAGTTCGACTACTGCTGCGTACATGCATCCCTGGCGCTTAAGAAGCTTGGATTTGAGACGATCATCGTAAACTGCAACCCGGAGACGGTATCTACGGATTACGATACCTCTGATAAATTGTATTTTGAACCGCTGACGCTGGAGGATGTGCTCAGCATCTACAGGAAGGAGAAACCGGTCGGCGTGATCGCACAGTTCGGAGGGCAGACCCCGCTGAATCTGGCGTCTCAGCTTGAGGAAAATGGAGTTAAGATCCTTGGAACGTCTCCGGCGGTCATCGATCTTGCCGAGGATCGCGACCAGTTCCGTGCAATGATGGATAAGCTTGATATCCCGATGCCGGAGTCCGGAATGGCTGTCAATGTTGACGAAGCTCTTGCCATCGCAGAGGAGATCGGTTATCCGGTCATGGTGCGCCCTTCTTACGTACTCGGCGGGCGCGGCATGGAGGTCGTCTACGATGCAAAGAGCATGGTCGGATATATGAACGCCGCCGTAGGCGTGACGCCGGACCGCCCGATCCTCATCGATCGTTTTCTCGGACATGCGACAGAGTGTGAAGCCGATGCGATCAGCGACGGAACGCATGCGTTTGTTCCGGCAGTTATGGAGCATATCGAGCTTGCAGGAGTTCATTCCGGTGATTCCGCCTGCATTGTTCCCTCCAAATATATTTCCAATGAGAATCTTGAGACGATCAAGGAGTACACCCGCAGGATCGCGGAGGAGATGCATGTGAAGGGACTTATGAACATGCAGTATGCGATTGAGAACGGGAAGGTTTATGTGCTTGAGGCAAATCCACGTGCTTCCCGTACCGTACCGCTGGTATCCAAGGTCTGCAACATCCGCATGGTACCGTTGGCAATCGACATTGTTACCGCTGAACTGACAGGCAGACCATCCCCGGTTCCGGCGCTCAAGGAGCAGGAGATTCCATATTACGGAGTGAAAGAAGCGGTATTCCCGTTCAACATGTTCCAGGAGGTCGATCCGGTACTTGGGCCGGAGATGCGTTCAACCGGAGAAGTGCTCGGACTTTCCAGATATTATGGCGAAGCGTTCTATAAGGCGCAGGAGGCGACGCAGACAAAGCTGCCGCTTAGCGGAACTGTTCTGATCTCCGTAAATGATAAGGACAAACCGGAGATTGTGGATATCGCACGGGATTTTGCCGGGGCAGGATTTCAGATCATCGCATCCAGACATACATGCAGGCTGATCAATGATGCAGGTATCAAGGCGGAGCGTATCAATAAGCTTCAGGAGGGCAGGCCGAATATGTTGGATCTGATCACCAACGGCAAGGTGGATCTGATCATCAATACTCCGATCGGGCAGGAACGCGCTGCTGACGACAGTTATCTGCGGAAGGCAGCCATCAAGAAAAAAATCCCGTATATGACAACGATCGCTGCGGCACAGGCAACGATCGCCGGGATCAAATCCATCAAAAAGCATGGAAACAGCGAGGTGAAATCACTGCAGGAACTTCACAGCGAAATTAAAGATAAGCAGAACTAATTTCCATTTCATGGTTCTAATATACTTTACTTTTTGCTAATAAACCTTCTTATTGACTAACATAAACCACTGGTTTTACAATGGATTTAAGAAATTCAGGAAATAATAAATAAGAAATCTATCAATAAGAGGTGACAAGTATGCAGACATTATCCAAAGCAGACGCGGGGGGAATCTATACGATCCTGTGGATGTTCGGAGTTCCGGAGATTCTTGATTTTCTGAGACAGAATTTCATTGAAGAGGGAAAGGACATCAGGGTCGTGAGCAAGAACCGCGACAGCCTGATCGTCCGTGCGGGACAGAAGGTATTTGCGATTGGCAATGAGGTTGCAGATCGGATACAGGTTTCTCTTTAAAGCGGGGATTTGATTTCGGAATCGTATCATATGTTTACAAAAGACGCCATATATATACTATAAAAGTATATGTATGGCGTTTATTCATGAAAACACAGAAAGTAATGAATTTTCTTACCGCGGCAACGGATTCTCCGCGGGACGTCCTGACCGGGGTTCCGATCTTAACATCTATGGGAGGCGATGAGATTACAATTGAAAATTTCCGTGGAATCATCGAATATACGGATAAGCTGGTTCGTTTCCAGTCGAAATCGGGCCAGTACAGGATTACCGGGAATGGTCTCCATATAGAGTATTATTCGGAAAATGAGATGAAGATCAAAGGCCGGATCGCAGCCATACAGTATCCATGAATGGAGCGAAAGTGGAACGTCTAAATCGTATCAAAGGATATCTGACAGTCCGGATCATCGGGTATTCTCCGGAACGTTTTCTGAATATGTGCAATCACCATGCCGTTCGCATATGGAATCTGAAAAATGAAGGGAATTCCTACGTCTTCCAAATGCAGGCGGAGGATTTTAAAAAGCTCGGGAAGATCGCAGGTAAAACCCATATGCGAATTCAGATTGAAGAAAAGATCGGACTTCCGTTTTTTCTGTTTCGATTTCGAAAGAGAAAGCTGTTTTTTACGGGAATTATTTGCGGAATCCTCCTTCTGTTTTTCATGTCCATGCATATCTGGAATATTGAGATTACCGGAAACAGTCATGAATCGGATGAGACGCTGATCGCATATCTGCGTGAGAATGGAGTATACGACGGAATGTGGAAAAAGGACGTCAGCTGCTCCGGGATTGCCGCTGCGCTCCGGGAAGATTTTCAGGATCTTACATGGGTATCGGTGGCAATGGACGGCACATGTCTTTCCATTAAGGTGAAGGAGAACACGGATACAGAAGCCGGGAAGAAGGATGAAGATAAGAATGCAAACGGAATCTATTCTGATACCGGTACGGATATCGTCGCCGATTATTCCGGTACGGTTGTCTCTGTGATCACCCGCGCCGGAACGCCGCTGGTTCATAAAGGAGATCGGGTGAAGCCGGGGGATATTCTTGTGTCCGGCTGTATTTCGATACAAAATGACGCGGACGAAACCGTCGCATACCGTTATGTCCATGCGGATGCAGATATCGTTGTGCGCTGCAAGGAAACCTACGAAGAGAAGCTGACGATGAGCTGCCGGAGAAAAGAATATACCGGGAAAAAGCAGACCGGGTATTACCTGAATCTGTTTGGCTATTCCTTTTATCTTGGGGCAAAGGCATGCAGCTATAAATACAGTGAGCAGATCGTGGACGAAAGGCAGGTTCGGCTGTCGGATTCCTTTTACATGCCAGTCTATTACGGGACAAAGGTCTGCAAGGAATATCATTTTGTCAAAGACACCTGTACCAGAGAGGAAGCGGAACAGATACTTTCGGAGCATTTTCAAACGTATTGCAGAAATTTAGCGCAAAAAGGGGTAGAAATTACTGAGAATAGTGTTAAAATACATGTAGGTCAGAACGAGGCGGTGATTTCCGGAAGCCTGATCCTGTGCCGCAGGGCTGAGGGGAAGCAGGATACGGAGATCCGGATAATAAAGGAAACGTCTGAGACAGAAGAACAATAGGAGATGTAGATGAGTATAGTTGAAGAGATGATTCAGATACCGGCTGAACACGAGAGTAATGTGTTCGGTCAATTTGATGTCTATGCGAAAAAGATCGAACGCGCCCTGCGTGTCACATTGATTTCCAGAGACGGCAATACAAAGGTCATGGGTCCGGCGAAGAATGCTGCCAGCGCAAAGAAGGTTCTGACACAGCTCACAGAACTGTCTAAGCGCGGTAATATGATCCAGGAGCAGAATGTGGATTATCTGTTGTCCCTTGTTATGGAGGGGCAGGAGGGATCTGTACTGGAGCTGGATTCCGATCTGATCTGCCATACGATTCAGGGAAAGCCGGTGAAGCCAAAGACACTGGGACAAAAGAAATATGTGGACGCCATCCGCAGGGATATGATCACATTTGGTCTTGGACCTGCCGGAACGGGAAAGACATATCTTGCCATGGCTATGGCGATCACGGCCTTTAAAAATGACGAAGTCAGCCGTATTATTCTGACGCGTCCGGCGATCGAGGCGGGAGAGAAGCTTGGGTTTCTTCCGGGGGATCTGCAGAGTAAGATCGATCCGTATCTGCGACCTCTCTATGACGCACTCTATCAGATCATGGGTGCGGAAAGCTTTCTTAAAAATTCGGAAAAGGGCCTGATCGAGGTCGCGCCACTTGCATATATGCGGGGACGCACGCTGGATAATGCGTTTATTATCCTCGACGAAGCACAGAATACGACACCGGCGCAGATGAAGATGTTCCTGACGCGTATCGGCTTTGGTTCCAGGGTAGTCGTTACCGGAGATTCTTCCCAAAAAGATCTTCCGCACGGCGCCATTTCCGGCCTGGATGTCGCGGTAAAGGTCATCGACGGGCTGGAAGGCATTTCCATCTGCAATCTGACAAGCAAGGATGTTGTGCGCCATCCGCTCGTGCAGCGGATCGTAAGGGCGTATGAAGTATATGAAGACAGGCAGGAGAAGGCAAAGAAAAGGAGAAAGTCATGACAGTATATCTGGAAGAGGATGGAAGTGTGAAGCTTCCTTTGGAATGCCGGGAGCTTGCGGTAAGAGCCATAGAGGCTGCATTGGATGCGGAAGGGTGCCCCTATGAGGCGGAGGTGAGCCTTCTGCTTACAGATAATGAGACGATCCGGAAGATCAATAAGGAGAACCGTGACGTCGATCGACCGACCGACGTCCTTTCCTTTCCGATGAACGATTTTGAGATACCGGGGAATTTTGATTTTCTGGAAGATGATATTACGGCGTTTTCGCCGGATACCGGGGAGCTGATTCTTGGCGATATTGTGATATCCAAAGAAAAGGTGCTGTCCCAGGCAGCGGAGTACGGCCATTCGGAAGAGCGGGAATACACATTCCTGATCGTACACAGCATACTTCATCTGATGGGTTACGATCATATTGAGGAGGATGACCGCATACTTATGGAAGGAAGACAAAGAGAGATCATGGATATTTTGCATATTCCAAGATAGTTAAAGGAGTTTATCATTTATATGGGTTCGAAACAAAAGAAAAACGACAGCAGCTTCCTGATTCAGGGGTCGATCCTTGCCTTTGCGTCAGTTGCAGTTGGTTTTATTGGAATGTTTTACCGCATTCCGTTCAAAAGGATCATCGGAAATACCGGAAATGGATTTTACGGCTGCGCCTATGAAGTATACAATATTGCACTGCTGCTGACCTCGTACAGCCTGCCGATCGCGGTATCCAAGCTTGTGTCGGCGCGGATGGCGAAAAAGGAGTACAGGAATGCCCATAAGGTACTGAAGGGGGCGCTGTTCTTTGCAGTCTGCGTAGGCGGAAGCGTTGCGCTGATCATCTTTTTCGGAGCGGATTTCATTGCAGCAAATATTATGACGTCGCCGCTAAGTGCGTACGCGCTCCGCGTTCTGGCTCCGTGCCTCTTCATTGTTGCCGTCATGGGTTCTGTCCGCGGATATTTTCAAGGGATCGGATCTATGATCCCAACGGCGGTCTCCCAGATCCTGGAGCAGATCGTCAATGCTGTTGTCAGTCTTGTCGGGGCTTATCTCCTTATGAAAACGGGGGCGAAGATTGCAGAAAGTCAGGGGAATGAACTGATCCAGCCGGCTTTCGGCGCCGCGGGAGGCACGCTTGGTACGGTATGCGGCGCGGCAGCGGGACTTATTTTTCTGATGCTTGTACTCAGCGCTTACAAAAAGACAATGCGCCGCCAGGCCAAAAGGGACCGGACCGGTCAGGAGGAAACGTATGCATCGATCATTAAGATACTGATCCTGACGGCAGTTCCGATCGTGCTCAGCTCCGCCGTTTACAACATCAGCGGAATCATCGATCAGGCGATTTACAACAAAGCAATGTATCATATGGGATTTACGCAGAAGGAATATGTTTCTTTGTGGGGAATTTTCAGCGGCGAATACAATGTCCTTGTGCGTGTTCCAATCGGCGTGGCAAATGCATTCGGCGCGGCGGCTGTTCCGACTCTGACGGCGGCGTTCGCTGCAAAGCAGATGGATACCGTTCGGAATAAGGTCAGCCTGTCGATCCGGTTTACAATGATCGTAGCGCTTCCGTGTGCTTTTGGATATTTTACATTGTCATCAGCGATCATGCGGCTTCTGTTCGCAGATGCAAGTGAGACTGCTTCCAGGCTTTTGATGCTGGCGCTTCTTAATGTGACGTTTTATTGCCTTTCTACAGTTACAAACGCGATCCTGCAGGGCATCAATCATATGACGTCGCCGCTGCACCATGCGGTCGTGGCGCTGGGTGTTCACATTGTTGCAATATTGATCTTCCTTCTTGTATTCAAGATCAATATTTACAGCGTCGTCCTGGCAAATATCGTATTTGCCATCGTCATGTCGTATCTGAACATCCGGAAGATCAGGAAATCCGTTGATCTGAAGATCGAATATAAGACGACATTTTTCAAGCCGCTTGGAGCATCTGCGATCATGGCAGTATTTACATGGCTCTGCTATCAGGGCGTTTCCCGCTATTTGGGAAATACAATCGGAACTCTGGCGTCCATCCTTGTCGCAGTTTTTGTCTATGCTGCCGCGCTCATCGGACTGAAAACAGTGACAGAGGAAGAAATTCTTCAGATGCCGAAAGGCGCTATGATCGCAAAAGTGCTAAAGAAAGTCCGCCTTCTCCGGTAATCAGGGAATAAAACCGGTAAACGGGGAATAAAAAAGGAAAAATTGGCTGATACTGGATAAAAAGAGGTGAACATCTTGAAAAAATTCAGTATCAGTATTTTTATGCTTTGTCTGCTTTTATCTGTCGGATATTATTACAGCTATGATCATACAATGCAGGCGATCGATCCGGAGGCTGTCTCTGAAAATATGGAGGAAGATAAAGCGGACGAGCAGGTGAACTCCATGCAGATCGTGGACGCTGCGGAAAACGAACCGGCGGGGTATTATATTTGCCTGAAAGCCGGCCAGATTGTTGTGTATGAGGCGGATAAGAAAACCATATTTGAATATACGGACATTGTTTACGACGGACTTCCGGAGGATCTGCAGGAGGAGATCGCAGAAGGAAAATATATTGCGGATCAAAAGGCGCTGTACAGTTTTCTTGAAAATTATTCAAGCTGACAGTGGACAGGCAGACAAAATTCATGTATGATAGAGTTTGCTTGTATTTTGAATGTGAGGACATGAGATGAACGATAAGAAGATACAGAGGATTAACGAGCTGGCAAGAAAGTCAAAAGCGGAAGGACTGAATGCAGAAGAACGGAAGGAACAGAAGCTTCTGCGCGAGGAGTTTCTCGCCGATATAAGAAGAAACCTGCGCGGGCAGCTTGATAACATTTCCATCCAGGAGAAGGATGGAAGCATTACGAATCTGGGTGAGAAATTTGGAAACAAAGAAGGACATTAGAAAGCGGATCCTTAAAATCCGATCCTCCATTCCAAAGGAAGTACAGGATGAAAAAAGCAGAAAGATCTGTGAAACAGTCATACAATATCCGTATTTTGAACAGGCGGATCTTTTGTTTTGTTATATGGATTTTCATGATGAAGTACAGACGGAACTGATCCGAAGGGAAGCGCAGAAGCGCGGGATGCAGGTGGCAGTACCGCGTGTGGAAGGTGACAGCATGTACTTTTACAAGGTACATGGCGATGCGGATCTGGAGGCCGGATATTTTGGAATTTCAGAGCCGAAGAAGATCTGCAGGCGCTGTGAACCCTCCGGCAATGTACTGATGATCGTTCCGGGGACGGTATTCGATCCTTCCTGTAACCGTATAGGGTATGGGAAGGGGTTTTATGACCGCTATCTTGCGAAGCATCCGGACATCCATACGGTGGGAATCGCCTTTTCCGAGCAAATGACCGATGCGCTGCCTGTGGAAGAGACGGACCGGAAGGTGGACGCAGTCATTACGGATACCACGATCTACAGAAGATGAGTATCTTATGCGAAAGGATCCGAACAAATCTAATTTGAATAAAAGGGGGAATGACCAATGAATCTGCCAAACGATCCGGCTATGCTGCTTAGCGTAGTAAATACATACCTGAGAGACCGCTACGCGAATCTGGATGTGATGTGTAAAGATCTCGGTGTGGAGAAAGAAGATATCGTTGAGAGACTGAACGAAATTGATTACGAATACAACCGACGCACAAATCAGTTTGTATAATGAGAGGAATGTAAGAGCCGGACATATTTTGTCCGGCTCAGACTATGTGATCGCCAAAATGCAGAATGATACATAACTGTCCCTTTTTAAAATATGAAAACTGGTTATTTTTTAAAAGCCAGCAATGAATTATAGTATCTGTTATGAACCTGCGCAGGTCCATATTATCAAACGTAAGGTGGAAGGATCAATGAATAACAGATATGAATTAAATAAAGAGCTGGCACAGATGTTAAAGGGCGGCGTGATCATGGACGTCACGACGCCGGAGCAGGCAAGGATTGCCGAGGAGGCAGGCGCCTGTGCAGTTATGGCTTTGGAGCGGATTCCGGCCGATATAAGAGCAGCCGGCGGCGTTTCAAGAATGAGCGATCCGAAGATGATCAAAGGAATCCAGAAAGCTGTCTCCATTCCTGTTATGGCAAAATGCCGGATCGGACATTTTACAGAGGCACAGATACTGGAAGCGATCGAGATCGATTACATTGATGAGAGCGAAGTGCTCTCTCCGGCTGATGATGTGTACCACATCGATAAGACGAAATTCAACGTGCCGTTTGTATGCGGGGCAAAGGATCTCGGAGAAGCGCTCCGCAGAATCGAGGAGGGCGCTTCCATGATCCGTACCAAGGGAGAGCCGGGTACCGGGGACATTGTACAGGCCGTTCGTCATATGAGAAAGATGAATCAGGAGATTGCCCGGCTTACTTCCATGCGTGAGGATGAGCTTTTTCATGCAGCAAAAGAGCTTGAGGTTTCCTATGAGCTTGTGAAATACGTACACGAAAACGGGAAGCTTCCGGTTGTCAATTTTGCTGCGGGCGGAGTAGCGACTCCGGCAGATGCAGCTCTTATGATGCAGCTGGGCGCTGAAGGCGTATTTGTCGGTTCCGGTATTTTTAAATCCGGCGATCCGGAAAAGAGAGCGGCAGCGATCGTAAAAGCCGTTACGAACTATAAAGATACAAAGATGCTTGCAGAATTATCCGAAGACCTTGGGGAAGCGATGGTTGGAATCAATGAACAGGAGATCGGGCTTCTGATGGCAGAAAGAGGCCAATAATGACCATAGGAGTTCTGGCCGTCCAGGGAGCCTTCATCGAGCATGAACATATGCTGGAGTCCCTGGGCGCGAAATGCTTTGAGATTCGGCAGAAGAAAGATCTGGAAAGAAAGATGGACGGTCTTATCCTTCCGGGCGGCGAAAGTACGGTAATGGGAAAGCTTCTGAATGATCTGGATCTGTTTGAGGAGCTGCGGAGCAAAATTCTGAACGGGCTCCCCGTACTTGGAACCTGCGCCGGACTGATCCTTCTGGCGGAGCATATATCCAATGACGGAAAACAGTATTTCGGGACGCTTCCTGTCACAGTAAAGCGCAATGCTTACGGCAGGCAGCTTGGAAGCTTTCATGTGAAGGAGGAGATGAAGCCTCTGGGGAAGATCCCAATGACATTCATCCGCGCTCCCTATATCGAGAGTGCGGCGGATGATGTGAAGGTACTGGCTGCGGTCGATGGGAATATCGTAGCCGTGCAGTACGGAAGGCAGCTTGGCTTGTCTTTTCATCCGGAAGTGACAAATAGCACGGCAGTACATGAGTATTTTCTGAATATCTGCGCGGCTCTATAGAGAAATCTCCCCTGCCTCGTATTCCCGGATCATACACTGGATCGCAGCCTTTGCATTGACCATAAAGGCGTGCAGCGGCTGGGTTCCGATGTTTCTGCAGTATACTGCGGCATAGATCTTCAGGATCTCATCCGGAGTCATACCATTCTGATACATCCCAAGGATAAAATCCTTGCTGAGCTGTGCAAAGCTGACTGCACGATCTAAAAATGTATGGATAGATGGATCATCCTGATACGGACTGTGCGCCGGGATCAGGGCATGAAGCTCTAAGCCTTTTAATTTCCGGATGGACTTAATCGTGCTGACGTAGCTTGTCAGATAGCCTGGCTTGACTGTGACAGGGTCATTTTCCTCCGGAAGTCCGCATGTTTCCGCCGGGAAAAGGAGACCGACCGGCTGCACGTAAAAGGAGATGCAGCACTTTGTATGTCCCGGCGTCTCGTACACCTGTACCTTCAAATCTCCAAGATCAATTTCCGATCCATCCTGAACCGTGAGGTCAATATGATAATCAGAGACCGGATAATTGCGCACAGAATGTTCCGGGTCATGAAGCCGGTAGGCTTCGGCGGACATTGTACGCATAAATGCTATAGCTTTTTCTTTTGACAGGATCTTTGCCGCGTGAGGATGCGCAGCCGCTGTAAGCTGCGGCCACGCTTTCCTGAGCGCAGGCAGTCCGGACACATGATCGTAATGGGAATGTGTCAGAAGTACATAATCCAAAGGGCGGTCGCCGAGGACCGCTTTGATATTGCCGACAAGCTGCGTAGAGCAATATTCCATTCCGGTGTCGACAAGCGCCGTTTTCTCTGAACCAGGTATCAGCCATGAGTCGCCTCCGCCTCCGGCCGTAACCTGAATAAACTGTTTCATACCAAACTCCATTATCTGCCCCGGGATCAGGGGTTACTTTAATAATTCGTCAGCCAGCTTCTCTATATCTGCGATATTCTGCTCTGTCATGACGGAGCGGATTGTGATCGTCGGATCAAGAATCGTGATATTTTTTAAGGATTCCAGATGTTCGCGTATTTTCTTTGCTGCCATAGGAGCCCATGTACCATTTTCGATGATAGCGACCGTACGTTTCTGATAATTCTTTGCTTTCAGATGCAGAAGGAAATCCTCCATTGCCGGGAAAAGTCCTCCGTCATACGTCGGGCTTGCGACTACGAGACGGTCATAGCGGAATGCATCTTCAACAGCTTCGGCCAGATCGTCGCGGGAAAGGTCTGCAACGGAAACCTTTGGCGCATTCTTTTCTTTCAGGATACCAGCAAGCTTTTCAGCTGCATCCGCTGTATTTCCATGCATAGAAGCGTAAGCGATGAAAATCCCTTCATTTTCCGGCTCATAGCTGCTCCATGTATTGTATTTATCCATATAGTATGCGAGATTCCCTGTCAGCATCGGGCCGTGAAGAGGAAAGATCTTCTCGATATCAAGAGCCGCCGCCTTTTTCAGGAGCGCCTGCACCTGCGCACCGTATTTCCCTACGATATTAAAGTAATAACGACGCGCTTCACATGCCCAGTCCTCATCGGCGTCAAGAGCTCCGAACTTGCCGAAGCTGTCCGCAGAGAAAAGAATCTTCTCGGACTGCTCATATGTAACCATGACCTCCGGCCAGTGAACCATAGGAGCCATGAAAAACTGCAGCGTGTGAGCGCCAAGGCTGAGAGTATCCTTTTCCTTTACGGTAATGGTGCGGTCTGTAAGATCCATCTGGAAAAACTGAGGAAGCATCTGGAATGTTCTGGCATTACCTACCAGCTTTATCTCCGGATATTTTTCAGCAACAGCCTTAATATTAGCTGCATGATCCGGTTCCATGTGTGAAATAACAAGATAATCCGGCGCTTTCCCTGCAAGAGCCTCCTCCAGATTGGCAAGCCATTCCCCGGATGCACGCTTGTCAACAGTATCCATGATTGCAATCTTATCATCGACGATCAGGTATGAATTGTATGAAACGCCATTTGGGATAATATACTGGCTTTCGAAGAGATCCAGCGTCTTATCGTTGGCGCCGATATAAACTACAGAATCTGCAAGTTTTTTGATAGACATGAAATAACCTCCCTGTTAAAATTTTATTTTTCTGCATTATCATATCACTATCGATGAAATTTGTATAGTAAAGAATGACAAAATGAGGGATATACAGCAGAATTATGTTGCTTTTATCTTTCAGAACTGTTATTGACTCCGATAGGAAAATATAGTATAAAAAGAAAGGAATAAAAGTGACATATGGTTCGAAATTAATCTATAAAGGAGGTCTTTTATTTTGAAAAAAATTGTCTCATTTTTATGTACTGCAGCTTTGATCATCGGCTCCTTGACAGCGTGCTCCGGCACTGCCCGGTCCGGAAGCGCTCAGTCAGGGACAGACTATTCTGATCAGACACTGACAGGGAAAACGGTTGCGGTTGATGGCGCTCTGGTCGCCGTTCAGCTTGGAGAATTATCGGACAACACAGACGGCGGAGAATCTATGCAGACGCCGCCGGATGATAAATCCGAACCGGCTGATACGAGTTCTGCAGAGGGAGAAGTCCCGCCGGAGAAGCCGGAGGATGATGGGAATACAGAAAGCGGAGAGACCCCGCCGGAACTGCCGGACGGCGAAGCGGGCGGCGA
>CAZPXF010000029.1:0-3408 GCA_964590945.1 uncultured Lachnospiraceae bacterium | reverse complement strand
GGCGGCGAAATGGGCGGCGGCGAAACGGGATCGTCCGATGGTTTCACTGCAAATGGCGAAACGGCGATTGTAGATATCAGCGGAGCTTCGATTCTGCTGGAAGAAGCTTCCGACAGTGAGGACAGCACGGAAGGTTCGATCGACGATATCGTTGTTGGAACAGTTTTGAGCATCCAGGTGGACAGCAGCAACGCAGTTTCCACAGTGACGGTTCTATCCGCCGGGGGAAACAGTGAATCCGGCGGAGGCGAAGGAAGCGGCGGATTCGGCGGTTCCGGGGAAGTGACGCAGGGCGATTCTGCCAACACCATAGATACGGATGGCGAATACTCCGACACAAGCTATTCTTCCACAGGAGATGATGAAAATGCGCTCCGCATTGACGGCGCAGCAATTACCTTGAACGGGATTACTGTGGACAAATCGGCAGGCTCCAGCTCCAACACAGAGGATGGCGATTTCTACGGAATGAACGCGGCGCTGCTGGCAACAAACGGAGCAGATGTCACCATTACGAACGCTAACGTTACTTCCTCTGCACAAAACGGGAACGGCGTGTTCAGCTATGGCAGCGGTACAGTTGTGAATATTTCAGACTCTAAAATTACAACAACGGAAGATAACTCCGGAGGTATTCAGACAACCGGCGGCGGGACAACAAATGCTGAAAATCTTACAGTGGAAACTTCCGGTTCTTCAGCAGCGGCCATCCGTTCCGACCGCGGAGGGGGAACCGTCAATGTGGACGGCGGTACCTATACCTCCAACGGATACAATTCTCCCGCCGTATATTCCACAGCCGATATTACAGTGAAAAACGCGGCATTGACTGCGAATCATTCAGAAGCCCTGGTCATTGAGGGAGAGAACTCCATCACATTGGAAAACTGCGATGTATCCGGAAATATGAGCGACGATAAGGGAACCAGTTCAGATGAAAACGTCCACAATATCATGATTTATCAATCCATGTCCGGCGACGCCAATGTGGGAACATCCTCGTTTTCCATGACGGGCGGCAGTCTGCTCTCCAATAACGGAGATATGTTCTATATAACCAATACAGCCTGCAAGGTTTCTCTGTCCGGCGTAGAGATCACGGACAAAGATAAGGACGGTTATCTGATGAACATCTGCGGGAACAGCGCAAGCCACGGCTGGGGATCAGCCGGGGAAAACGGAGCGCAGGTCACATTCACAGCTGACGATCAGACGCTGAAAGGAGATATCGTTGTGGATTCGATATCCACACTGAATATGACGCTTTCCGGGAACAGTAGCTTTAAGGGAACCGTCAACATCGTGGACAATGCGCAGAATGGCGCCGCCGTATCGGATAATGCCGTTTTGACGGTGGAATCCGGCAGCACATGGACGCTTACCGGCAACTGCACGATCACCTCCCTGACCAACAACGGAACGATCAATTTCAACGGGTTTACGATCACCCTGGCTGACGGTACAGTCCTAAGCTGAAAAAGAAAAATTGGCCATATCGGTTATACAAGGAGTAATTTATGAACAACAGATTTGATCTTGATATCAACGGTCCGATACCGGAGACGGAGCCGGAACGGCAGTATTATTATATAGAGCTGGCAAAAAGAGCGGTCAGCGTTCGTGCGGAAAAGCTTGGCCGCCCGTTGACCTTCTGCGTAAATACCTTCGGCTGTCAGATGAACGCCAGGGATTCGGAAAAGCTTTCCGGAATCCTTCTTGAAGTCGGTTACCAGGAGACGGACTCCGAAAATGCGGATTTTGTCATTTATAATACATGTACGGTTCGTGAAAATGCGAACCAGCGCGTGTATGGTCGGCTTGGGCAGCTCAAGAAGCTGAAGGAAAAGAATCCTGTCATGCGGATCGCGCTCTGCGGATGTATGATGCAGGAGCCAAAGGTTGTGGAAAAGCTGAAAACCTCATATCGTTTTGTAGACCTGATCTTTGGAACGCATAATATATATAAATTTGCGGAGCTTCTTTATCTCTCGCTGGATTCTGACCGAACGATCATCGATGTGTGGAAGGATACGGATCAAATTGTGGAAAATCTCCCGAATGCGCGTAAATATCCGTTCAAATCGGGCATTAATATTATGTTCGGCTGCAACAATTTCTGCAGCTATTGTATCGTTCCGTATGTGCGCGGACGCGAGAGAAGCCGTGAGCCGGAGAGTATCATCTGTGAGATTGAGAGGATGGTAAAGGATGGAGTTGTAGAGATCATGCTTCTTGGTCAGAATGTCAATTCCTACGGAAAGAACCTGAAAGAGCCGGTTTCCTTTGCGGAGCTTTTAAGAAGGGTAGAGCAGATCGAAGGCTTGAAGCGCATCCGGTTCATGACCTCCCATCCAAAGGATCTCTCGGACGAGCTGATTGAAGTAATGAAGCATTCGAAAAAGATCTGTCGGCACCTGCATCTGCCGATGCAGTCCGGAAGCAGCCGGATCCTGAAGATCATGAACCGCCGGTATACGAAAGAGCAGTACCTTGCATTGGCTGAAAAGATCAGGAAGGAAATTCCGGATATTTCCCTGACCACGGATATTATTGTCGGATTTCCGGGCGAGACGGAGGAGGATTTTCAGGATACGCTGGATGTCGTAAGAAAGGTACGGTTCGATTCGGCATTTACCTTTATTTACAGCAAACGTACGGGAACGCCTGCTGCCGTTATGGAGGATCAGGTTCCGGAAAGCGATGTAAAAAACCGTTTTGACAGACTTTTAAAAGAAGTGCAGAGCATCTCCAGAGAAATGTGCGAGCTGCACACCGGCGAGGTGCAGGATGCACTTGTGGAAGCGGTCAATGAACACGACGCTTCTCTTATGACCGGACGTCTCAGCAACAACCTTCTTGTGCATTTTCCGGGAGATGAAAGCCTTATCGGCAAGATTGTACCTGTAAAACTGGAAGAATGCAGAGGATTTTATTTTCTGGGCAGGATGCAGTAACTTCCAATATATTTCAGACCAAAACCGCCAAGACTATAAACATGCGATATAGGAAGGCGGTTTTTACTATGGAGAAAATTGGAAAATATCTGTTTTTATGGGGAATCGGGGGAACCATCTATTACACGATCGAACTGTTATACAGGGGAGTGTCCCACTGGTCGATGTTTGTACTTGGCGGGATCTGTTTCCTTTTCTGCGGCTTCCAGGGAAGCGCGACCGGCTGGACGCTGCCGCTTTGGCGGCAGGTTCTGTACTGTATGGTATTTATCAGTTCCAGTGAATTTATTACCGGGATTCTTGTAAATAAAGTATTCCGGCTTGAGGTCTGGGATTACAGCAGCGTCCCTTTCAACCTGTTCGGGCAGGTCTGCCTCCCGTATGCGCTGATATTCGGCGGACTTTCAGCGGCTGGCATTCTGCTGTATCATTTTTTAAACTGCAGGATTTACGG
>CAZPXF010000028.1:0-24543 GCA_964590945.1 uncultured Lachnospiraceae bacterium | reverse complement strand
AGGAGGAAAATCTATGGCTTCAAAAATTTTACTTGCAGTTTTAGCTGTTTACACGGCTATCTACGCAATCATCTATGTGAAAGATATTCTTACGCACAAGGATGAATATGAGCCGCTGCATCCCGGACACTCTATTGTTATTGGTTTTATCGCCAATTTCTTCGACACGCTTGGAATCGGAAGCTTTGCCATCGCATCTTCTTACTGGAAAGCTACCAGATCGCTGCGCGACGACCTCGTTCCAGGCACTTTGAACGTCTGTTTTGGTTTTGCCGTTATTACAGAGGCTCTGATCTTTATTCAGAGGATCGACTGCGATCCTGTAACATTAATTACAATGATCGCCGCATCCGCTCTTGGCGCTGTCTTCGGAGCAAAGATCATCGTTAAGCTTGATATCAACAAGATTCGTATGATGCTTGGTATCTGCCTTATCATCGTTGCAGTTGTTATGGCATGTAAGAATGCCGGCATCGGCCCGTTTGGTATGATCGGAACGGCCAGCGGCGTTACAGGCGTCAAACTCGTCATCGCTATTGTTGCCAATTTCGTCCTCGGCGGCCTCATGATGTGCGGCATCGGACTTTACGCTCCTTGTATGGCTCTTGTACTTCTTCTTGGAATGAGTACAGATATCGCGTTTCCTATCATGATGGGTTCCTGTGCATTCCTGATGCCATCCGGCGGCTTTGCTTTCATCAGGGAAGGAAAATATGCACGCGGAAATGGTATTGCGCTTACGATCTCCGGTATCGTTGGCGTATTCATCGCAGCTTTTGTTGTAACATCGATTCCGCTGAAAGCGCTCACATATCTGGTATGTGTCGTACTTGTTATTTGCTCTATCCTGTACATTAAAGATGCAAAAGCACAAAATAAATAGTCTTTATAATGTTTTCCGTTTCCTTTGATCCTTGCGTCTGGTTATTTGATTATTTCTTAAAAGGATTTGATTATTTTCCAAAAAAGGATTGACATGCAGTTTTAAATACGATATAGTGTATCTGTTAGAACCAAAGGCGGTTTCCTTTACAGGAGACCGTCCTTTTTGTTTTAACTTGCTGTGATACGAGAATTTAATACGCGGACATCCCCCCCAGGTTTTATCCGCTGCATAAGATTATACAAATAGAAAGCATTCCCCAGCTTTTGTACCAATCATTTTTGTATTACAGCAGAAACCTCTCAATGACATACCATGTGGAGAAAAGTACAACTTTGGTTGTGCTTTTTTCCTGCCCTTTGATAGACTTTGGTCTATAGAAAAAATTCATAAAAAACTGTGCATATTTTTATTTTACAAATTCATGTAATCGATATATAATATCAATCAGGAAGCGCTGGAAGCTTCTTAGATAATTATTAAATTATCACCCTTACCCCCTTAGATATGATTATAGAAAAAGGCACGATACACCGTGTCTTTTTCTATTTCATATTGAATGATAATCTCCGATACAAAGAAAATAAATTTCTGATATACTGATGCACGGCTGTTTGTTATGCTACCGTTTATTCCGTCGCATTTTCAGCTTGAGCAGCGCTTTCGCCTTCAGACAGTCTAATCTGGTCACATTGTTCTCTCCGACCACATTCGTCTCTGTTCCGTCTGCACTCTTATTAATATCTACGATCGCATCCAGATAATCATTTACCACAACGAACTGAGCAACCGTACCGCTGAAATTCAGTCCGGATACCGGTATCCCCCGGATGCCAAGCTGTTCAACCGTATTTGTAAAATCCACGTCGCTATTGCCCCAGCCGTCGGAAGAGATGATAACGCCGTCCGCTCTCATAGCTTCCGCTACAACCGCAGCTCTCGTTCCAACCAGCATTTTCTCCTCGTTCCCATCGGGTGTGCCTACAAGGAGAATTCCCATGAGATCGAGATCTGTATCCTCCGAAACAACGTCGAGAAGCGGATCCCTGAAATGATGTAATGATGTTTCCTTTGTCGATGGTCCAATTCCCATATCTTCCGCCTCCTCACTGCATAGAGCGGATAATTCCGTCCCTGTACTCATTTGGTGTTACAACAATCGGCATGTTACCCATATCAATGATCGAACGTCCGCCCTCAACTCCAGAAGGCTCCTTTGCAAAGAAATGTGTATCATACATAGCGCCCTGCCCCGCGACCTGCTTAATGATCAGCACTCTGTCCTTCCCCGGTCTGACAATATCGTGATACTCATGTCGTTCTGTACAGAGTTCGCCCTTGAATTTTTTCAATTTGTTACGATAGGTCTGAATAAATCTGTCGCAGGCGCGGTGCGCAGCCGTAGGCCCAGGCCGTTCCTGTCCCATTCCTGCCGCGAGCGTAACATCAAAGGAAATAATATAATCATCATCCCCCGGTGTTCCTGCCCGATTCAGATACAGCTGTTCCTTCAGATTTCCCTCCGACGAGCCAAATTCATGGCACTGCTTGCCATTTACATCCACGCCTGTAAGCATGACATAAACGCCCGTTATGGTGTGTGTAATACCCTCTCCGAGTACTCCAAGCACCTTTGTGGAAATCGGAATGATATCCATAATTGTATTCGTCCACCGGTCATGTTCACCGGGACTGATAATCTGAATATCGATCTTTTCAAGATATTCTTCTTCAGCTGCAAGCTCATCGAGCATCTCTTTACTGACTGTCATATGTCCATCCACAGTAATATCGTTGTGCTCACCCCATACAACATCATTCATATGATATGCTTTGATCACCAGCTTTCTCAAGTCTTTTACCTGGTCAGCCATTCACATCACCTCCAATAATACTCTTTATAAGTATACAATATATGAAACCTTTTTCCAATATATCGTTTTTTATTTTTTTAAAAAAGGCCGGATATCTCTACCCGGCCGCACGTTAACCCTTTACCCTTAAATATGTTTTTTATTCCGGACGGATGCATCAGCATCCGCCCGATATTATTGTTACAAAACAGATCTTATACCTTAGCTACATACTCGAATGGCAGGTTGACGATCTTTCCAGGTGTCTGGATGTCAACAAGCGCTTCAAGAGTTGCTTTAACGATCTGAGTCTGCTGCTCAACGTTGTTCGGAGCGCCTGCGTTAGCGCCCATAGGCACCAACGGAGCTACCGCACGCGGCGTGCCGGTCTGACGTACAACCGGCGGAAGGGCTGCAATAATAATTGTAGGAATTCCAGCCTCTTCAATCGCTCTCTGCACCAATACTGCAGAGCGGTGGCAGGTACCTCAGCCAGCGGTGAGGATAACCGCGTCAACATCCTCTTCTTTAAACATCTGAGCGATAGCCGGTCCTGTCTCACCTTTGAATTTTTCCTGGTTTCCGCCGCCGCCCATGAATCCTGCATGTACAGGAGCGCAGGCTCTGATAAATCCTTCTGCAGCTAATTCATGAATTCTGTCGATAGGGAACATACAGTTGATGTCCTTATTTACATCACTGTTATCATATCCGCCGTGAGATACCATCAGCTCTGAAGTCGGCGTGGTATTCTCGATCTTTCTCCATGTAAAGTCACCGGCAAGATTAAATCTTTCCTGGCTGATCTTATGAACGCCTGCTGCTGTTGCAAGAGCGATGGACATATCTTTCAGCTCTTTTGTCACAGGAGCCCATACAGACGGCGGAGTAATAGGAACGAAGATCTCTGACTGCATTCCTTTAACTAATGTTAAACTCATTGTTATACCTCCTTGTTGTTCTGGTTCATTTTACGCATCTCCTCCTGACGGCGGGTATACGTATCCAGGCTGCTTACATACTTTTCATTGACTTCCGGACCAAGCTGTTCGATGAAACTCATGTTCCATGCCACTTCCTGACCCACTTTAATCGGATAGTCCGAGATAAACATCCGCATCGGCACTCTTAAATGTCCCAATCTTCCTTTCAGGTCAATTGCGATACCGCCATCATGCACTTCAACGATGACCCCTTCCATCCTGATAATTTTGTCGCCGTATTGTAATTCCTTTACCTGATTAGTCATATTTCTCTTTTCTCTTCTGACTCATTGGCAGAGACTGCTCGTTCTTAACCAGATCAAACTTCCTGCCAGTTGCGCTTTCAATCGCCTCTACATTAGAAGCCTTAACGTTCGCATTCCACTTTCTCTCAGGTTTCTTAACCGGTTCGCCGCCCATAGCATTCTTCAGCATCTGAAGAGCACGGATAGCTTCCTCTGGACAAAGTGTATTACATCCAAGTACCTCGTTCTCGATACCGGACTCTGACTTGTTGTTATCAACCATTGTCGTCATGTACTTGTTGCCAACTACCAGAGCGCCCTGTACCGCACAGAAGGAAAGTCCAACTACCGGAATTCCTCTCATACCGATCTGCTCATGATGGCTTGCAAAATCAATATGGTTATTGCCAAAGCCCTCAGTTGTAACGAAAGCTCCATCAACATCCAGCATCTCAACCATCTGACCGACACGCTTCGATACATAGAACTTCTCAGCATTGATCTGAGGAGAACCTACGAAAACAACTCCGCAGAAATCGATCTCTTCGTCATGCAGACACTCGAGTACGAGCGGCTCTCTCCAGTAATGTCTGGACATTTCTTTCGATGCAGGTCCGATACAGGTAAGAGCATGAATACAACCATCAAGTACCTCAAGCGGAGATACTGCGATCGGAACATTGCCAAGATCTACGTTAGGTCTTGCTCCAAGTACGCCAACAGGCTCTACCGGAAGGATCAGATTATCATGCATCGCGCCCTGTCCCATGATCTCTTTTACGATAACAACTTTCTTCTTGCCAGGTCTTCTGTACTGATTGAACGTCTCTGTGTCAACCACAAGCGATTCGTCAAGTTCTTTCAGGGCTTTACGGATTTCCTGGGTGATAATGTCTGTTGCCGTATGAGCAGCCAGCGGACCAGGTCTCTCCATATTTGTCTTCTCTTTTACAGTTACCTGTGTCTTAATGAAGATCTCACCCTTCTCCGGGCAGCCCGGACGTCCCCACATGATATTCTCATCAAGGTAACCTTCGGAAGAACCGAACTCACCGATCTGAACGCCGTTAGCATCGGTACCTGTTACCATCATTACAACGCCGTCAAGTACTCTTGTAACGCCGCTGCCGATCTCATCCTCGCCTTCTTTTGTAGCGATCGGCTGAACATCCATGATCGTCTCTGAATAGGTGTGATAATCTTCTGGTTTAATAATGTCGATCTTCAGATCATACACAAGCTTCTGGGAATCAATACACTCCTGCTCGATTCCTTCACGGATGTAAATGGTGGTCCCTTCGATCTTTGTCTCAGGTCCTCTCTTAACATCTGTGATCTGGAAATGCTTTCTTGTAAGACTTCTGATAAGCTTTGGCTCCTGCTCTGCTTCTGCTGCCGGAGCTGCCGGAGCTGCTGCTTCTCCTGCCGCCGCCGGAACGGCCTCTGCTGCTGTCTCTCCTGCCGCAAGCGCTCCGACCGGAATCTGAAGGTCAATATCCTTTCCTTCTCCGATGTGAATCTTAAGCATTCCGCCTGCTGCCGGGATAGCTGTCGTTGCCGGAGCTGCCGGAGCCTCAACCGGCTCAACCGCTGGTTCCTCAACCGGCGCTTCCGGTGCCTGTCCTGCAACTTCATTTGCCTTATCAATAACATCCAATGTGATTGGTGTCAGGGAGTCGCAAGTCTTTGTAAGCTTTGCTCCTAAAATCTGTGAGATGGTAAGGCAACCATCCAAATTCAATAACCCGGAATCTACCAGATCATCAAAGATTGCTGGATCCTCGAGATTCGCCGGTTCAATTGTAACGCCTTCCTCGGCTCTACAACATAATACCGCAGGGTCATTAGCATGTTCTTTAGCTGTTTCAGCTGTAATGGACATAACTTTTACCTCCTTGTATTGATTATTGGGTTTCCCCAGGTTTATATATACACCCTCTCCCGCACAATGAAAAATCGGGGGTTCCCACCGTGCTGCAGAGGTGTAATATCACATGAGCGCTGCCCCGTGAGGCACGCGATGCGGTGCATCCTGCGGATATACCGTATTATATTTTCAGAAATCAATATCCTGGCTGACCTTCTTCGATACCTTCAAGGTTCTGTAAAGTGCATGTCCAACAGATCTCATCACGTGATCTGTCTGATGGAATACTTTCAGTCCCATCTTCGGGCCGGAAGCCATAACAGTATTGGAACAGTCAGAGCAGTTACCGATCAGGATATATTCACATTTATCCTTCTTGAACTGCATGTTGTTCTTAACCTGTCCAGGACAATTTCCCGGTCTCTCGCACTTCAGCGGTGCGCCTGGTTTGTTTTCAATTGCCTGTTTACATCTGCATACGGATATAACCTTTGCATTCATCTTCTCAGCGATCTCCCGCATACGGGCCTCGCTTCCTCCACAGGCACAGACAAGAATGCCAATGCTTGCCCCGTGAAGATCCGGGAACTCGATCGTTACGAGAATACCGCCTGTTGTCTTTGTTGTAGGAGCGTCAAGAGTTGTAGACTTTCCTGTGAAAGCGCCGCCCATAATGATCTCTCCATATTTTCCATCGATTCCGCCGGCTTTCTCGATCATCTCTTCCACGCTCACACCAACCGGAACATCCATGAATACATGTGCAGCGTTGCCGCCGTTGATCTTACCGCGGACAGTCATGTTCTTGCTGAAAGATGGCTTTTTATCCTCAATAGCCTCGGCAACACGTAACACGGTCTCAACGTTGATCACGATTGCATGTGCGGCTGAAGGAAGCTGCGTTGTATCAAGCTCGATACCAAGACATTCTCTGACAACTGCTCTCTCTTCTCCCATCGGGTAGATGTCCGGAAGAAGATGCATTGTGATCGCCGGTTCGCTCTCCAGAGCCTTCTGAAGCGTCTTGATCGCCTTCTGATTCTTTTTCTTGATCGCGAAAATAGCTTTATCTGCATTCGAGATCTCCATACAGTATTTTACTCCGCGGATTGTCTTCTCTACCTGCTGCTCGATCTGTCTGATATTATGTTCCAGACCCGGCTCACACTCCGCAGCATTGATCAGGATATATCCTCCCTCCAGATCTGCGCTGAGCTTAATTCCTGTAGGGAATCCGGCTCCTCCCATTCCGACAACTCCGGCTGCTTTCACCATGTCAAGCTTAGATGCATCCTCCGGCACATCGATCGGAACGAACTCGTCCGGCTGCTCAGCCGCAGGCTCGATGATGATCCGATCCTCCCTGATCTCAACGACCTTGCCGTATACGCTGGAGAAAATATTAGCTCCAAGTCCGGTAGGCGTAGCAACAAGCGTACCCTTCTTAACCTCTGCGCCGACTTCAACGCAAGGGGCACAAGGCGCGCCAACGTGCTGTCTCAGTAATAATTGTACATTTCCCATAACATCCGTCTCCTTTTCTCTTTTATATAAGTAAAAGTCAGGAACATAAACCCCTGTGCGATATGATTCTGTATCCGTACATCTTATCTGTTCCTGCCTACTTATTCCTGTCTCAGCGCTTTGCTGACATCTATATTAAATACCAATACATTTACTGATTGTGTATTTTTTGTCGAACGCTTATAAAAAAATACTGCCGCTTTTCCTGGCGGAGGCATGTGGGAATCGAACCCACCCGGGACGCTCCTAACGCCCCACACTAGTTTTGAAGACTAGGAGGCACACCAGTTACCCAACTACCCCCATGCATTCTTTCATACATAGACTGTACCACAGTCTATTGATTTTTTCAATAGCTTTTGAAGATTTTTTCTATTTTTATTTTTCAGTTTTTATTGACAAATGTGAAAAAACGTAGGATAATGGTTCTGTAACTATGCACGGACATAATTATTCATTTATTTCCGTGTGTTTCAAGCATAATCTTATTTTATTATTCAAATAGGACTTGCTTTAGCAGACTCAAGCACTTATTTATCGTCCCTTTCATTTATAGGTTTTTTCTATAAATGTACGTGATATAATTCTTCCGTTCTGCTATGTTAAAACCAAAAGGACTGATCAACATGATACAAGGCGCCCAGAATATGCCGGATACCAAGAAGCGTATTATCACTGCTGCATGGGAGCTTTTCTACAAGCAGGGATACGAGAATACAACTGTGGATGAGATCATAGAACGTTCCGCCACATCAAAAGGAACGTTTTATCACTATTTTAAGGCGAAAGACGCGTTGCTTAATACGCTCTCTGATGTCTTTGACCAGCGATATATGGAATTATACCCAAAAGACGATCCTGATATGTCAGCTTCCGACAAATTAATGTTTTTAAACAGGGAATTATTTTCCCTGATCGATAATCAGATCGAGATCAATCTGATCGCTTACCTGTACTCTTCGCAGCTTGTGACCAGAGATGAACGCTGTCTGCTTGCCGAGGATCGTTTCTATTTTAAATGGTTAAAGGAGATCATCCAGAAGGGTATTGACGACGGGGAATTTTCTGACAGGAATACATGCGAGCAGTATATGCATCTGTACGCCGGTTTTGAGCGTGCGATGATCTACGACTGGACGCTCCGAAAAGGCGTTTATTCTCTGGCGGAGTACAGTCAGAAGTTTCTGCCCTATGTACTCAATATATTAAAATCGGGATTTTAAAAAGACCGGCTGCTGCCAATGACAGAATGTCAGGCTGCCGCCGGTTCTTTTATTTTTCTCAAACCATCACTTCATGCATATCCTGCTCCGCAAGCCCTGCCTCGTGCATCGTCTCAGTCAGAAGCTCCCTGTGCTCCGGCGAGACGCACCACGACAGCCCGCAGCCGGCGGAGATTTCCCGCGGCACGGGGATCAGACGGCCCGGCATATTTTTCTCCTTACAGATCTTCTCCATCTTCATTGCATCGGTCGTTGTATGAAATGTGATGACAAGCTTTAATTCTTTTTTCCGCATATGTTCCTCCAGATTTCTGTTATTCTTCCTCTGCAAGTTCCCGAACCGCCCGAATCGCCGTATCGGTTTCCTCCTCCGTATTATAGTGAGAAAAACTGAAACGGACTGCGCCCTGATCAACCGTTCCAAGCGCCTGATGCATCAGCGGAGCGCAATGTGCTCCCGGACGTGTGGAGATCCCATAATCCATCAGAAGCGCATCGCTGACCTCCGAAGAATCATAATCCCTGATATTCAGCGTTACGATCGCACAGCGGTTAAAGTCAGTGAAATCGCCATAGACCTTAACGCCCGGAATGTCCTTTACCCCCAGATAAAATCTTTTTGCCAATTCCTGTTCCTTTTCGCGGATCGTTTCTGTTCCTGTCTCAAGAATATAGCCAAGCGCCGCATTCAGGCCTGCGATGCCATGTCCATTCAGTGTTCCGGCTTCGAGACGCGTCGGCATCTCCGGCGGCTGGTGTTTCAGGTAAGTCTGCACGCCTGTTCCGCCGCTTTTGAGCGGATGAACTTCTACGCCCTCGCGCACATACATTCCGCCGGTTCCCTGCGGGCCAAGAAGTCCCTTATGGCCGGTAAAACACAGAATGTCAACGTTCATCTTCTGCACATCGATATCAAAGACGCCCGCAGTCTGCGATGCGTCCACGATAAACAGCAGTCCATGCGCCCGCGCGGCCGCGCCTATCCGGCCGATCTCTACATAGTTTCCCGTCAGATTCGACCCATTTGTGCAGACGATCGCTTTGGTATTCTCCCGGATCAGCCGTTCAAACGCTCCATAGTCGATCCGTCCTTCCCTGTCACCCGGTACAAAGGAAAGCTCAACTCCCTGCTCTTCCAGATCATAGAGCGGCCGCAGCACAGAATTGTGTTCTAATACTGTCGTGATCACATGATCCCCCGGCCGGATCGTTCCGCGTATCGCTATGTTCAATGCTTCTGTGGAATTGCAGGTAAATACGATCTGCCTCGGATCCGTGCCATGGAACAGCCGGCACAATTTGTCCCGCGTATCATAAATCACACGCGCTGCATCCAGGGATGCAGCATGGGCGCCGCGTCCTGCATTTCCCATAGAATTCATTGCGGCAACCACCGCTTCCGCCACCTGCGGCGGCTTATGCTGTGTTGTCGCTGCATTATCTAAATAAATCATGCTTCTACTCCTTTTTCAGTCCGTCTCCGGCATACTCCTCCTGCACGAGATGGATAAACCGGGATGTTGCCAGTGAATCTGTCCGATTTTTATTTTGCACAACGTAAAGATTTCGGATCATTCTTTCTCCCGGAAATGAAAATTTCAATACCTCTTCATGCGCCGCTTCCTTTTCCACAGCAAGCGCGGATAATATCGCAATACCAAGTCCGTTGCCGACGGATCTCTTAATAGCCTCTGTATTTTCCATAGATGCAACAACCTTCATCTGTTCCAGATTAATGCCGTTGCTCTTCAGATATTTTTCCGTCTCCATTCTGGTCCCGGATCCGACCTCGCGCATGATGATCGGCTCATTCCGGAAAATATCCATAGTAATACCATTTTTCTTCATCTGCTGAAAACGCTCCGTATTTGGTGTGATGATCACAAGCTCATCTTCGAAAAACGGGATATAAGTACAGTTTGCTTTCGGGATCATCGTGCCGGTAAATCCTATCTCTATCTGTCTTGCCGCCACACGGCCAATGACATCCGCACTGTCTGATTCGATGACCTCGAACTTATCCTTAGGATGCCGTTCGCTGAACCTGGCAAGCACACGCGGAAGCACATACTGGAACGGGATCGTAGACGCCGCAATCGTAATGCAGGTGGCATCCTCCTCCTCGCTCCGCAGAAAGATCTGTTTGATCTGCTCTTCCAGTGCGACCATCTCTTTTGCATATGTAAACAGCATCTTGCCTTCTCTGGACAATTCTACTTCTTTTGTATTTCTGTTAAATAATCGTGCTTTTAATTCTTTTTCCAGCGCGGAAACATGTGCGCTGACGGTCGGCTGTGTCAGGAACAGTTCCTTCGCGGCTTTGGAAAAACTCTTTTTCTCGGCGACCTGTACAAAGGCCTCCAGTTGTTTTAAATTCATAAGAATGATACCCTTTCACTTTCCGCTCCATTTTTCTTTGTTACCTTGATGCTGTCCATATATTCCAGAAGCGGCTTAGCGCTTTTTCTGCTCGTCTGGAACATATCACGAACCTCCGCAATCGTAATCAGTGGATTTTCTTTTAATTTCAGGAGTACCTTCTCTTTCGCAGCATCCATGTATTCCGGGAGGGAATACATCTGGTCAAATACTTTTACGATCACCCCGTCATCCTGAAGAAGAAGATAGATATCTTCCACGATCTCCGGCGGCACGTCTCCAAAATCGATCTCGGACAGCCGTACAAAATCATATCCGGCTTTCTTATACGTCTCCGCCGCTTTCGTTCGGACTTTTTCATAGATATCATCCCGGCTTACTTCAAAATCCGGTGTGCTTAAGAATTCTCCTTTTCTTTTCAGGATCCCCTCCCTTACAAGCTCTTCAATATATAAATCGAACGCATTGATCTTTACCTGCTTCATGCACAGGGAATGTATCTCCGCTTTTTTCATTCCATAGCGGTATGGATATCGGTCCTGATATTTCCGGATCGTATCTTCAATATTCGTGCGGCAGCAATATTCATCTGCGCTGTGCCAGATAAAGACGTCCTTTTTCATAGGGTAAATACGCACAGCGCCTGCCGCTTTCAGCCGGTCAATATCCGACAGTACTTCTTCCCTGGACATTGCCGTAAGCTTTGCAAGCTCTGCGGATGTGATCATCGTCTCACCATGATTACGGATATGCACCTCCAATACGTCTTCCAGGGAACCCGATTCCTTCCGTTCTAATTCTTCAATAACCTCCGGGCGGAATCTTTTTTTCTTCACCGGATTGGCGTCCAGCACAACACCCCCGCCGATCGTCTCCATCGGCGAATAGAACCGTACGACAAAACGGTCGCCCCGGCTGAAGGCGCCTTCCTCCTCCAAATGCAGCTGCGCATAGCAGCTCTCCCCCGGCCCAAGCTTCTCTGCATTCAGAAGGTTGGCGCGGCACAGGATCTCGCTTGTACCGCTGAAAAGATGAAGCCTTGTCTGATTACCGAGCACCCGAAGAGAGGATGGCAGCATATCCAGCCGCACATCGAGAAGCCGTGTGTTCTTCATCGCATTTGGCGGCGCCAATACGCAGCCGCGCGTCAGTTCGCTCTTTCTTACGTTGGAAAGGTTGAGCGCCACCCTTTGTCCTGCATAGCAGCAGTCTTCATCCTGCCCGTGTACCTGAATGCCGCGGATACGGCATTCCTTTCCAGACGGATAGATCTGTAATACATCTTCCTTTCGGATCTTGCCGGAAATGAGCGTTCCTGTAATGATCGTGCCAAATCCGGACAGACTGAATACACGGTCGACCGGAAGCCTTGGGATCGTATCCACATCCCTCTCCTCTACTTCCCCTTCTGTCATATCCTGGATGAGCTGCGTCAGTTCCGCAATTCCCTCTCCGGTGACCGCCGACACCTCCGCGATCGGCGCATCCGCAAGGAACGTCTCCTTCAGCTCGTCGCGGATCTCTTCTTTTACCAGCTCTTTCCACTCTTCATCGACCAGATCGCATTTATTTAAAACGATAATACTCTTTTTTACGCCGAGCATACTCAGGATATCCATATGCTCTCTTGTCTGCGGCATGATTCCTTCGTCCGCCGCGATCACCAGCATGACCAGATCCATTCCGACTACTCCGGCAACCATATTGTTGATAAAACGTTCGTGCCCCGGAACATCGATGATCCCGACTCTTGTCTTATCCGGCAGGTCAAAATACGTAAATCCGAGATCGATCGTAATTCCACGGCGCTGTTCCTCTTCCCACCGGTCTGTATTCCTGCCGGTCAGCGCCTTGATGATCGTCGTCTTACCATGGTCAATATGGCCTGCCGTTCCTACAATGATATGTTTCATGATCCCTGTCCTTCCCCGCGGCAAAGGCCCGTTATTCTCCATTCCTCCAGCATCCTGCGGAAATCTCCTCTGTCCATCGTGCGCAGATCCATAAGAATCTCGCCGTTTACTACCCGTGGAATCACCGGCATCGGAAGCATTCTCATGCGTTCCTCCATCTTCTCGGTCGTGATCTCAAGCGGACGGATCGAAAGGCCGATACCAGGAAGCCTCTCCAGCGGAAGAGAGCCGCCGCCGATCTGGGACTCGCACTCCACCATATGGACTTCGATCGGAAACTGCTCCTGTTTCATAAGGCGCATAAGATAACGTGCATCCTTGCGGACGTCCTCCTTAGACTTCGTGATCATCCTGAGGACCGGAATCTCCCGGATCGCCCGCTCTTCTGAAAGATAATCAAGAAGTACGCTTTCCAGCGCCGTAGCCGTAAATTTATCGATACGGAGCGCTCTCATAAGAGGATTCTTCTTCATCCGGTCGATATATTTTTTCCGGCCGACAATGATTCCCGCCTGCGGACCTCCGAGAAGCTTGTCGCCGCTGAAACATACCACGTCCGCTCCCGCGCGGACAGAGTCCTGCACCGTCGGTTCGTATGTAATTCCATACTTGCTCAGATCGAGAAGAACCCCGCTCCCCAAATCCTCGATCACCGGAATGTTGTGTGCTTCTGCAAGACCTTTCAGTTCATCGATCCCCACGCTCTCGGTAAATCCTACGATCCGGTAATTGCTTGTATGCACCTTGAGCAGCGCTCTGGTTTCTTCCGTGATTGCATTTTCATAGTCGGAGTAATGCGTCTTATTGGTTGTCCCGATATCCACAAGAACCGCGCCGCTCTGCTCCATAACGTCCGGCACACGGAACTTGCCGCCGATCTCCACCAGCTCGCCGCGGGAAACAACGACCTCCCCGCCCTTTGCAAGCGTACTCAGGATCAGCATGACCGCCGCCGCATTATTGTTCACCGCGATAGCCGCCTCGGCTCCTGTGATCTTGCAGAGAAGCTCGTCAAAATGGCTGTAGCGCTCCCCGCGCTTTCCGGCCTGAAGATTGTATTCCAGATTGGAATACCCGGTCGCAATGTCTGTCAGATGCTCCATGTGCCTGCGGCTGATCGGCGCCCGCCCAAGATTCGTGTGAAGGATCGTTCCGGTCGCATTGATCACCTTGCGCATATTCGGCTCATTCATTTTTTCTACGGAAGAACGTATGGAATCGAGGAGTCCGTCTATGCGCTCCTGCGCCTCCTCCGCCTGTTCTTCATTTTCCACTCCGGCGATAAACTTACGGAGCTTCTCCGTCTCAGAACGGATCGCTTCCATAACAACATCACGGCTGTAAGTTTTGATCAGATTCACGGTCTGACTGTCTTCCAAAAGAGTATCCACCTTTGGAATGCTTCTAAATAACAGATTCTTATTCATAATGTCCTCTTAAATAAAACGTATATATTTGTCATTTAATTTCTCTGCGACCTGCCCGATCACCGATACCTGTGTATCCAGCGGATGTTCGCGGAATCTCTGCATAAGAATTCCGGCTGTTTCCTTGTCTACGCTGAAAAGAAGTCCCCCTGACGTCTGCGGATCATAGAGAAGATCCACATAATATTCCGGAATCCCGGCAAAATCAACATATTTGCCGGAATGCTGACGATTCTTATATGCTCCCGCGGGTACAAGTCCCATTTTTGCAAAATCAACCGCATCGGTCATATAGGGAATACGGTGAACATCCAGTTCAAAAGATACCTCGCTTGCGGATGCCATCTCCACACAATGGCCAAGAAGTCCAAAGCCTGTGATATCTGTACATGCATGCACATCCAGATCTGCTGCGGCCTCCATGCCATAGCGGTTCAGCGAAGTCATAATCGTGACGGCCTCATCCTGCGCCTTTTGGGACGCCATCTCTGCCTTGACCGCCGTATTGATGATTCCGCTTCCGATCTGCTTCGTCAGGATCAATATATCTCCCGGTCTTGCCCCGTAATTCTTCCACATCCGCTCCGGATGTACGAAACCTGTCACGCAAAGCCCGTATTTCGGTTCTTCATCGGCAATCTTGTGACCGCCCGCAAGAACGGTACGCGCTTCCCGCGCTTTCTTCGCGCCCCCGGATAATATCTCTTTTAAGATCCCCGGATCCAGCGAATCCGGAAATCCAACAATGTTCATCGCAAATTCCGGCTTTCCTCCCATAGCGTAAACATCGCTCAGGGAATTGGAAGCCGCTACCTGTCCAAACAAATAAGGATCGTCTACTACAGGGGTGAAAAAATCGACAGTCTGAATCATGGCCTTGTCGCTTGTCACCTGATACACAGCGGCGTCATCCGATGTCTCCACACCGACAAGCAGCCGCTCGTCTTCAAATTTCGGCAGCTTACCCAGAACCTGGGCAAGGGTCTCCGGACCAATCTTGGCGGCTCAACCTGCCGTCTTAGATAACCTGGTCAATTTGATATCAAAACTCATCTGAATTCTCACCTCCGTATCTTTAATACCTGCCCGGCAGCTTTCGCCGGATGCATGGTAACCTTAATATACGGCGCTGCCGCAAGATCGCAACGCCGTATGAAGCTCATTTATTATTCTGCCTGATCCATCCGGTCAAACATACCTGTTCATCTTAAGGCTTCAGGATCCTGCCGGCTTTAGCACATGTCTCAACGATAGAGTACATATTTGTAACAGTTCCGACCTGAAGCTTGTCTGTCAGGCCATAATAATTCAGACACGTACCGCATGTCATGATCTCAACGCCCTGCGCTTCAAGATTCTTCAGATCCTCGATCGAATCAGAACCCTCCGCTGTCAGAGTTGCCCCGCCATTGTAGAACAGGATCGTCTTTGGAAGCTCCTCGAGCTGCGTCAATGCGAAAATATATCCTTTGATCAGAACCTTACCCAGCTCATCATTTCCGCTTCCCATACGGTCAGATGAAATGACAACGACCGTATTGCTGCGCTTGTCCGGAATGCACGCAGTATCTTCCGCTGCCTCCTCTATCGGAGCGCCTGTTGCCTGAATCGTAATCTTGTACTCTTTCTCTGAAATCTTCTCAGAAGAAACAGAAGCGCCTGTGCTGGAAGCCATCTTGGTTACATTCTGAACTGCGATCTCATTATCAACAAGAACCTCTACTGTCTCCGGCCCGGTCAGCGCCTGCATAGCCTTTTTTGTTTTAATGACCGGAATTGGACAATTATCACCAATTGCATTTACTTTTACCATAAGTATTCCCCTTTCTTTCATTAATATTAACTATCGTCAATACTTATAGATATATTCTATCACTTGTAAGGTAAAACGTAAATCGACTATAGTCTATTTTATCATAGATTTTTCTGATAAACAAGGTGTATTTATTGGTTTCATCTATAAATATAAGGCATTTTTTAATAAGTGAATTTCTGCAGTAAATTTCCTCATGAAAACTTTTCTATACTTTTCAAATATTTGTTGCTATAATAATCGATAAGCGGAGAACGCATCCTTTGCGTTCAATCTATAAGCAGAAAGGATTTCTAACATGTGGATTGCTGATCAATGGAAGGATTATGAAGTCCTCGATTGTTCCGGCGGCGAGAAGCTGGAGCGATGGGGAGATTATATATTGGTGCGCCCCGATCCGCAGGTCATCTGGAACACGCCGCATACCAATCCGGCATGGAAGCACAAGAACGGGCATTACCACCGCAGCAAAAAAGGCGGCGGCGAATGGGAATTTTTCGATCTGCCGAAGCAATGGCAGATTCATTACAGGGAATTGACCTTTAACCTGAAACCATTCAGTTTTAAACATACGGGACTTTTTCCGGAACAGGCTGCAAATTGGGACTGGTTTTCCCGGAAGATATGCACAGCTAAGAAAGAAGGACGTCAGGTAAAGATCCTGAATCTTTTTGCTTACACAGGCGGCGCAACCCTTGCGGCCGCGGCGGCGGGCGCTGCAGTTACGCACGTCGACGCTTCAAAGGGAATGGTCAACTGGGCGAAGGAGAACGCTGCATCCTCAGGACTTAAGGACGCCCCGATCCGCTGGCTTGTGGATGACTGCGTGAAATTTGTTGAACGCGAGATCCGCCGCGGAAATAAATACGACGGTATTATCATGGATCCGCCTTCCTACGGACGGGGACCAAAGGGCGAGATCTGGAAGATTGAAGAAAAGATTCACGGGTTTCTCTCCCTTTGTACACAGATCCTCGCGGATGAACCGCTGTTTTTCCTTGTAAATTCCTACACGACGGGGCTTGCTCCGTCCGTACTGACATATATGATGGCGACAGAATTAAAAAAATGGAATGGGTACGTAGAATCACAGGAGATCGGGCTTCCCGTAACAGAGAGCGGGCTTGTGCTCCCGTGCGGAGCCGCCGGGCGTTGGAGTCTGTAGATGACTTCTCCTCCCAATTCCCTGTATGCTACTGTTCTCTTATCTGAAAGCGAAAGGAGTAAGGATATGAAAGATACATTATTTCGGAAATTAAGAGTATATCCGGCATTCATCTATAAGCTTGCGGGGAAATACTATTTTGCAGGACGGTGGCTCTGCAGGGAATGCACGGATCTGGATGCCACAGACTGCTGCGAAATGTTCCTGATGTTCGGACACCGGGAGCCAAATCAGGATACCGCCCTTTATTTTAACAAAGTCCGGGCATACAGTGATTTTGCACTGGAAGTACCGTGCGACCCTGCAGGCGCTGAGGCAGCAATAAGGGAACTGCTGGACAACCTTGGTGATTCCGATATACAGAGTCTCGCAAAGCAGATGGAAGATTATGAGAACTGTCATCAGATGTACAGCGGACCGCTGCCAAAGGTCCGCTAAGGGCGCAAAAGGGCGCATCCTCTTATTTAACTTTACAGTCTGTCTGTTTTATTCCGGCGCTTTATTTTTCAGAAAACGCCCACAGGTTCTTGATCTGATCGGAGAATTCATCCCACGCCCAGCGCTTCTCACTGTTCTCCCGGCTGTTCGGATCATTGACGATAAACCGATCTCCATCTAAACCTGCCAGTACAATGAAATGTCCGGAGGTTGTAAATTCGCCCTCTGACATGCTCAGAATAACCGGATGCCCGGCCTGAAGCTCCTCCTTCACCGCGTCCTCGTCAAGACTGATGATTTCTGAACGAAGTCCCAGCTTTCTGGCGCCTTCGCTCATCAGATCCCAGCTTGTCCCGCTTTCCTCCTCATAGTAACCATTCTTCTCGGCAAATGCACATATCTTTTTCGGATTGTAAGAAAGATCACCGGTCAGTCCTGTGTATACCATCGAAAGACAGGTCGGCCCGCATCCTGACGTCCCGATCCATCCATCTCCATATACGCTGTAACCCCATCGTTCATCCCACTGGATCAGAAGAGGGATCGTCCCTTCCGTATAATCCTCCGTCAGATCGATCTCCGGATTGAGATCTTTCTTCTCCGGATATTCATAAACATATTTTAAAGTCTGCGGATATATCTTATAGAACTCTCTCAGTTTCTTCGGATACAGTCTCTTATGTCCGGAAATATATTTCTCCATTTCTTCATCGCTGATCTGCGGTTCCGTTTCCTCTGCTCCCACCACGCTGTCATTTGCAAGAGACGTAACTTCCACGTCTCCGGATACCTCCGCAGAACTGCCGCTATTCCATCTTCCTGCGATCGACAGGAAAAACTTTACGATCAAAAGAAAGGCCGCCAGAAGAATGCATACCTTTATGATAAAAACAGCGACTTTTTTCTTTCCTTTTTGGTTGAGTTTCCTTCGGCTGCTCATATGGCTTGCTCCTTTCCTGCTCTAACACTATAGCAAAAACGAAGCAAAATATCAAATACAATAATTTGACAATTCTTCACAATATTACACATCCTTCACCGATGCTACAACCTGATATTTTTGAAAGCGTCTGCAAATGCACTGTTCAGAGGTTCTTCCGCTTCCTTTTTCTGTTTCCGCATATAAGCGGCGACGTCCCGTTTGGAAACGCCCTTTCCCTCCTTCGTCCGCCGCTCCTGAAATTTACTCAGGCGCTCCTTATACCCGCACGCGCAGACAAATGTGGCCTTTTCGCCTTTTCCAACCATCTCCATTTTCTTATGGCAATTCGGGCAGCGGGCGTTGGTCGTGCGGGATACGGTCTCCCGGTAACCGCACGCGCGATCCTGACACACAAGCAGCTTCGCATTCCTGCCATTGACGGAAAGCATACGCCTGCCGCACTGCGGACAGATTTTATTGGTGATATTTTCATGCCGGAACGTACCGCCGCCGGTTTGGATCTCACTGATCAGTTCCTCCGTGTAAGAACGTATCTCCGTCAGGTATTCGCCCGATTTCAGTTTCCCATCTGCGATTTTCTGAAGCCTGATCTCCCAGTCCGCCGTCAGCTCCGGCTTTTTGAGATCCTCCGGGACAAGCTCTAAAAGCTGTCTTGCCTTTCCGGTCGTGTAAATCTCTTTTCCCTTTTTCTCAATCAAAAAGGAATGAAAAAGCTTCTCTATGATATCCGCACGGGTCGCAACAGTTCCAAGTCCTCCCGTTTCCCCGATGGTTTTGACCATCTCCTTATCCCTGCTTTCCATGTACCGGACCGGATTCTCCATCGCAGATAAAAGCGTCGCTTCCGTAAATCTTGCCGGAGGCTTTGTCTTTCCCTCCGTGACTTTGGCAGCTTCAACCGGAAGAACATCCCCCTCGGAAATCTTCGGGAGATCCTGGCTTTTTAATTCCGGCTCGTCCTCTTCCTCATCCATGGGATCCTCATACACTGCGCGCCAGCCGCTCTCCAGAAAGCGGGTTCCTCTCGCGGCGAAGATGTCTCCGGAGGCGTTCGGCGCTGCAGATGCTTTGTCAGCAGCTTTTGCTGTCATGGATGCCTGGCCGGAAATTTCCGCCGTCATGGACGTCTCTTCATATTCTGCCGCCGGGTACAGTACGGCAAGGAATCTTCTCACAACAAGATCGTATATCTTCCGCTCTTCATTTGTCATGTGGGTCAGATCGACAAACTGTTCCGTCGGAATGATCGCATGGTGGTCGCTGACCTTACTGTCATTGATAAACCTCTGTTTGCCGGAAAAACTTTTCTTCATGAGCGGAGCTGCCAGCTTCCGGTACGGGCCGACGGCGCAGGCTTCCAGACGCTCATGGATCGTTCCGGCAACATCCGCCGTCAGGTAACGGGAATCGGTGCGCGGATAGGTCAGCACCTTATGATTCTCATACAGCCGCTGCATGATGTTTAAGGTTTCCTTTGCACTGTAGCCATAGCGAACGTTCGCATCTCTTTGCAGCTCTGTCAGATCATAGAGAAGCGGGGCGAATGTCTTTTTCACCTTTGTATTAACTGCCGTAATACAGAGGACTTTTCCTTCTGTCTCCCGGAGCGCCTCCTCGATCCGCTCCTTCCGGAAAGTTCTGACGCTGCCGGATTTCTTATCCTTCCATGTAAACCGGATTCCTCCTGCCATGACAGATAATCCATAATATGTCTCCGGCTGAAATTTCCGTATTTCGTTTTCACGCGCCGCGATCATCGCAAGCGTCGGCGTCTGCACACGTCCGCAGGAAAGCTGCGCATTATATTTACAGGTAAGGGCGCGCGTGGCATTGATCCCAACAAACCAGTCCGCTTCCGCCCTCGCTTCGGCCGCCGCATAGAGGTTGCGGTACTCCTTTTCATCCTTCAGATTCGAGAATCCCTCCCGGATCGCCTTATCTGTTACAGACGAAATCCACAGCCGTCTGCATGGCTTGTGGACATTCGCCTGCTTTAAGATCCATCTTGCCACCAGCTCTCCTTCCCGTCCTGCATCCGTGGCGATCACGATATTTTCCACATCCTTGCGGTACAGAATCCGGCGTACTGCCTGATACTGGCCGCCCGTCTTAGAGATCACCTTTGTTTCCATCTTTTCCGGAAGCACAGGAAGATCCTGCATATTCCATTCTTTATATTTCTGGTCATAATCCTCGGGGTCTTTCAGCTCCACCAGATGCCCCATTGCCCAGGTCACAATGTACTGCCCTCCCTCGAGGCCGCCGTTAATTTTCTTCTGGCAGTGCAGAACCCGCGCAATATCACGTCCAACGGACGGTTTTTCTGCGATAACTGCTGTTTTACTCATAAATATATTCATTCCTTTCGCTTCTTCTGCATGTTCTACTGACTATTATACAATTCTGCGTAGAAGCCGTTCCTGCGGATCAGTTCCTCGTGATTTCCCTGCTCGATGATATTTCCATCTTTCATAACCAGGATCACATCCGCTTCCCGGATCGTGGAAAGGCGGTGCGCTACGATAAAGCTTGTCCTTCCTTCCATCAGTCTGGCAAATGCTTCCTGAATCTTGATCTCAGTACGTGTATCGATGGATGAGGTTGCTTCGTCGAGGATCAGCATCGGCGGCACGCACAGCATGACTCTTGTGATACAAAGAAGCTGCTTCTGCCCCTGCGACAGCTCGCCTCCATTTTCGCCGATATATGTGTCATACCCTTTCGGAAGCCTTTTGATAAAGCTATGGGAATGGGCTGCTTTGGCGGCGGCGATCATCTCTTCCTCCGTCGCGTCCGGATTCGCCATGCAGATATTTTCCCGGATCGTACCTGCCTTCAGCCACGTATCCTGAAGCACCATGCCATACGCATTGCGCAGATCCTCCCTTGTCATATCATAAATACTTGTCCCGCCGACCTGGATATCGCCATGCTTTACATCATAGAAACGCATCAATAGATTGATGAGCGTCGTCTTGCCGCAGCCGGTCGGCCCGACAATGGCGATCCTCTGTCCCGGCTTCACATCCAGATTGAAATTCCTGATCAGTTCCTGATCCTCCCGGTAGGAAAAAGCAAGCTCCGAAAGCGAAACGGTCCCATCAATCTCTGCTTTTTGCGCCGGACAGGCTTCCGGAATCTGCGGCTCCGCCTCGATCAGATTAAACACGCGATCTGCACAGGCAAGCGCGTTCTGAAGCTCTGTTACGACCCCGGAAATCTCGTTAAACGGCTTCGTATACTGGTTCGCATAGGTCAGAAAACAGGAAAGCTGTCCGACGCTTAAGCGACCCATTACGGCAAATACCGCGCCTACGATCCCGACGCCCGCATATACAAGGTTATTGACAAAGCGGGTAGACGGATTGGTGATAGAGGAATAGAACGTCGCTTTCAGGGAGCAGTCCTGAAGTTCTTCATTGATCGCATCAAATTCCTTCATCGATTCTTCCTGATATCCATATGCCTGTACGATTTTCTGATTTCCGATCATCTCATCGATCAGGGACGTCTGCCTTCCTCTTACCTCTGACTGCAAACGGAACATGATATAAGTGTGCTTCGCAATAAACCCTGCCACAAAAAAGGACAGCGGCGTGATGAGCACAACAACAAGCGTGATCCAGACGTTGACGCTCACCATAAAGCCGAGCGTTCCAATGATCGTGATGACTCCGGTGAAAAACTGGGTAAATCCCATCAGGAGTCCATCCGCAAACTGATCCACATCCGTGATTACATTGCTGACGATCTCTCCATTTGAACGTCCGTCCAGATAGCTGAGCGGAAGGATCTGAATCTTTCGGATGGCGTCATTTCTCATATCCCGCACGATGGAAAATGTCAGTTTGTTGTTGCATACATTCATGATCCACTGCGAGATCGCCGTCGCTGCGACAACAACCGCCATTTTTTTCAGTATCGGAAAAATCCCCCCGAAATCGACCAGCCCTTTTCCGATGATATGATCGATCGCATTTCCGGTGAGGATCGGAAAGTACAGGGTTGCTATGACGGAAACAGCCGCTGCTAAAATAGAAATGAACAGATAAAGCCAGTATTTTTTGATCCTTCTTAATACTTTATTTAATGTCGACCTTTTTTTCACACTTGTTCCTCCTTTGGAAACTGGGAATAATGGATCTCCTGATAGATTTCATTGGATGCAAGCAGCTCCTCATGGCTTCCATTTCCTGCCAGACGCCCGTCCTCCAGAACAAGGATCCGGTCTGCATGGCGGATAGAGGACGTCCTCTGGGACACGATAAATACGGTATGTTCGCCGCCAAGTTCACGGATCGCCCTGCGAAGCCTTGCATCCGTGGCGAAATCCAGCGCCGATGAGCTGTCATCCAGAATCAATATTTCCGGATCACGCACCAGAGCACGCGCAATCGATAATCTCTGCTTCTGCCCGCCGGAAAGATTGCGTCCCTCCTGCGCAATCTGCGCATCCAGTCCTTCCGGACGTCCCTCTATAAAGTCATCGGCCTGCGCCGCGTGGATTGCTGCCAAAACCTCCGCATCCGTGGCGTCCTTTTTCCCCCACCGGATATTGTCGCGAACAGTTCCTTTAAAAAGAACCGCTTTCTGCATGACTATTCCAATCCGTCGGCGAAGCTGTTCCACCTTGTATTCTCTCACATCATGTCCGCCGATCCTGACCTGTCCCTCCGTCGCATCATAAAATCTTGGGATCAGATGAACAAGAGAAGATTTGCCGGAGCCTGTTCCTCCAATGATACCGACTGTTTCCCCCTTTTTCACGGAAAAACTGATATCCTGAAGAGACGTCTCCCCGGCTTCGGCATATGTCAGGCTTACATGGTCAAATTCAAGATACGGTGCGTCATTCTCTGCCTGCACATCAGGTATTGAGCCATCGGTCATGGACGGCTTTGTTTCAAATACCTTCTGAATACGATCTGCACAGGCAAGCGCCTTTGTAAGCTGGACGATCATATTGGCGAGCTTTATAAGCTCCACCAATATCTGCGCCATATAATTGACAAGCGCCACTACCTGTCCCTGCGACAGCGCGCCTTCGTCCACACGCACCGCCCCTGTCCAAAGAAGCGCGATCGTCGCGCCGTTTACAATGATATACGTGACCGGATTTGTAAGCGCGGAAATCTTTCCTACAAACAGCTGCATAGCCGCCAGAGCCCCATTGGTCGTTTCAAATTCATCGATTTCTGTTTTTTCTTTATTAAAGGCACGTATCACGCGCACTCCGCTTAGATTTTCCCTTGTAATGCCAAGTACCTTATCCAGACGGTTCTGCACATCCCGATACATCGGCATTGTGATCAGCATGATCCCAAATACAACGATGCAGAGCAGTACAATCACCACAACAAAGATCCCCGCTGCTTTAAAATCGATCGTAAAGGCCATGACCATAGAGCCTGCAACGATAAACGGGGACCGCAAAAACAGGCGCAGGCTCATATTCACGGCGCCCTGCACCTGATTACAGTCGCTGGTAAGCCTCGTGATCAGCGTGGAAGTCCCAACGGTATCAAGCTCCGTAGGGGACAGGCTTTGAATATGTCCGAAAAGGGAATGACGGAGTCCGGTCGCAAAACCGACTGCTGCCTTCGCTGCAAAAAACTGTGCCGTGATCGAGCAGATCAGACCAATAATTCCCAGTGCGATCAGCACAAATCCCATTTTTAAAATATAAGGGATATCGCCTCTCGCAATTCCATTATCAATGATCGCCGCCATGACGAGCGGCACCAGAAGATCAAAGGATGCCTCCAGCATCTTAAATAACGGTGCAAAAATACTTTCTTTTTTATAGTCTTTCAGATATACAAGCAAATGTCTCACTTTATCTCGCCGCCTTTCATCCGGTATCTGCCCTTCGTCATAACGCCGCAAA
>CAZPXF010000027.1:22989-24749 GCA_964590945.1 uncultured Lachnospiraceae bacterium | reverse complement strand
TATAGAAATAAATATAATGGAACGCATTGTTTTTCATAGAGGATTGTGCTAACATATTTTCTATAATAAAAAACGGCAGCGGGTGTCAGAAAGGGTAACAGCTTTCTGGTGAAAAGGGAAACAGGTGAAAGTCCTGTGCGAACTCGTCACTGTAAGCAGATATACACAGCGTGGTGCAGAATGTTGTATCAGAAGGGGCAACTCTTCCGTCACTGGAAACGGGAAGGCGGCATGTGTAATGGAAGTCTGTAAGCCAGGAGACCTGCCAACTGTCAGGAACTGGGTAAATCACGAGTAACTGATTTTATGCCTGAGAGGAAATTTGTGCGGGATTTTTTTACATTCGCGCTTTTTTCTGATACAGTAAATTCTCTTGACCGTGATTTGGCGTCGGGAGTTTTTTATTATTAAGATCATTTACTGTAAAGGAAAGGAGCAAAAAATGAAAAGCAAGGCAGTAGCAGTATTGTGCGCAGCAGCGCTGGCATGTGTGTCATTGGCAGGCTGCGGAAGCAGTTCAGGAGATTCGGAGGAAAAGACGTCTGTGGCGGAGAATAGTGTTAGCGATGAGGGCGCTTCCGATCAGGAGGCGGCAGATAATGTAGCGGAATTGATCGATTCCATTTATGTGCAGGAAAGAACAGATGAGACGGACGCCCAGTGCGAGGAAGCAAAGGCTGCATGGGATGCGCTGACAGACGGGCAGAAGGAGTTGGTAGAGGGCGAGGAAGCCGACCCGGATTATTTCGGACGTGATACAGGAGATGCTTCTGAGGATGATCCGCTTAACGGGGATGAGATTGGTGAGAATGAGCTTTTGGTAGTGAGCTTCGGCACATCCTTCAACGACAGCCGCGCCGCTGATATCGGAGGAATTGAGAAAGCTCTTCAGGAGGCTTATCCGGACTGGTCGGTGAGAAGAGCATTTACTTCCCAGATCATTATTAACCATGTTCAGGCCCGTGACAGCGAGAAGATCGACAATGTTGATCAGGCGCTGGAGCGCGCGGTTTCAAACGGTGTTAAGAATCTTGTGATCCAGCCGACGCATCTGATGCACGGAGCCGAATATGACGAGCTGACAGAAGCCTTAGAGGGCTATACGGATAAATTTGAATCCGTGAAGGTTGCAGAGCCGCTTCTTGGCGAGGTTGGTTCAGATGCAACGGTGATCAACGAGGATAAGGAAGCGGCTGCAAAGGCTGTTACGGCAGAAGCAGTGGAGACAGCGGGATATGACAGTCTTGAGGCAGCGGAAGAGGACGGCACGGCATTTGTATTTATGGGACATGGTACCTCCCATACTGCAAAGGTGACCTACAGCCAGATGCAGACACAGATGGACGAGCTTGGCTACAAGAACGTTTTTATTGGGACAGTGGAAGGAGAGCCGGAGGAGACCGCCTGCGAGAAAGTGATCGAGGCAGTAAAGGAAGCCGGTTATAAGAAGGTTATCCTTCGTCCGCTCATGGTTGTAGCAGGAGATCATGCAAATAACGATATGGCAGGCGACGACGAGGATTCCTGGAAGAGCATGTTCACAGCTTCCGGAGCATTTGACAGTATCGATACACAGATCGAAGGCCTTGGAAGAATTGAAGCTGTTCAGGAGATTTATGTTGCGCATACCGCAGCAGCAATTAACGGAGATTAGGGTTGAGATGAAAAGGAAATTGATATCTTTACTATACATAGCCGTGCTGGCCTGCTTTCTTCTGGCAGGCTGCGGCGGCAGCGCGGATGATTCCGGCAGCGCGGAC
>CAZPXF010000027.1:0-22889 GCA_964590945.1 uncultured Lachnospiraceae bacterium | reverse complement strand
CTGCTTTCTTCTGGCAGGCTGCGGCGGCAGCGCGGATGATTCCGGCAGCGCGGACTCGGCTGAAGAATCGATTCAGGGCGGCTCGGAGGCTTCGGATGGGGAATCCGCTCAGAGCAGCTCGGAGGCTTCGGATGAGGCAGCGCTGGAGGACGGCGTTTATAATGCCGATTTTAATACGGACAGCAGCATGTTTCATGTGAACGAGGCCTGCGAAGGAAAAGGAACTTTGACAGTAAAAGACGGCCAGATGACGATCCATGTCAGCCTTGTATCGAAAAATATCGTGAATCTCTTTGCCGGAACGGCGGAGGAAGCGCAGAAGGATGGAGCAGAGGTGATCGAGCCTACGGAAGATACCGTAACGTATAGTGATGGAATATCCGAGGATGTTTATGGATTTGACATTCCGGTTCCTGCGCTGGATGAGGAATTTGACGTGGCGATCATAGGAACCAAGGGAGTCTGGTACGATCACAGGGTAAGCGTCTCTGATCCGGAAAAAGCGGAATGATTTTCTGATGTATTGTTCAGGTTTGGTGCCGTACATATGATGTACGGCACTTAAAACGCAGGCAGAATAAAAAGGATTTCTGTCTAAGTAAGAGGTTGAATGTTTTATGAAAAGGAAAGCCTTATTTTTTGCGGTAATTCTTCTGATGGCAGCAGTTACCGGATGCGCAGGGAGGGAACAGGCAGACAGTGATCTGGCGGACGGAGAGTATCTGATAGACGTAACGCTGGAAGGCGGATCGGGCAGAGCCAGTATAGAGTCTCCTGCGGAAATTTCCGTGGAGGATGGAACGATTACGGCGGAAATCATTTGGAGCAGTCCGAATTATGATTATATGCTTGTGAATGACGAGAAATATCTTCCGGTGAACGAGGAAGGCAATTCTGTCTTTGAAATTCCGGTGACCGCGTTGGATCAGGAAATCGAAGTCATCGCCGATACAACGGCGATGAGTCAGCCGCACGAGATCGAATATACTATGTATTTCGATTCATCCTCGACCACCACAGCGAATGCGCGCGGCGAAAGCGAGGAAGATTCCGGCGGCGCGGCTTCTGCGCTCGTGGATATTTCGGAGATTCCGGAGCTTGAGGGTCTGACTTATCAGGAGACGGTTTCCCTTGACTATGCATCGTGCTTTCAGATCTACCGTTATGATGGCGGTTATTCGGTGATCCGTGTAAATGATGGGAACAATTATCTGCTGGTTCCGGAAAATGGAGGCGTGCCGGAAAGCCTCCCGGAAGGGTATACCGTACTTAAAAAGCCGCTCGGGCATATTTATCTGGCTGCCTCTGCGGTCATGTCACTGTTTGATTCGATAGACGCGTTAGATCATATCCGGCTTTCCGCGCTGAATGAGGATGCATGGTATATTGACAATGCCAGGGCGGCGATGGAGAAGGGAGATATTCTTTTTGCAGGGAAATATTCCGAACCGGATTATGAGCTTCTCCTTTCGGAAGGCTGTGACCTCGCGGTTGAATCGACGATGATCCTTCACAGTCCGGAGGTTCAGGAAAAGCTGGAGTCGCTTGGCGTTCCGGTGCTGATCGACCGCTCGAGCTATGAAGCCGATCCGCTTGGGAGAACGGAGTGGATCAAGGTGTACGGCGAGCTTACAGGCCGGACCGAAGCGGCGGAAAGCTATTTTGAAGAGCAGAAAGCGTATGTGGAGGATCTGGCTGATTTTGAAAATACGAAGAAGACAGTGGCATTTTTCTACATCAATGACAGCGGGATGGTCGTGACAAGAAAGACGACGGATTATGTGCCGAAGATGATTGAAGAAGCGGGCGGACAGTATGTTTTGGATGAGCCTGGGGACGAGGAGTCTGCTTCCTCCGGGGTGACGATGTCGATGGAGGAATTTTATGCTTCTGCCTCGTCGGCGGATTATCTGATTTACAATGCATCAATAGAAAATCCATTGAATTCTGTAGATGAGCTTTTGGAAAAGAGCCATCTGTTTGCCGATTTCAAGGCGGTGAAGGAAGGCAATGTCTGGTGCACCGGGAAGTATCTGTATCAGGCGACCAATGTGATCGGAAATATGATACAGGATATTCATACGATGCTGACAGATGAGAGCGCCAGGGAGCTTTCCTTTATGGAAAGGCTGGAATAGAGCCTGTCGGCACGCAGCTTGTTATTGAAAGGAGGGATCGGGATGGACAGCAATACACAGACGCAGAATATTCTGGCGGATAACCGCAGAAAACGTCTGCGTTATGGTTTCGTGTTTCTGATGATGATCCTTCTCTTTCTTCTGATCCTTGTATGGAATATCAATACCGGGTCTGTAAATATTTCCGTTTCGGATATTTTTTCTATAATATTTCTGCGGAAGGGAGATAAGATGTCCTGCAATATTATCTGGGAGATCCGTATGCCGAGAATTCTGATGGCCGCCCTTTTGGGCGCGGCGCTTTCTCTGGCAGGCTTCCTTCTTCAGACATTTTTTGCAAATCCCATTGCGGGGCCGTATATCCTGGGAATTTCCTCCGGCGCAAAGATGGTGGTTGCACTGACGCTTATTTTGTTCCTGAAATATCATGGAAGCGCATCCTCGTGGATATTGATTGCGGCGGCGTTTATCGGTTCTATGCTGTCCATTGGGTTTGTGCTCCTGCTCTCCAAAAGGATCAAAAGCATGTCGGTCCTTCTTGTGGGCGGCATCATGATCAGCTATATCTGCTCCGCGGTTACGGATTTCATCGTAACATTTGCCGAGGATTCGGATATCGTAAATCTGCATGGATGGTCGCTGGGAAGCTTTTCCGGGATGACATGGGGAAACTTTTATATTGCTTTAGTCGTTGTAGGAGTTTGCTTTGCGATTACATTTTTCCTGTCAAAACCGATCGGAGCTTTTCAGATGGGGGAGGCGTATGCGCAGAGCATGGGCGTCAATATCCGCGCATTCCGGGTAACGCTGATCCTGTTATCCAGTATACTTTCCGCGTGCGTAACGGCTTTTGCCGGACCGATTTCCTTTGTAGGGATCGCGGTTCCGCATCTTGTGAAGCGGGGACTGAATACGGCAAAGCCGCTGATCGTCATTCCGGCGACCTTTTTGGGCGGCGCCGTGTTCTGCATGTTCTGCGATCTGATCGCAAGAACTGCATTTTCGCCGACGGAGCTTAATATCAGCACAGTCACGGCAATATTCGGGGCTCCGGTCGTGATCCTCATGCTGCTTCGGAAGAATAAGGGAGGCCTGTGATGGAATATTTGTTTGAGACAAAGGATCTGGCGGTAGGTTATCATGGAAATACCCTGATCGACCATATTTCCATCGGATTTGAAAAGGGTGAGATCATTTCCCTGATCGGGCCGAACGGCTCCGGGAAATCGACGATCTTAAAAAGTATTACCAGACATCTGCCACGGATCGCCGGGCTTGTATGGATCGGCAAAAATGAACTGGGAAAGATTTCCTACCATGATCTCTCTCAAAAGGTAGCGGTGGTTCTGACAGAGCGGATCCGGCCGGAGCTTATGACGTGCAGGGAGGTTGTGGCTATGGGGCGCTACCCGTACACCGGGCGGATGGGGATTCTGGATGAAAAGGATGAGCGTCTTGTAAATGAGGCGATGGCGGACGTCAATGTTCTGGATCTGGCAAATAAAAGCTTCTCGGATATCAGCGACGGACAGAGGCAGCGCATTCTTCTGGCCCGGGCGATCTGCCAGCAGCCGGAGATTCTTGTTCTGGATGAGCCGACCTCCTTTCTCGATATCCGGTACAAGGTGGAGCTGTTTGAGATCCTGCGGAAAATGACGAAAGAGAAAAAAACGGCGGTGCTCATGTCGCTTCATGAGATCGATCTTGCCGCCAAAGTGTCGGATCGGATCATTTGCGTGGACGGCCATCGGATAGCGGCGTTTGGAACGCCGGAGGAAATCTTCGTGGATGAACGGATCCACAGCCTGTATGGAATCCGGCCGGAGACGTTCAATCTTCATTTTGGGAGTATCGAGCTCCCGGGGATCAAAGGAGACGCCAGAACCTTTGTGATCTCGTCCTGCGGGAGCGGAATCCCGGTCTACCGCAGGCTGCAGAAAATGGGCGTTCCGTTTTTTGCGGGAATCCTGTACACGAATGACATTGATTATGAAGTGGCAAGATCGCTGGCAGTTCAGGTGATCGCGGAACAGCCGTTTGAAGATATTTGCGAAGAAACCTATGAAAGGGCGGCAAAACTTCTGAATCGATGCAGGCATGTCGTGATCTGTGATACGGTCATCGGAAAAAGCAACCGGAGACTGCAGGAGCTGATCGATCTGGCCGAAAGGGAATGCGAAGTTTCCTATGAGATCAAAAAGGAATGCAGAATATCCTGCGGCTCCAAAAAGGATGGGCAAATATCAGTGAACGGAAAGGATGAACGGGATGGAGCAGTTTGTCTATAAGGGAAATCAGAAATTGCGGATCGGCTACACAACGGGGAGTTGTGCGGCTGCGGCTGCGAAGGCCTCGGCGATGATGCTGGCCACGGGAGAAGAAGTCTCACAGATTTCCCTTATGACGCCGAAGGGGATTTTGCTGAAGCTTCCTGTTGAGGAGATCCAAAGATCCAAAGACAGGGTGAGCTGTGCGGTAAGAAAGGATGCGGGGGATGATCCGGACTGCACAAATGGGGTTCTGGTCTTTGCGGAGGTCGTGCGGACGGAGGAAGGGATCATCCTTCGGGGCGGCGAGGGCGTCGGCCGCGTGACGCACGCCGGACTGGAACAGCCGGTGGGGGAGGCCGCGATCAACCGCGTCCCGCGGCAGATGATCCGGTCAGCGGTGCAGGATGTAATAGAAACGTGTTCGTACGACGGGGGAATGCAGATTACGATCTTTGTTCCGGGCGGGGAAGAGATTGCGGGAAAGACATTTAACCCGCAGCTTGGAATTGAGGGCGGCATCTCCATCCTCGGGACGAGCGGTATCGTGGAGCCTATGAGCGAGGATGCGATCCTTGGAACGATCCATACAGAGATGAAAATGAAGCTCCATGATGGCAGAAAGCATCTTCTGATCACTCCGGGAAATTATGGAAGAGACTTCGCATATGAACAGTGGGGGATCGAGCTGGAGACGGGTGTTAAGTGCAGCAATTATATTGGGCAGACCATTGATATGGCATACGAATTTCAGCTGGAGCACATGCTTCTTGTCGGGCATATCGGAAAGCTTGTAAAGGTTGCGGCAGGGATCATGAACACCCATTCCCGGAATGCGGATGGGCGGATGGAGGTTCTGTGCGCTGCGGCAGTTATGGCGGGAGCGGATCATGTAAAATGCAGGCGGATACTGGAGTGCATCACAACAGATGAAGCTCTTTTGCTCTTAAAAGAATGGGAAATTCTGGATGTATGCATGGATTATGTGACGCAGCGTATTTACGAGCGGGTGAACCGCCGCGCCTGGGATGGCCTTCAGGTAGAAGTGATCGTATTTTCAAAAGAATTTGGAATCCTCGGACAGACTCCCGGGGCGGAGCAGGAGCTGGAGCATATCAGAAAACAGGGGAAATGAAAATGCGGATGGTATTTATAAGACATGGGAAAACGAAAGGAAATACAGAGCGCAGATACATCGGGCGGACCGACGAACCGCTCTGTCGGCAGGGGATCCTGGAGATTCAGAAATTGTCTGTCAGCAATTTGGATCCGGACGTACTTTTTGTAAGTCCCATGAAGCGCTGCAGGGAGAGCGCAAAGCTGCTGTTTCCGGAGGCGAAACCGATCGTAGTCGATGATTTCCGGGAATATGATTTTGGCGTATTTGAAGGGAAAAACTACGAGGAATTAAAAAACGACCCAAATTATGCAAGATGGATAAAAAGTGACGGAAAACTTTCATTTCCGGCAGGAGAGGGAATGGAGGCGTTTCAAAAAAGATGCCAGGGAGCATTTGAAGAAACTTTAAAATATCTTAAAAATCATTTAAGTGATCGCGAGGGCGATGAAAAGACGGCTGCCTATGTAGTCCATGGCGGAACGATCATGAGTGTGTTCTCAAAATATGAGGAAAAAAATCAGGACTATTACAGCTATCAATGCAAAAATGCAGACGGATATGTGGTAAAATGGGAGGGAACATTTCCATGCCGGCTGACCGCAGCGGAAAGGATCGGTCGGCTATAGACAGACAGAAAGGAAGGCACAGGAATGGTTGATTTTGTCGGGGCAGGATCCGGGGCGGAGGATCTGATTACCGTTCGGGGACAGAGATTATTAAAGGAAGCAGATGTTGTGATCTATGCGGGTTCACTGGTAAACCCCCGGCTGCTCGATGTATGCCGGGAATCCTGTGAGATATACAACAGCGCGAAAATGACGCTGGAGCAGGTGATCGAGGTGATCCGCAAGGCGGAAGCGGCCGGGAAAAATACAGTCCGTCTTCATACCGGAGATCCGAGCATTTACGGGGCGATTCAGGAACAGATGGAGGAGCTGGATCATCTGGGAATCCCATACCGCATCTGTCCCGGCGTGAGCGCGTTTTGCGGCGCGGCTGCAGCTCTCCGGCTGGAATATACGCTTCCGAATGTTTCCCAAAGCGTCATTATCACCCGCATGGCGGGGCGGACTCCGGCGCCGGAAAAAGAGAGCATTGCATCCTTTGCCGCGCATCATGCAACGATGGTGCTGTTTCTGAGCACAGGGATGCTGCAGGAATTACAGGAACAACTGATTGTCGGGGGATATGGACCGGACACCCCGGCGGCGATCGTCTATAAGGCGACATGGCCGGAGGAAGAGAAATATGTCTGCACGGTGGAGACTCTTGCAGAGACCGCTGCGGCGCACGGGATCACAAAGACGGCGCTTATCATCGTGGGCGATGTGATCGCCCATCAGGATTATGAGCGGTCGAAATTGTATGACCCGTCGTTCACAACGGAGTTTCGGGAGGGAAATGGGAAACAGGCGTTTTCACAGAGCTATGGTGCGACAGAGACTGTGGGATAGAAGGAGGACTGTATGATGCGGATTTCCATGCTCAGCTTCAGCGTACAGGGAGCAAAGCTGTCCAACAGAATAAAAGAACAGCTCCTGAGATCTGCCTCCGGGGACAGGCATATGGCGCAGGACGGGTCGGATCTGCTTGTGGTGCAGAATACGACGAATGCGCGTGCGGCGGAGCTGGCGCCGCGAACGCCTCTGTCCCTGCGGGAGTGGACGGGGGAGCAGTTCCGGGAAGCGGACGTGATCATTTTCATCGGGGCGTGCGGAATCGCAGTCCGCGGTATCGCGCCATTTGTGGCTGATAAAAGGACAGATCCGGCTGTGCTGGTGATCGATGACTGCGGGCAGTATGTGATCTCGCTGTTGTCCGGCCACCCTGGCGGCGCGAACGACTGGGCCCGACGCGTCGCAAAATGGATCGGCGCGCTTCCGGTTGTGACAACAGCGTCGGATTCCAACCGAAAGCTGGCGATCGATCTGTTTGCGGAGAAAAACCGGCTTTTCATCACGGATATGCGGATGGCAAAGTCGCTGGAATCTGCGTATCTCGACGGGGAAAGGATCGGCGTGCGGACGGATATTCCCTGTTCTGGAGAACTGCCGGAGGGATTTTCCGGATATTCGCCGGAGCAGGAGTACGGAATCTATATCGGGATGGATCCGTCGAAGAAAGCTTCCTTTGCACACACCTTGTGGCTGATACCAAGGCGATTGATCGCGGGGATCGGATGCCGGAAGGGCAAGCCGGGGGCGGCGGTTTTTGAGGCGCTTAGGAAGGCTTTTTTGGAAAACGGATATCCGGAGGAGGCGCTTTTGGGCATAGCATCTATCGACCTGAAAAAAGAAGAACCGGGTATTCGGGACGCCAAAGAGCGCTGGAGCAAGGAATACGGGAAACTCTTCTGTGACTTTTATACGGCGGAACAGCTAAAGATGGCAGAAGGAAGCGCAAGCAGCTCTTCCTTTGTAAAGGAGATCACAGGGGTAGACAACGTCTGCGAGCGGGCGGCGCTGTATGCGGCCATGCAGTTATCTCACGAGAAAGGAAAGCTGGCGCTGGAAAAGCAGGTCATGGATGGCGTTACGGTGGCATTGGCAGAGATCGAAAGGAGAATCCGTTTTGAATAAAATATATGTAGTCGGCATTGGGCCGGGTGAATATGAACAGATGACGATAAAAGCGATCCGGGCGCTGGAGAGCTGCGATACGATCGTGGGTTATACGGTTTATATCGATCTTGTCCGCGAATATTTTCCGGATAAAGAATTTCTGACGACGCCTATGAAGCAGGAAGCAGAGCGGTGCCGGATGTGCTTTGAGGAAGCCGAAAAGGGAAAGACCGTAGCCATGATCTGTTCCGGGGACGCCGGAGTGTACGGGATGGCCGGACTGATCTATGAAACCGGCGCTGATCATAAGGATGTTTCTATAGAAATTATTCCGGGCGTGACGGCGGCGCTCGGGGGCGCGGCGGTTCTCGGCGCGCCGCTGATCCACGATTTTGCAGTGATCTCTCTGAGCGATCTTCTGACGCCCTGGGAGAAGATCGAGAGACGGCTTCTTGCGGCGGCGGAGTCGGATCTTTGCATCTGCCTTTACAATCCATCCAGCAGGAAAAGGAAGGATTACCTGAAACGGGCGGCAGAGCTTGTTCTTCGGGCGAAGGATCCGGAGACGGTCTGTGGTTACGTCCGCAATATCGGAAGGGAGGGCGAAACCTGTGAGCTCTGCACACTGGGGGAACTGAAAGATTGTCAGGCAGATATGTTTACGACGGTATTTATCGGAAACAGGGAGACGAAGGTGATATCCGGGAAAATGGTTACGCCGAGAGGTTACAGATATGAGTAGGATATTGGTTTTTTCCGGTACGGAGGACGGACGGAAGCTGGCGCAGACGCTTGCGGAAACGGGGCATCTCGTCACAGTTTGCGTGGCAACTGCATATGGAGAAGAGATGATGCAGGAGACAGCGGGTCTCCGGGTGCAATGCGGACGGCTGAACGTCTTGCAGATGGAACAGCTTTTGTTGGAGGGGCGCTTTGCAGAGGTTGTGGATGCGACGCACCCGTATGCAACCGAGGCTTCTGAAAATATCCGGGAAGCCTGCAAAAAATGTCGGATTCCGTATTTGCGGATGCTCCGGGATTCCTTTTCGGAGGAACTAAAAGGTGCGGACATTTATCTGGCGGACAGTGCAGCCGACGCTGCAACGTATTTATCACAAAAAGAAGGGAAAATCTTTCTTTCCACCGGAAGCAAGGAGCTTCCGGCTGTCCTGGAAAAGATCGGCGACCGGGGGAGGCTGATCATACGTATGCTTCCGGATGCGGAGATGATACGGACGTGCACCGATGCAGGAATTAAGAGAAAGCAGCTCATCTGTATGCAGGGGCCGTTTTCAGAAGAACTGAATACGGCGATGTTCCGGCAGACCGGGTGCAGATATCTTGTGACTAAGGAATCCGGCAGTACCGGAGGCTTTCCTGAGAAAATAAGGGCGGCGAGAAGCTGCGGCATGGAGATCGTCACGATCCGTCGGCCGAAGGAAGATGGACTGTCCTTTGCGGAGGCGCTGCGGCATTTTGGGATCCGGCAGGAAACTGTCAGGAAAAAGCAGATTTCTCTTATCGGGATCGGCATGGGAAGTATTGCGGGCATGACCGGGGAGGCCGTAAGGCTCTGCAGGGAAGCGGAGCTTTTGATCGGGGCAAAGCGCATGGTAGATGCGGTGTCCGGGATACGACAGCCGGGGCAGAAAGAAGCGCATCTGTATCAGGCCGATCAGGTGCGGGCATGTATCGATGGAAGCGGCGCAGAAAAAATCGCGGTTCTGCTTTCCGGAGACAGCGGATTTTACAGCGGAGCAAAGAAGCTATTGGAGGCGCTGTCTGATCATGAGATAAATGTCGTTCCGGGGATTTCAACAGTGTCGGCGCTGGCGGCAAAATGGCGGCTCTCATGGGATGATATGAAGATCCTGAGTCTTCATGGAAGACAGAGCAATCTGGCCGACGCCGTACGGCACAACCGGAAGGTATTTGCTCTTGTGGGAGGCGCCGGCGGCGTGGCAGATATCTGCCGGAAGCTCTGCGGGCTTGGCCTTGGGAATACGGAAGTTCTGATCGGGTCTAATCTGAGCTGCCCGGAGGAACGGCTGGAGCGCGGCGCGGCCTCGGACTATATAGAATATGAAGCTTCCGGGGTGAGCGCAGTGATCATTTTGAATGACCGGGCAGAAAAGAGAAGGACAACACACGGGATTCCGGACGATGCGTTTCTCCGGGGTAAGGTTCCTATGACGAAGGAGGAAGTCCGGACGGTTTCTTTGGCGAAGCTTGGACTTTGTCCGGATTCGGTCGTCTATGATATCGGGGCGGGAACCGGATCTGTCTCGATCGAATGTGCGCTTCGCGCGCCGGAAGGAACAGTTTTTGCGATTGAGCATGATCCGGCGGCTGTCGCGCTTCTGGAGGAAAACCGGAAGAGTTTTGGAGTTTCCAATCTGGAGATTGTGGAGGGCTCTGCACCGGAGGCGATGCGCTCCCTTCCGGAGCCTACCCACGCTTTTATCGGGGGCAGCAGCGGAAAACTCGGAGAAATAGTGGATCTTTTATTTCAAAAGAATCCGGACATACGTATCGTGGCAAACGCCATTTCTCTGGAGACGCTTGCGGAGCTGACGAATCTTTTAAATGAGCGGGGGATCGCGGATGCGGAGATCGTGCAGCTGCAGGTATCACGGGCGAAAAAGGCCGGAAGCCATCATTTGATGATGGGAAATAATCCGGTATATATCGTCAGCTTTTAAGCAGAAAAAGGATGGAGGTTCTATGAAATTACCAAGAATCATGATAGCGGCAGTTTCCAGCGGCAGCGGCAAGACGCTGATCACATGCGGAATGCTTGCGGCGCTGAAAAGAAAAGGGATTTCCCTTGCTTCTTTTAAATGCGGACCGGATTATATTGATCCGATGTTTCACAGAACTGTTCTGGAGCTTCCATCCCGGAATCTGGACAGCTATTTTGCGAAGCCGGAGCTGCTAAGAAGCGTGCTTACAGAAGGGGCGAAGGACGCTGGGCTGGCTGTGATCGAAGGGGTCATGGGTTACTACGATGGGACAGACTTTTGTTCGACCGCCGCTTCTTCCTATGAGGTTGCAAGACAGACGGGAACGCCGGCGCTTCTGGTTTTGAACGCGAAGGGCATGAGCCTTTCCGCGATTGCCGCGATCAAAGGGTTTATGGATTTTCGCGCAGATTCCAATATTCAGGGAGTGATTTTTAATCAGATTTCCAGGGCGGCGTTTGACGGATTGAAACCGGCGGCGGAAGAAATCCTTGGAATCCGGGTCTGCGGTTATGTTCCGTTTGTTGCGGACTGTCAGCTGGAAAGCCGCCATCTGGGACTGGTCACGCCGCAGGAATTGCAGGACATTCGTTCCCGGCTGGATCGCATGGCGGATGTACTGGAAGAAACGCTGGATCTGGAACTGATACAGGCGATAGCCGGGGAAGCGCCGGAGCTGGAGAGCATTCCGGCAGCGGAAATCCCGTGTGATCCGGCATCGGGGGAGCGGCAGGTACGCCTTGCGCTTGCTATGGATGAGGCGTTTTGTTTTTATTATGAGGACAATCTGGATCTGCTCAGAAGCCTTGGCGCGGAGCTGGTCCCATTTTCCCCGATCCGTGACCGGAAGCTCCCGGAAGACTGCGACGGACTGATCCTTGGGGGCGGTTATCCTGAGCTGTATGTGGAAAGCCTCAGCAGCAATATGGAAATGCTTTCGGCTGTAAAGGATGCCGTTGAAAATGGAATGCCATGTATTGCGGAGTGCGGGGGTTTTCTGTATCTGCATGACCGGATGGAGGACATGAACCGCAGGGAGTATCCTGCGGCGGGCGTGATACATGGAACCGGGCGTTACACCGGGAAGCTGGGGCGGTTCGGCTATATTGATCTGGAATTGCAGCAGGATCAGATGTTCGGCGGAAAAGGAATGCGCTGCCGGGGACATGAATTTCATTATTATGACAGCACGGAGAACGGACAGGCGGCCATTGCCAGAAAGCCGACGCGGAAGAGAAGCTGGGAATGTATGCATGGAACGGACAATCTGGAGGCAGGATTTCCGCATCTGTATTACAGATCCAATCCGGCGTTTGCAGAAAACTTTATAAAGAAATGTAAAGATTACAAAAGGGACAGATAAGGGAATCAAAATGGCAGGAGAACTATTGAAAAAAACACTGGCGCAGATCACGGAAGCGGACAGGGAAGCGATGAATCGCTCAAAGGCCCGCTGGGATGCCATAGCGAAGCCGCTTTCCAGTCTTGGGAAGCTGGAGAAGGCGGTCACGCAGATGGCAGGTATCTATGGAAAGGATTTATTTTCCATTGATAAAAAGGCCCTGATCGCCATGTGCGCAGATAATGGCGTGGTGGAAGAGGGCGTGACGCAGACCGGGCAGGAGGTGACGGCGATCGTGGCAGAAAACTTTCTGGATGAGCAGTCGTGCGCAGCGATCATGTGCAGACAGACCGGCGCCCGGATCCGGCCGATCGATATCGGCATGGCGGTGGATACGCCTCGCGTAGAAAAACGGAAAATTGCTTACGGCACGCGGAATTTTACAAAGGAACCGGCCATGACGAGGGAGCAGGCGCTCCTGGCCATTGAAGTTGGAATTGCGGTTGCGGGTGAGATGAAGGAGCAGGGATATCAGATCCTTGCTACCGGAGAGATGGGAATCGGAAATACGACAACGAGCAGCGCGGTCGTCTCGGCGCTTCTGAAAGTTCCGGCGGAGGAAGTGACCGGACGCGGCGCGGGACTATCCAGTGAAGGCTGGAAGAAGAAAATCGACGCGATCAAAAAAGGGATCCATCTTCACAAGCCCAACCCGGAAGATCCGGTGGATGTGATCACAAAGGTCGGCGGCTTTGATATTGCCGGACTTGCGGGAGTTTATCTTGGATGCGCCGCAAATCACATGACGGCTGTGATCGACGGATTTATTTCAGCAGCGGCGGCTCTCGCGGCGATCCGGCTGTGCCCGATCGCGGCAGACTATATTTTGCCCTCCCATGTTTCCGCCGAACCGGCGGCAAGGATGGTTCTGGACGCTCTTGGCAAAGAGGCATTTCTGACGTGCGACATGTGCCTTGGGGAAGGAAGCGGAGCGGTAGCGCTGTTCCCGCTTCTGGATATGGCGATGGCGGTCTACCGCAAAATGGGTACGTTCGATGAAAATAACATTGAGGCATATGTACCGCTGGATTAGGATCGCGCTTGAGAAAGAGGTTCGGTATGTTGACATTGATCATTGGCGGAAGCGGAAGCGGGAAATCTGCTTTCGCGGAAGAAAAAGTCATTTCTTACGGGCAAAGGAAACGATTTTATATCGCAACGATGGAAATCTTTGACGAGGAAAGTAAGAAACGCGTGGAAAAGCACCGCCGGATGCGGGCGGATAAGCAATTTGAGACGATAGAATGTCCGGTGCGGCTTGAGGATGTGAAGCTCCCGGAGGGCAGCGCCGTTCTTTTGGAGTGTATGTCGAACCTGGTGGCAAATGAAATGTTTTCACCAGAAGGACGCAGGTCAGATACGGCGGAGATCATCCTGAACGGCGTCCGCCAGGTGAAGGAGCGGGCGGAGCATATGGTGATCGTCACCAATTCGGTTTTCTCCGATGGGTGCGAATATGATGCGGGAACGATGGATTATCTTGCGTGTCTCGGAAAAGTAAATGAAGGGATAGCGAAGATCGCCGATCAGGTGTTTGAGGTGGTCTGCGGGATTCCGGTTTTGGCTGCCGGATATGAGAGGAGAGGTTTGCTTTCGCCGGGAAACGCATTTCGGGGAGCTGACAGGAGTTGATTATGAAGCAGTTGGAAGGTCTGGTCATCGCATTTTCCATGTACAGTAAAGTGCCGATGCCAAAGGTAAACTGGACAAAAGAAAATATGCGCTTTTCCCTGTGTTATTTTCCTCTTGTCGGGATCGTCTGCGGAGGTTTGGCGCTTTTGTGGTATTATATGGCGCCGGTTCTCGGAGTCGGGGAAATATTCCGGGCGGTTTTATTTACCCTGATCCCGGTTTTTGTGACAGGGGGGATCCATATGGATGGATTCCTTGATACGGTGGACGCCCTAAGCTCGTGGCAAAGTCCGGATAAGCGGCTGGAAATCTTAAAGGATCCAAATTCCGGAGCCTTTGCGGTGCTGCTTGGCGGAGTATATCTGTTATCCTATGCCGCCGTCTGGAGCGAGATCGCAGAGGCGGAAGCGGCAGGGGTTCTTGCCGTTTCGTTTCTCTTCAGCCGCGCCTTAAGCGGATTTTCCGTCACACGGTTCTGCTGCGCCAAAAACAGCGGCCTTGCGGCAACGTTTGCAGATATGGCGGATAAGAAAAGGGCCGGAAGGATTCTTGGGGTGCAGGCGTTTCTGTATGGAGCGGTGATGGTCCTGACGGATTGGAGATACGGCGCCGCGGCAGTCCTTGCGGGCCTTGCGGTATTTGCTTATTACCGGTCGATGTCCTACCGGAAATTCGGAGGGATCACAGGGGATCTTGCAGGATATTTCCTGCAATTATGTGAAATTGTCATGGCGCTTGCCGTGATGATCGTTCAGAAGGTGGTGCTGGGATGATATTAGTAACAGGCGGGGCGTTTCAAGGAAAAACATCCTTTATCCGGGAGCATTTTCTGCCGGATGGCGGCGTTGTCAGAAATGGAAAAGAAGCAACGTTTGAAGAGCTGTGCACCTGCGATTGCGTCATGAATTTCGAGCTTTGGATCAGGCGGGAGCTGGAAGATGGATCCTGCGGTCCGGCGCCGGAAGAAATACAGGCAGCGCTGTCTGCGCGTGTGCGGGAGATCATCCGGCGGAATCCGTCCCTGATTATCGAGCTTCAGGAGATGGGCTGCGGCGTTGTTCCGATAGAGAAGAAAGACCGGATCTACCGGGAGTGCTGCGGCAGGATCGGTTGTCTGATCGCTGAAAATGGAAGCGAAGTGTACCGGGTCATCTGCGGACTGGGGCAAAAGCTTCGGTGAGGAAGTGGAAATATGTACGTATTGGTTTCAACAATAGCCGTATTGCTGGGGGTCATTTTGGATCTGATATTTGGCGATCCGAACGTGTGGTGGCATCCGATCTGCCTGATCGGGCGGCTGATCTCGAAAACAGAAAAACGCCTGCGAAGAGGCGTTCGGGAAGCAGCGGAAAATCAGCCGGAGCAGGATATTTTGAACGCGGCGGAGAGGCGGGCCGGGGTTTGCCTTGTGGTAACCGTCTGCCTTATCAGTACGCTGATCCCGGCGGCGCTGCTTGTGATCGCATGGAACATACACTGGATCTGGTATCTGCTTCTTGAGACGGTTTTCGCGTGGCTGCTTCTTGCGGCGAAGTCCTTAAAGACAGAAAGCATGAAGGTCTGTACAGCTTTAGAAAGAGAAGGACTGGACGCCGGAAGAACGGCGGTATCTATGATCGTGGGCCGTGATACAAAGGAACTCAGCGAAGAAGGCGTTATCAAGGCCGCGGTGGAGACTGTTGCCGAGAATACATCGGACGGAGTGATCGCGCCGCTTTTTTATATGATGATCGGCGGGGCGGCCTTAGGATTTCTTTATAAAAGCATTAATACGATGGATTCCATGGTAGGATATAAAAATGAAAAATACCTCTATTTCGGACGTTCTGCGGCGAAGCTGGATGATATCGCCAATTTCATACCGTCCAGGCTCAGCGCTCTGTTCATGCTGGCGGGAAGCGCTATCGGAGGGTATCCTGCCGGGCGGGCATTTGAAATTTATAAAAGAGACCGCAGAAAACATGCCAGTCCGAACGCGGCTCAGACAGAAAGCGTCATGGCCGGAGCCTTAGGGGTCCGCCTTGCCGGAAATGCATTTTACTTTGGGAAGCTCTATGAGAAAGAATACATTGGGGATGCGCGCCGGGATATTGAGCGGGCGGATATCGAACGGGCAGATCAGATCATGTATCTGACGCTTGCGGTGGGAGCTGTAATATTTACGATTTTGAAAGGATTGATCATGATATGTATCAGCATGGCGGGGATATATACAGTCATTTGAATTGCATAGATTTTTCAGCGAACATGAATTTCCTTGGGATGCCGGAGGAAGTGAAAGAGGCGCTTCTGAAAAGCGCTGACGCCTGCGAGCATTATCCGGACGTTTGGATGAGGGATTTAAGAGAAAGCATTGCGAAGAGGGAGGAAGCGCTGCCGGAACAGATCATCTGCGGAAATGGGGCGGCAGAACTTATTTTCCAGCTCACAGCGGCAGTACGGCCGAAAAAGGCGCTGCTGGTTTCGCCGGGATTTCAGGAGTATGAGCGTGCGCTGTCCAGCTGCGGCTGTCAGATCTGCTTTTATGAGCTTCGTGAGGAAAATGGATTTTTGCCGGGGGAGGACATGATCGACCGGATTGATCCGCTTGTAGAAATGCTGTTTCTGTGCAATCCGAATAATCCGACCGGACAGCTGTATGATCCGGAGTGGCTGCTGCGGGTTTTGAAAAGATGCGGCGAGACAGGGACGATCCTTGTGGCGGATGAGTGCTTTCTGGATTTTGTTCCCTGTGAGGAGCAGTTATCGCTGCGAAGATTTGTGCCGGATCATCCGAATCTGTTCATCCTGAAGGCGTTTACGAAACTATTTGCAATGCCGGGGATCCGGCTTGGCTATGGAATCTGCAGCAACAGGAATCTCATCCGGCAGATGCGCCGGGTCAGCCAGCCCTGGAACGTATCTGTTCCCGCACAGAAGGCCGGATGCGCGGCGGCAGGACTCCAGGAATACATAGAAGAAACGAGAAAATATTTAAAACAAGAAAAAGATTGGCTGGTACGTGAACTGAAGCAGCTGGACTTCCGTGTATATGGAAGCGCAGCGAATTTCCTTTTTTTCCGGACGCCGCAGGATGTGGAAGGTCAGAAAGAGCTGGCGGGGGCGCTGCTGTCAAAAGGGTTTCTGATCCGGGATTGCAGCAACTACCGGGGACTTGGGAAAGGCTTTTACCGGATCGCGGTTCGATCCCATGCGGATAATAAAGCGCTGGTCTGCGCGATGCGCGAATGGATGGATGAGTACATGGAACAGTCCTGCCTCAGATCTATGGCTGGCATGAAACTACCCTGCGGGAGATCTATGGAGGTGAGGTAAATGGCGAAAGCGATCATGATTCAGGGAACGATGTCCAACGCCGGGAAAAGTCTTTTGACGGCGGGACTTCTGCGTATTTTCAAGCAGGATGGATATCAGGCGGCGCCGTTTAAATCACAGAATATGGCGCTCAATTCTTATATTACAAAAGAAGGGCTGGAAATGGGGCGCGCGCAGGTCGTACAGGCGGAGGCGGCGGGAATGGAGCCGGACGTCTGCATGAATCCGATCCTCCTGAAGCCGACCAATGATGCAGGTTCACAGGTGATCGTAAATGGAATCTCCATCGGAAATATGCCTGCAAGGGAGTATTTTCAATTTAAAAAGAAGCTGGTTCCGGACATTCTTCGCGCCTACAATGTGCTGGATAAAAAGGCCGATATTATCGTGATCGAGGGCGCCGGATCGCCTGCGGAGATCAACCTGAAGGAGAATGATATTGTCAATATGGGGCTTGCGAAAATGGTGGATGCTCCGGTACTTCTTGTGGGAGATATCGACCGGGGCGGTGTTTTTGCACAGCTCTACGGGACGGTTGCGCTTCTTGAAAAAGAGGAGCAGGAGCGCATCTGCGGCCTCATCATCAACAAATTCCGCGGGGATAAGACGATTTTAGATCCGGGGATTGAGATGATACAGGAAAAATGCGGGATTCCTGTTGTTGGGGTTGTGCCTTATACCCATTTGGATATCGAGGATGAGGACAGTCTTTCTTCGCGGCTGTCCGGGAAGAAGGATGCGGCCGCCATCGATATCGCTGTGATCCGCCTGCCGAGGATCTCCAATTTTACTGATTTTAACCGTTTTGAAAGCATCGACGGAGTTTCCCTCAGATATGTAGGCAGGGCGGCGGAGCTTGGAAATCCCGATCTTATTATTTTACCCGGAAGCAAAAATACGATGGGCGATCTGGCGGCGATCCGCCAAAATGGTCTGGAAGCGGCAATACGAAAGGCTCATGCGAGGGGAACCGTTGTATTCGGAATCTGCGGCGGCTATCAGATGCTGGGAGAAGAAATCTGCGATCCGCACCGGGTGGAAAGCGGAGGCCGTATGCGGGGGATGGGCCTTCTTCCGGTGAACACGGTTTTCGAGGAGGAAAAGGCAAGAAGGCGGATCGAAGGGAAAATAAGCGCAGAGCAGGGAATTTTCCGGGAGTTGAAAGGACTGCCCGTGGATGGCTATGAGATCCATATGGGGAAAAGCTCAGTGACGCCTGGAAAAGAGAAGGATGTAATCCCGCTTACGTGCATTCATCTGTCCGGGGAGCAGGACGAAAGGGAGGACGGATTTACTGATGGTCAGGTGTACGGTTCTTACATCCACGGCCTGTTCGACAATGAGCAGATCATCGATGGAATACTACGGGCGCTGGCTGAAAAGAAAGGAATTGCTTACGAAACAATTTCACTGCAGGATTACCAATCTTATAAAGAAAGCCAGTACGACAAACTGGCGGATACATTGAGGGAATCTCTTGACATGGAGAAAATATACCGGATCCTGGGAATGCCGGAAAAAGGAGCGGATCATGAATAGAAGGATAGAACAGATTCTGCCGATGGACATTGAAAAAAGAAGCTTTGAGATCATCGGAGAAGAATTGCAGCAAAGAGGAATCGCGCTGGAGCCGGAGCTGGAACCGGTCATAAAGAGATGTATTCACACATCTGCGGATTTTGATTATGCGGTTAATCTGAAATTTTCGGAGCATGTAATTCCGGATGCGATCGAAGCAATCCGAAACGGGGCGTCCATCGTGACAGACACAAAGATGGCGCTCTCCGGTATCAGTAAAAAGGCCTTTGGCAGATACGGCGGGAAGCTTTACAATTTTATTTCCGATGAGGATGTGGCGCGGATGGCAAAGGAACAGGGGACGACCCGATCTTCGGTCTGTATGGATAAGGCGGCGGCATTGGGAGAACCGCTGATCTTTGCGATCGGAAATGCGCCGACGGCATTGATCCGGATCCGGGAGCTTTATGACGCAGGAAAGATCGATCCGATACTGGTCATCGGAGTTCCGGTCGGATTTGTAAATGTTGAAGTTTCTAAAGAAATGATTCTCGAAACAGATATGCCATATATAGTAGCAAAAGGACGAAAAGGAGGCAGCAACGTAGCGGCGGCCATCTGTAATGCGCTGCTCTATGAAGCAGGCGGAAGGTAAGTGAATATGAAGCAGGAGGAAGGTAAATGAAAGGGATATTATTTGGCGTCGGCGTCGGACCGGGCGATCCGGAGCTGATGACATTAAAAGCAGTACGGCTCATTCGTGAAAATAAGGTGATCGCCGTACCGGGGAAAGCTGCATCTGAAACGGTGGCGTACCGGATCGCCGTTCAGGCAGTTCCGGAGCTGAAAGAGAAGGAGCTGCTCCCGATTTACATGCCGATGACACACGATAAAAAAGAGCAGATGGAGAATCATCTAAAGGGTGCAAAGACGATCGAAAGCCATCTCGAAAAGGGGGAGAATGTCGTTTTCCTCACGCTGGGAGATTCAACGATTTATTCCACCTTCACCTATCTGCAGAGGATCGTGGAGAAGGACGGCTATACTACGGAGCTGGTAAATGGAATACCATCTTTCTGCGCGGCGGCGGCGAGGGTGAACCGGCCTTTGACGATCTGGCAGGAGGAGCTTCACATTCTTCCGGCAGTACACAGGCAGGAGGATATGCTGTCGGCGCCGGGAAATTATGTACTTATGAAGTCGGGCCGGAAAATGAAGCAGGTCAAGGAAGCGCTGAAAAAGAGCGGATACGACGTTGTTGCTGTGGAGAACTGCGGGATGGAGAATGAGCACATTTACTATGGAGCGGATGAAATTCCGGATGATTCCGGCTACTATTCCCTGATTATTGCAAAGGAACCGGAGAGATAATACGTATGATCAGGCTTCAAAATCTTACGAAAAAATTTGATGATTTTACGGCGGTGGATTCTCTGAATCTGAGGATTGAAAAGGGAGAATTCTTCGGCCTTCTGGGGCCGAATGGCGCCGGAAAGACGACGACCATCAGCATGTTATCCACCCTGCTTCTTCCGACGTCGGGGGAAATTTACATCGGCGGGGAGCTTCTGACGAGGAAACGGACGGATCTGAAGCGGAAGCTCAGTGTGATCACGCAGGAATATTCCATGCGGCAGGACATGACGATGGATGAGATCATGGAATATCAGGGACGCCTTTACTATATGCCGGTGAAAGAGATCCGGAGAAGAACGGAGGAGCTGCTGTCCTTCTGCGATCTTATCAAATACCGGAAGAGGACCGTCCGCAAGCTCTCCGGCGGCATGAAACGGAAGCTCATGGTATGCCGGGCGCTTCTGACTGACCCGGAGATATTGATTCTGGATGAACCGACAGCCGGGATGGATGCATTGTCCAGACGGCAGATGTGGAACCTGCTCCACAAGCTGAACCGGAACGATCTGACGATCCTTCTGACGACACATTATATAGAAGAAGCACAGTCGCTGTGCAGCCGTGTGGCGATGATGAACCAGGGCAGACTGGATGAGGTCAACACTCCGGAAGGCTTTATTGAAGAGCTTGGAGCCTTTGCGGTGGATGAGTCTGTTCCCGACGGGATCCGGAGTTATTATTTCCATACCCGTGAGGAGGCTGTCGCGCGTATCGGACAGATGACAGGGCAGTTTGCTCTTCGGGATACGACGCTTGAGGACGTCTTCGTCATGCGCTGCGGAACCCGGCTGTAAGGGTTATGGCAGCAGCCGCAGGAATGGCGGCGATCAAAAGCCGCAAGGCCGGAGCGGCAGTAGCTTTAAAAAGGAGAACAGTATGGGAATGATGGCAATACTTTGGGAAAAATGGGTGGAATTCCGGCGGGATTTTTATAAGATCACGCTGGCGGCGCTGGTAGCGCCGCTGATGTATCTGATCGTTTTCGGGTTCGGGATCCAGACAACCTCACATGGACAGCCGTATCTGTATTACCTGATCCCCGGCGTTGTAGCATTGACGACGATGAACGGGAGCTTCAATGCCATCGCCCAGAATCTGAATGTGCAGCGGTTATATGAGAAGGCTTTTGATCAGGTCATGATCTCCCCGACCCCGCTCTGGCAGTTTATCGCCGGACAGATCGTGGGCGGCTCCTTGAGGGGACTGTATGCAGGCGGCGTCATCATTGTGCTGACGCTTCCGATCGGGACAGGTCTGATCTACAATGGGTGGTCTTTTCTGATCATGTTTCTAAACGGCGCGGTCTTTTCGTCGCTGGGGGTAGTGGTCTCCTTTATCGCAAAAAATCACGCGGATGTGCCGAGATTTTCCAATTATATCATTATGCCGATGTCGTATATGTGCAACACCTTTTTCTCTACGGACAAAATGCCGTCCGGTCTGCGGGAATTGATTTCCGCATTGCCGCTCTCGCAGGCAAGCGGCATGATCCGGGGAATCGCATCAGGAACAGAAGTCTCGCTTTCCGGGATTTTCATTTTGCTTATCTATCTGGCTGTATTTACAGCGATTGCGGCATGGTTTGTATATAAAAAGAAGACATTATAATAATGTACAGGTATCACAATATGTTAAAGAAAAAGAGTTTTTTTGGGAAAAATAAAAGGACAGCAGCCCTGGCCGCCGCGTTTCTGATGGCGGCGCTGTGTATTTTCGGACAGGCGCTGCCTCTTTATGCGGCGGATGCGGATTCAAATGATTCTGCGGATTTCCGGGGCGATACGGATTCAGATAGTCTGGCTTCGTATGGGATGCTGCCGATCTATGGAAATGAAATTCGGAATGGGGAATATTCCATCGATGTAAAGATCAGCGATCCGGCGCTCGTTTTCGAAGAAGCAAGGCTGACGGTGACGAATGGGAAGATGAGTGCGCAGTTGACCGTGGAAAATGAAGATTATACACAGCTTAAAACAGGGAATACGAGCTATGCGCCTTTGTCGGGTGAGGACAAGTCTGTATTTTCCGTCAGTGTGGAAACGCTGGATCAGGAGATTTCCTGTGCGGTGTATGATGCTGCTTCACGGAAATGGTGCGAATATAAGATTTTGTTTGAAGCTTCGAGCCTCCCAAAAGAAGCCCTTCTCGTTGAACTGCCGGATTATGATCTGATTGAAAAGGCAGTAAATGCTTATGACAATCCGGACAATGACGAGGAGGACATAAGGCTGGAACCTGTCACACCGGTTGACATTGACCGGAAGGATGGAGAATATTCGGTATCTCTGGAGATGGAAGGCGGCAGCGGGAAGGCGTATATTACATCTCCGACTCTGCTCATCGTCAGAGATGGAAAAGCCTATGCACATGTTGAGTGGAGCAGCTCCAACTATGATTATATGATCGTTGGAACGGAAAAATATATGAATATGAGTGAAGAAAATGCCAATTCTGTATTTGAAATTCCGATTGCCTGCTGGGATCAGGAAATGACCGTGATCGGAGATACGACGGCGATGGGAACACCTCATGAAGTGGAATATACACTGGTTTTTTATAAAGACTCTATTGGAAGCAAAGGACAACTGCCGCAGGAAGCGGCAAAAAGAGTTGTCATCCTTGCTGTAATCATTATTGTCGGAGGCGGGATACTGAATTATTTTCTGAAAAAGAAAAATTAGGTAATGTTGCCTGTTATCCTACTGATTTTTCATGCAAATTGTTGAATTTTCAAGACTTGACGAAAGGTCATTTACATTATATAATATGGAACTGTGAA